>VFJL01000032.1 GCA_009886095.1 Nitrosomonadales bacterium | reverse complement strand
TCGTCCAGAAACAGCGTGCCACCTTCGGCTCTTTCAAAATAACCCTGGTGAACCTCAATAGCCCCGGTAAAAGCGCCTTTCTCATGTCCAAACAGTGCGCTCTCAATCAAACTTTCCGGAATCGCACCACAGTTAATCGGCATAAAAGGTTTCTGACTGCGTCCACTCATAGCGTGAATAGCTCGTGCAATCAATTCCTTGCCAACACCAGTCTGGCCTTGAATCAACACTGTTGCCACAGTAGGTGCAATCACTTCTACGGATTGCAATATTCTCTGCATAGCGGGCGATTTGGCAATAATCGCTGGCGGCTGATGCTTCTTGGCGGTGGGCCTGGATTGTTTGCGCCAGATCTGCTGCATGCTTTCTTCAATGCGGGAATGCAAATCATCGATATCCTGCTTTTCCTTGATAGGCGTCGTATCGATATATTCGATTCCCGGGCGTCCCTTTGCCGCATTCGGATTAGTGTACACACACACCTCACAACAGCCATCCCGCCGGGCTATGCTCTTCTTGATCTCCACTTTGGCATAGCCGAAATTTCTGGCTGCAATGCCGCCAAAGACACTGGAAGTCATGCGGCATAATTCCGGGGAGTTTGTAACCCGCTCACCAAAAGGACAGCAGGAATTGGTGACCGTTACGCAATCCTGATTGCTTGATGCCAACGAAAATTTACCGCCGATATTGTTCTTAAGCCCGAGGATAAGCTCGGTATAGCTTTCAATATCCAGCAGACCGTTTTTCCGAGTATCGCCACGATAGGTTTCTTCAAAAAAACAGCCGGCAGTTTTAGCTATTTGTTCAATCAATTCTTCACTATGCTGCTGTCCCTGTTGTTCGCTAGCGTGTATCAACTCAAGGATGAAGGTTTGTAGAAAAAAAACCGGCGTTAGATCGGAGAAGGAATCACTTTTCATGATGGATTTGTGAAATTTAATTTCATTTATTGAAGCATAATTTCTTTCTCTGGGCAAATATAAAAAACAATCCTTTGTTATATAGAGTAAATTTTATATAGGGTTCGCTGGCATGGTATTTGCTATTATCTTAGTATCCATTCAAACAAAGGAGTTGTTCATGAATCAAGAAAGACCGCCATTAGATCCGCACCCGCTCAGTGAATATGTTGCTTGGGCTGGGGCGCGTAACCGGGAACCCCTGTTGGGTGTCTTAAAAGAAAAATTACCCAAGGAACCGTGTCAAGTGTTGGAACTAGCCAGCGGTAGCGGTATGCACATCAACTATTTTGCCCCGCATTTCAGACATTTGCATTTTCACCCTTCCGATAGGGATCGTGAGGTTTTCGATAACATCAAAAAACTGTCGGTTGCTCATGGCAATGACAACATTGCTGATCCGACGCATCTCGATTTAACCAAACCCGAGACTTGGTTCAATGCGGATAATCATGGGAAATTCTCAGCAATTTTCTGTATCAATATTTTTCAGGTGGCACCCGTTTCGATTGCTGATGGCATGATGGAATGCGCCTCGCGTTTGTTGACTAGTGACGGTTTTCTGCTGATTTATGGGCCGTTCCAGATTGAAAGCTCATTTACGACCGATTCCAATAAGGAATTTCATGATACGTTACGTTCTGCCGGTGTTCCGGAATGGGGCCTAAAGGATATCGCCGATCTAAAAAAAGCGGCGGCAAATCACGGTCTGGAATTAAAGGAAAAGATCGATATGCCGAGCAATAATTTCTCGTTGATATTTGGTAGAAAACAGGCGTAAGAATCATCTTCTCAGTGCAACGGTAAATTAGCAGGAAAGCCGATCGGGATTCCTGCAACGATAGCTGTCGGAAAATATTATATGGCGTCACAATACTCAGCCGTTATCATCGGGGTTGGTCCAGAACAAGGACTAGGGGCCACGCTTGCCAACTATTTCGCTGCAAAAGGCTTGCACGTTTTTATCGCGGGGAGAAGTGAAAACAAGCTGCAACGCGTCGCCGAGGGTATTCGGCAACGCGGCGGCTCAGCCACCTTTGCGGTTGCCGATGCGAGAATAGAACTGGATGTCGCACACCTGTTCAAAATCGCTCAGTCTGGTGATTACGTTGTCGATATTGCTGCCTACAATGTAGACAGCAATATTTCAGCACCTTTGCTGGATACAGATACGGAAACCTTCACCATGCTCTGGCAGCAGAATTGCCTGGGTGCTTTTTTATTTGGCAAGGAAGCAATCACTGCCATGAAGAAAAGAAAACAAGGAACATTGTTTTTTACCGGGGCAACAGCGTCATTAAGGGCAAAACCGCCATTTACCGCATTTGCGGCAGCAAAAGCAGGTTTGAGAGCATTAGCTCAAGGGATGGCAAGGGAATTTTCACCGCAGGGCATCCATGTAGTGCATACCATTATTGACGGGGTGATTGATGGTGAACGAGCAAAAAATCAATTCCCTGGCTATGTTGAGTCCAAAGGCAAGGATGGCTTGCTGCAACTTACTGCCATTGCCGAAACTTACTGGGCCATGCATAAGCAGCACCCAAGCGCATGGACGCACGAACTGGATTTGAGACCATTTAAAGAACCCTTCTAGGAGAGATCATGTCAGAAACAAAGAACTGGAATTTGCAAGGCAGCTATTTTGAAACCTGTAACTGCGAAACCGCTTGCCCATGTGTCTGGCTTAAACCGCCAACTGAGGGCAACTGTAAGCTACTGGTGGCATGGCACATTGACCAGGGGCATCTGGATGGTCAAGCACTGGATGGCTTGAATGTCGCGTTAGCGTGCTATTCGCCCGGACATATGAAAGATGGTAATTGGCAAGCAGCTTTATATGTTGATGAGCGGGCAAATGATCAGCAATTTGATGCCATTGTGCAAATCTTCAGTGGTCAACAGGGTGGGCACCCAGCCATTCTAATGAGCTTTGTAACTGAAGTTTTAGGGATGAAAAGAGTAAAAATTGATTATCAGGAGCAAGGTGGTCAGCGACGATTGGTTATCCCTGATATAGCTCAAGCCGAAATCGAAAGTATTGAGGGCATAACCGGCGGACAGGCAACCATCAGTAACCCTCCTCTATGCGTGGTAACGAGTCATCCCACCGTCGTCGCCCGGTCAAAAAGCTACCGTTATAAAGATTACGACAAGGACTGGACGTTTTCCGAACGCAACGGTTATTTTTCGGCATTTGTTTACCAGCCATAATCCCTTGTTTAGAACATCCGCTACCGTATTGACGACCCTGGTGTTGTCTATTTTTGCCGCTTGGAGCTATCTTTTCTATCTGCAGTGGCAAATGACAAGCCTGCCGATGTCGGCAATGTGGATGCCACCATCGGAAATATCGGCGTGGAGCGCCATAGACTTTGGATTGGTTTATATGATGTGGGCCGTCATGATGGCAGCAATGATGCTGCCATCTGCTCTGCCCATGATCCAGGCTTTCACCCAAGTTTGCCGGAAACGAACAAAGACACCTTCTAGATTAAGCTATATTTTTACTTCCGCTTATCTCTGGGTGTGGCTGGTATTCAGCGTGGTTTTAACCCTGCTGCAATGGCAAATGCATGGTTTAGGCTGGCTGTCACCGATGATGGATAATCAAAATACGGCTATGGCCGCAGGTATTTTATTTCTGGCGGGCTCTTACCAGTTCATGCCGATAAAGAACGCATGTTTGACACACTGTAAAACGCCGATGGGTTTTCTATTGAATGAGTGGCAGGAGGGATCCAGAGGGGCTTTTCATATGGGATTAAAGCATGGGGCAAGCTGTGTAGGCTGCTGCTGGGCACAAATGCTAATTATGTTTGCTGTGGGCGTAATGAATTTATTGGCGATGGCTCTAATTACTCTGCTGGTTATTTTTGAGAAATCCATGCCGCTTGAGTCGAAGCTTATTTGCAAAGCCGTGGGGATGGCATTTTTTGCATGGGGGTTCTTGTTATTAACGTCATAGTATTTTAACGTTTTTCAGATACCCAGCGCTTCTTCTGCTGACATATATTTGAGCTTCAAAGCATCTGCCACAGCCTTATAGGTGACTTGTCCAGCGTGGATATTGAGGCCGTTCATAAGATGAGGATCATCAATGCAAGCCTGCTTAATGCCCTTGTTGGCCAGCGCCATCGCAAAAGGCAGAGTGGCGTTATTGAGTGCAAAAGTCGAAGTGCGCGCAACTGAGCCCGGCATATTCGCGACACAGTAATGCGTGACACCATCCACCACATAGACTGGATCAGCATGGGTAGTGGCACGACTAGTCTCGAAACAACCCCCCTGATCGATGGCGATATCGATCACGACCGAACCGGGACGCATCCGCTTGATCATCTTGCGGGTAACCAGCTTAGGAGCTGTAGCGCCCGGCACCAGCACCGCGCCGATCACCAAATCCGCGTTGACCACATATTGCTCGATTGAGTCCACCGTCGAATAAATGGTATTGAGGCCGGCACCAAACAGCTCATCCAGTGCACGCAGACGGTCTGGGTTCTTGTCGATGACCGTGACGTTGGCTTCCATGCCAAGTGCAATGCGTACCGCATGAGTACCCGCAATACCACCACCAATGACGACTACATTGGCCGCTTTCACGCCTGGCACACCACCGATCAGAATGCCTGCACCGCCTTGGGCCTTTTCCAGATAATGTGCGCCGATCTGCACTGACATGCGACCAGCAACCTCAGACATCGGCGCCAGCAGCGGCAATCCGCCGCGAGCATTGGTCACGGTCTCATAGGCAATAGCACTACAACCAGACCTGATCAGGCCTTCGGTCTGCTCCAAATCAGAGGCCAGATGTAAATAAGTGTAGAGTATCTGTTGCTGATGCAGCATCTTGTACTCGTCTGGCTGCGGCTCCTTTACCTTCACGATCAAATCAGCCACAGAAAATATTTTAGCTGCATTCCTGGCGATGGCCGCACCCGCTGACTTGTAAGCCGCATCGTCCAAGCCTATGCCAGCGCCCGCTTTGGTCTCGACCAGAACCTTGTGGCCTTGATAAATTAATTCGCGTACCGAGGATGGTGTCAAACCCACGCGATATTCATGATTCACAATTTCTTTTGGTACGCCGATTAACATGTTTTTGCTCCAGATCTAAAGTTATGCCGAATATTTAACTGGTGCAATGGATGAAAGTAACCCCCATTAATCTGGGCAGGTTTTCATAGTAGAACTCATCTGGGGTTATCCGGTCAAGCGCTGGGTGCAGCCTGATCCAGGCCCACGGCAAAGTTGCTGTGAGCATTGTGCTTCCATGTAATCTTAATCGGGTGTGTAGCGAAATCGGTTACAGAGAAATATGCCATTTAGCAATATACACTCAATGAGTTACATGTGTTTAAACTCAAATCTCCGGACACTGCTGACAAAATATATTAAAATGCTGCTGGATTTCAAATCGCTTCATAGAAGATCTCATCCTTTTCATAAAGGCCAACATGAAGAAACTTGTTCTCCTGCGGCATGGAGAAAGTACCTGGAACGAGGAAAATCGCTTTACCGGTTGGACAGATGTGGATTTATCGCAGAAAGGCTTGGAAGAAGCCAGGAATTCCGGTAGATTATTGCGAGAAAATGGATTCGTATTTGATGTTGCCTATACGTCGGTATTGAAACGCGCCATACGCACCTTATGGATCGCGCTGGATGAAATGGATCAGATGTGGATTCCGGTCAATCTTTCCTGGCGACTGAACGAACGGCACTATGGCGCGTTACAAGGTCTTAATAAAGCCGAAACAGCAACCATATATGGCGATGAGCAAGTGCTGATCTGGCGCCGCAGCTACGATATTCGCCCACCTGCGCTGGCTGCCGATGATGATCGCTATCCCGGCTTTGATGCCCGCTACCGGAATTTGTCTAAACAAGATATTCCCCTGACTGAGTGTCTCAAGGATACTGTGACAAGATTCCTTCCTTACTGGAACGAAACCATCGCTCCAATGGTGCGATCCGGGCAACGGACTATCATTACTGCGCATGGCAATTCACTACGAGCACTCGTTAAGTATCTCGATAATATTTCCGATCAGGATATCCTGGAACTCAATATTCCCACTGGCATACCGCTGGTATACGAACTTGATGACGATCTGAAACCTATTCGAAATTACTACCTGGGTGACCAAGTTGAAATTGAAAAAGCCAGGGAGGCCGTAGCAAATCAGGGCAAAGCTAAGGCATAGTGAGAGCCAACCCGGACATATGATTCTTTTCCGGCGAAAACACGATTGAAAACATCAGGTTATATCCGTATCAATTTACGGCCAAAGGCACTTTTAAAATTCATTTTGCCCTGTGTTCTGGTGTTATCGTATCCGCTCCATGCCGCTCCCAAAGCCAATCAGGAAGATCTGAAGCAGCTGCGACACCGCATTGAGGCATTGCAGAAAGAACTGGTCAGTAATGAAGAATCACGATCAGAGGCAGCAGATGCGTTACGTGAATCAGAACAAGCCATCAGCAATGCCAGTCGCAAGCTGACTGAACTTACACAGGAGCAGCACGCAGCCAATAACATACTCAGCCACCTGCAAACCCAATCCAGACAGGTCAAAGGCAATATCGAAATGCAGCAGTTGCAGCTAGGAGACCTGCTCTACCGGCAATACATTGGCGGACAACAGGAATATTTTCGGCTATTGCTCAATCAGCAGGATCCCAACCAGATTGCACGAGAGCTGCATTATTATAGTTATATCACCCGTGCACGTGCAGAAGATATCAATACTCTACGCGCCAACCTTGAGCAACTTGATGTGCTCACCCGCGAGAGTCGCAATAAAAGTTTAGAAATTGCTGCAATTCAAGCCGAGCAGGCCCGACAGAAAAAACACTTGGAACAGGAAAAAGCCGAGCATAAAAAACTACTTACACGCATCTCCCTACAGGTCGAGCAGCAGCGGCGCGAAATCAGTAAGCTCAAGCGCGACGAGGAGCGTCTCTCCCGTCTAGTGGAAAGAATCGGCAGACTGCTCACACAAAAAAAACGCACTGAGCCATTGAGCAACAGTAGATTACCCGATGCATCGACGGATGGAAATCCGTTTGCGGCACTCAAGGGTCGCTTGAGTCTGCCAGTACGCGGGGAACTTACCAACCGCTTCGGTAGTCCACGTTCTGGTGGTAGTATGACTTGGAAAGGATTGCTCATCCGTTCGCCCAACGGTGAAGAGGTTAAAGCCATTGCTGGCGGTCGCGTAGTATTTGCCGACTGGCTAAGAGGATTCGGTAATCTTATGATCGTGGATCATGGCGGCAGTTACATGAGCCTTTATGGCAATAACGAGATCCTCTACAAACAAGTCGGTGATACCATACGCAGTGGTGACACCATTGCTACCGTGGGAAACAGCGGCGGCAATGCGGATTCCGGTTTATACTTTGAGCTGCGCCATCAAGGCAAGCCGTTTGACCCCTTAAGCTGGGTCAGAATAAAATGAGTAGCAACAATATGATTAATAAGTCTCTGGAGAAAGTGTAATGCGCAACAAGATGCAGCAATTTGGTCTGATTCTTTTTGGCGCCGTCGCGGGCGTAATGCTCAGCCTCAATTTCTCTGCGGTAGCCAACAAGGATACGAGAGAGGTCCTACGTCCGCTTCCGGTTGAGGAGCTCCGCGCATTTACTGAGGTATTTGGCCGCATCAAAAGCGATTATGTCGAGTCGGTAGAAGACAAGAAACTTATTACCGAGGCTATCAACGGTATGTTGACTGGCCTCGACCCTCATTCTGCCTATCTGGATATGGATGCTTACAAGGAGTTGCAGATTGGCACCCAGGGAGAATTCGGCGGTCTGGGCATTGAAGTCAGCATGGAAGACGGCTTTGTCAAGGTGATTTCGCCTATAGAAGATACCCCTGCGTTTCGTGCCGGGATCAAAACCGGTGATCTCATCATCAAGCTGGATGATACCGCCGTCAAGGGCTTGTCTCTCAGCGATGCAATCAAACGCATGCGCGGCAAACCCAACACCCCCATCACCATCACTGTCGCGCGCAAAGATGAAACCAAGCCGCTGATATTCACTCTAGTACGCGCCATTATCAAAATTCAGAGCGTCAAGTCGAAATTGATCGAGCCTGGCTATGCGTTCATACGCATCACCCAATTTCAGGAGCAAACCGGTGAAAATCTGGCCAAGGCTATAGATAAATTGTTTAAAGAAAGCCCTGTGCCGATGAAAGGGCTGGTACTGGACCTGCGTAACGACCCAGGTGGATTGCTGAATGGTGCAGTAGCAGTATCTGCCGCTTTCCTCCCAGCCAATTCACTTGTGGTTTATACCGATGGTCGTACCGATGACGCCAAGATGAAGCTCAGGGCCAGCCCCGAATTTTATCTGCGTGATAGCAAAGGTGACTACCTGAAAGGATTGCCACCAGAAATCAAAACCGTGCCGATGGTCACGTTGGTAAATGGTGGTTCAGCCTCTGCTTCGGAAATTGTTGCAGGTGCATTGCAGGACCATAAACGCTCGGTAGTAATGGGTACCCAAACTTTCGGCAAGGGATCGGTACAAACGATACTGCCGCTCGGTAATAATACCGCCATCAAACTTACCACTGCGCGCTACTACACGCCTAATGGGCAATCCATCCAGGCCAAGGGGATCACACCAGACATCATTGATGCATCCGCAAAAGATGAATCTGCACGCCTGCGCGAATCCGATCTAGAGCGCCACTTGTCTAACGAAAAGACCGACAAAGTCAAACCTGCCGATGTTGTGAAAACCGTACCGAAGCCTGCAATTAAAACGCCCAAGTCAGAGGGCGACGACAGCAATAAGAAATCCGTGCCGCCGATGGAATTTGGTTCCGGCAATGACTTGCTGTTGATCCAGGCAATGAATCATCTCAAAGGCATTGTTCCCGAACTGGAAAAGAAATCTGTAGAAACCAGCAATTGATTCCGCTGGAAATAACCAAATTGGCCTCTGGCTGCACTGGAATCGCACGCGAGTGAAAGATATTGGAGGACTACTTCAGTATCGCCAGTTATGAACGACACCCAACTGCTACGCTACAGCCGACACATCCTCCTGCCACAAATCGACATACAGGGGCAGGAGAATCTTATCCGGTCACATGCGCTTATTATCGGCGCGGGTGGTCTGGGTTCGCCCGCCGCAATGTATCTTGCTGCCAGCGGTGTTGGCAAACTCACTCTCTGCGACTGCGACGTTGTCGATCTCACCAATTTGCAACGACAAATCATCCATCATACCGAAGCCATCGGTGCACCGAAAACACACTCCGCAAAAAGAACACTTACGGGCATTAATCCGGAAGTGAATGTGGTCGCGTTAAATGAGCGTGTGAACCAGAATAGGCTACTGCAACTTGTCGCTGAGGCTGATGTGGTGCTAGATGCAAGTGACAATTTCATCACCCGTCATGCGGTGAATCAGGCTTGTGTCAGTCACAGGAGACCACTGGTGTCCGGTGCAGCCGTGCGTTTTGAGGGGCAGGTAACCGTGTTTGACTTGCGCCATAGCGACTGCCCCTGTTATCACTGCCTGTTTCCGGCAGATGGCGAAAATGAAGACATGCAGTGTGCAGTGATGGGAGTGTTCGCGCCGCTGACGGGCATCATCGGTTGTGTGCAAGCAGCGGAAGCGCTCAAGATTCTGCTTGGTATCGGGGAAACTCTGAATGGCCGTCTATTGCTGCTCGATAGCCTGACAATGAATTGGCGCTCAGTCAAACTGAATAAAGATCCGGCATGTGCGGTATGTGATATTCGGGAATCAGCCATAGCTGACTAGCTGATGAGACTATATCTGTGTTTCAATAAACGGTGAACATAGCTTACCCAACAATAGGTCTCTCCGCTGCGCTTCCCAGTATTCCAGCGGATCGCGCTTGAAACCGCTTTTGGCAAACTGGTGCCAGCGGCCAGTAACATAACACATCAGCAAATTTGCCTGTGCCGCCGCATCAAGTCCGGCTGCGATTTCCTGCTCACCGGCGGCGAAGCGCAATGCTTGTTTCAATGTCGCCTCGAGACGATCATGCAGTTGATTAATACGTGTTTGCAGGCGATCATTTTCGTTTACCAACGCATCGCCGATCAGCACTCGCGTCATACCCGGATTTTTTTTGGCAAAACCCAGTAGCAACAATAATATGCCTTCAATTTGCTGGATACCGTTTTTCTCTTCTACAGTCAATTTATTGATAAGTCCAAACAGAGTCTGTTCAATGAATTCAATCAACCCTTCGAACATCTGCGCCTTGCTGGCAAAATGACGGTACAGCGCCGCTTCGGAAACGTCGAGCTTGGCCGCTAGCGCTGCTGTGGTAATTTTCTCCGCGCGAGGATTCTCCAGCATTTCTGCCAGAACCTGCAAAATCTGAAGCTTTCTTTCACCGGGTTTGGCTGGCATGAATTTCTCGATTCAGTAAAAAGCATTGCTACAAATCCTAGTTTGAAAACATTGGTGGCGAATCACTCCGCCTTGATCAGCGTCCCCACACCCTCATCCGTCAGCACTTCCAGCAATAATGCATGCTCCACTCGCCCATCGATGATATGGCAGGATTTGACGCCATTTTTCACCGCATCCAGCGCCGAACTGATTTTTGGCAGCATGCCGCCGGAGATGGTTCCATCGGCAAACAATTGATCCACGCTTTGCGCCGTCAATCCGGTCAGCAAATTGCCATTTTTGTCCAGCACACCGGGGGTATTAGTGAGTAGAATCAGTTTTTCTGCATTCAGGATTTCTGCCAGCTTACCTGCCACCAGATCGGCATTGATATTGTAGGACTCACCATTACTGCCAACACCGATGGGAGCAATTACTGGAATAAAGTCACGGGTATCGAGCAGCGCTATCAGAGCTGGATCAATACTCTCGATCTCCCCTACCTGACCGATGTCTAGCCATTCTCCCGCTTTTTCCTTGTCCGGTATCAGCATTTTTCTTGCGCGAATGAAAGCACCATCCTTGCCGGTCAAACCTACCGCAAGACCGCCATGACGATTGATCAGGTTTACGATGTCCTTATTGACCAATCCTCCCAGCACCATTTCCACCACGTCCATGGTTTCGGCATCAGTCACGCGCATACCCTGAATGAATTCACCCTGCTTGCCGATTCGCTTCAACATCTCACTGATTTGCGGTCCGCCACCGTGGACGATGACGGGATTCATTCCCACCAGTTTCAGCAATACCACGTCGCGGGCAAAACCCTGCTTGAGATTCTCCTCAGTCATGGCATTACCACCGTATTTGATTACGATGGTTTTGCCGTGAAAGCGCTGGATATAAGGTAGCGCCTCGGCCAGGATTTTAGCTTTATCTTTTGCGGTAGATAGGGACAGCGGCATGATTATTCCCAGTAAATTTTGGCTATTTTACACCGGGAATCAACAATGATGGGACTGTTGAAAACAGGCGACCATTCCGTTGCGGTGATGAGAAAATCAGGGAATTACGCGAGGGATTCGGCCTTTTCCTTGGGTTGATCATCAAACCAGCGGTACAACATGGGCATTAACACCATCGTCATCATGGTTGCAGTGGTCAACCCGCAGATCACCACAATGGCGAGCGGTTTCTGCACTTCGGAGCCAAGCCCACTAGCAGCCAGGAACGGCGCCAGGCCCAATATTGTCGTTGCGGCTGTCATCATCACCGGACGAAAGCGCTGCTCGCAACCTTTTCTCACCGCTTCGGCCACACTCAAACCCTCATAGCGCAATTGCCGGATAAATTCGATCAACACCACCCCGTTTAATATTGATGTGCCCCAGACCGCGATAAAACCTACGGATGCCGGTACCGATAGATACTCACCGGTAATGAATAATCCGACAACACCGCCGACGGAAGCAAACGGCAAAGC
>VFJL01000021.1 GCA_009886095.1 Nitrosomonadales bacterium | reverse complement strand
GGGCTCGTTCCTGATCGGCGCGTACCAATACCTGCTCGACTGGTATCTGGCGCGCTATGTGGCAGAAGGTGCGGAGAAAAACAACAAAGGCAAAACTGCGCGCATCCGCCCCAGCAGTGCTTCCGGCGAATGGCGGCTGACCACATCAGAAAAGAAACGCATTCTGCTCGAACACATCTATGGCGTGGATATCGACGCGCAGGCGGTGGAAGTCACCAAGCTCTCGCTGCTGCTCAAAGTGCTGGAAGGCGAATCCGGCGAATCGCTGAACAGCCAGATGAAACTGTTCCACGAGCGCGTGCTGCCTGACCTGGACCGCAACATCCAGTGCGGCAACTCGCTCATTGGCCCGGATTTTTATGACGGCCAGCTCAATTTGGACGATGAGACCGCGCAGCGCATCAACGTGTTCGACTGGCAAGTTGCATTCCCAAAAGTATTCAAGGCGGGCGGGTTTGATGCGGTGATTGGTAATCCACCATATGTGGATATCAAGAATCTCCCAGAAACTGACGTGCGCTATCTATTCAAGAACTATCCATGTGCAAATAACAGAATTAACCTCTTCGCGGCCTTCATCGAAAGAACATTGGGCATTTGCAAGCAGAGCCAATTCGCTCATTCTATGATTGTTCCTACCGCGCTGTTAACCCAAGATTCCTACCGTGCTCTAAGAAAAATGGTTGTTGACCACTACCGAGTTACCAATGTCGTTCGCTTGCCCAATGAGTCATTTGGAGCCGTTGCAGGGGCGGTTAAAGTGGACACCGTAATCTTTGTATTCCAAGAGAAAAATAAAAATGCCTCTCCCATTCAGATAATCAACTATGCGGGTTATGAGCGGATCTCCGTGATTGATCCTTCGACATCACATGCCTGTGCCTCAGTTCCGCAAAAACAATGGTCAGAGCCTGATGACTATGTTTGGTCGCTTAATACTGGTAGCGGTGAAAATCAGATTTTGCGTAAAATCGAGAATCACACAGTACCGCTGGAAATGTGTGCAGACTTTTGTTTGGGTCTTACCCCATACGATAAATACAGGGGGCATACGGAAGAACAGATCAAAAACCGGGTATTTCATGCCACAAGAAAAAAAGATAAAACGTTCAAGCCGTTGTTAGCTGGAAATGATGTTGGGCGATATTGGATCAAGTGGAACGAAGAACAATGGATAAACTATGGTCCATGGCTTGGAGCCGCTCGTGAGCCGCGTTACTTCACGGAACAAAGAATTTTAGTGAAGCAGATTATTGACTGGACAAGTAAACGTATCTGGGCAACGATCACTGATGAGGAGCTCTATAATACTCAGAACGCATTCAACCTGCTCGCAAAGCAGGGAGTTAGCTTGGAGTACCTGCTTGGTGTCATCAACAGTAAGTTAATGACCTTCTATCACCGCAAAAAATTTCTCGATGAATTCAAGATGCGGTTTCAAAAAATTCTCATTAAAGATGCGCGTCGCTTCCCCATCCGAGTAATCGCACTAACCAACAAAACCGACCAAGCCGCTCACGACAATATAGTGAAACTAGTCGAAAAAATGCTCGTGCTGCACCAACAGCTCGCCGCCGCGAAAACCCCGCAAGACACGACCCTGCTGCAACGCCAGATCGCCGCCACCGACCGGCAGATCGACCAGTTGGTGTACGCGCTGTACGGCCTGACCGATGAAGAAATTGCGCTGATCGAACAACTAGCCATCTGACTGATGGATCTACTAGCCAATCCACTAAGCCACCAAACAACGGTGGCCAAGTGGCTGGTTATAACCCAGCAACAGACGCTGGGCGAGTCATTGGTTATGGTTGAAAAAACATAGAGTGCATTGGCATTCTGAATCTACGTACTAATCACGACTCGAATACTAGATGTTTGCTTGTGACTGGAGATCAAGGTGGACTTCTACCGGCAACAGGTGGCACTCGAAAGCCGGTTTGGAATGATGCGAGAACATACATTTGCTTAAGGTAGACAACAACGCAGTTTCTGAAGATTCTTGGCGTAATTAGCTCGGTATCGGCCAAACGGGTGTGACATCGACGTGTAGTTATCGCACCAAGCCCTTACATCCCACCCGGCTTCGATAAGGTCTGAGGCCGCAAATACGAACTCCAAGGTATTTGTAAAGAAAATGATGGCATTAAAATCTTTACTGTAATCAAAGAGAGGCTTGCTGCCATGGACATAGTGGTTCCGGCAGTCCACTGCTGCATCGGTTACTTTGAAGAGGTCTGGGAAGCGTTCGCCTACTGTGTTAATTAGAAGCTGAGCTCTGTGGCGAATTTTGTGCCTAAGAGCACTTTTTCCCACACGCCCGAGAGCGTTCAGGACACTGTTGCGCTCAATACTCTCTGGCAGATTCTTGAAAATTAAGCGGCAGTTATTTGTCGCACATTCCAGTTCTTCCGATAGTTGCACGTCAGGCGGCACGGCAGAATCCGGAAGAATGTCAAACATGTTTGCAGAGCCAATTAGCCTGTCGATGCCATATTTCTGCTGGAAAGAATTCGAAAATCTCAGGCGGGCGTCGTGCCAGACTTCCTGTCTCCCAAGCCAACACGCGAGGACACGAGAAAAAGCGTCCGGTTGTTGAACGGCATCCAGTAGCACATCTGCAGGGTGTGGGTTTTGCTCTCCAAGCGATGATTTACGTTTCGGTGGCATACTCCAATAGACTTGGAGCAAAATGGGCCGCTCGTCATTGTCTACAACACGTAGATTCAGTTTAAGCAGATTTTGCGGGCGACCCACCAACATTTCTAGATACTTGAGAAGTGTGGACGTGTGGTCGATAGCTTCATCAAAAGTGACCGCTTCTAGGAAGGCAATGGTCACGAAGATCGTATTCTTCAGAAACACTCCATCGGGACCCCCAATATTGTGACTTGGGTTGTGCGAGGCCGATATCCTTCCCAGCACCGTTTCGGCTGCAAATATCTCACGTTTGCCCGTGAAGTAGAGAATTTGGGGATGGGGCCCTGTTCTAATCTCGCGTTCAAGACCATTAGCATGAGCAATCTGTTCAATGAATGGGCGCGCGTCTATCAGACTACCGAAAGCGTCGAAGTCATAAAAAAGCGTGCTCGCATCATCCACGACGAAATGGGCCTCGGTAATCGTCTTGTCGTCCGGGTTAATGTGGTGGTCGCCATGAACGACATAGTGAGGAAAGATGCTTGCAAAGTTATATGTTTCCTCTCCTCGGTTGGTGTGCCCAAGTCCCGACATTGTTATGCACTTGATCAGCGTTACCCTCTTTAGATCGTGCAAGACACCTTTTACGCATTGGTCAGGGATGGTGAGGGGGTTGAAAAGCTCTTTGTCTCGTAGATAAAGGGAAGTATCTCTTCCCGCAAGCGTAAGCTCTCCATAGATATCTTTGCCGGGTGAAATTGTGAATGTTCCAGCTTGTTTCGATTGTTCAAGTTCATCCATCATGAAGCTCATTCCTTATCAGTGGCTGCTATGGGTCTATTGTGGAGCCTGTCAGAATTTTTGTGTGAAAAAAATCATACAACGATAATTAGTTTCAACAGCCTGGACAATTTACGAATGGCTATACTTGGCACAACTGCGCCATTCCCGTAATGACTGAGTTCTAGAGGCGGCATTTCGAAAGCCTGGAAAGTGTCTAGTGATTCGGGGGCGACTCGGATCATGTTTAAGCAGACACCTTATGTGCTGGCGGTATAAACTGGCGATGTGGTTGTGGCAGGTTGGTTTCTGGAAGACAGGGGGTAATGAAAATGAATGGACGCATTACAATTGATCCGGCAATCTGTCATGGCAAGCCTTGCATTCGTGGGTTGCGCTATCCGGTGGAAAATATCCTGGAGTGGTTGGCCAGCGGCATGAGTACTGAGGAGATTCTGGCTGACTATGAAGATTTGGAACGCGAAGATATTCTTGCGGCACTATCTTATGCCGCGCGCCTGACACATGTTAAGCGGCTGGAGCATTTGCCCACCTATCTGGATGAGTTTGTGTTCCGGTTCAACCGCCGCTTCTACCCGATGACAGCTTTCGCTTCCGTATTGGGTATCGGTATGAACGTGGTCGGCCCCACGTATCGTCGACTGTACGATGGGGAATAGGATCATCGTTCTCATTCGATTAGGTCAACCCACTTATAGGTAGTAGGTTGGTATGCGAACAGGATAGGCAAGGTAAGAACTTCCCATTTTAGCCAGAGTCTGAAATATCTCAGGTGAGCGGGATTTCTATGTGTGGATGACATTCCCTGAGATAATAACAGAGATATTTTTGGAGATATTTGCTGGCCAAACTGGGAAAAGTGTAATGGCGTTACATGGCCATCCAGCCGGTTATATTCGAACATATCACCCCTCTTAAAAAAGGGGTCATGGAAATAGCAATTTTCGTAGCGGGTGTGGTTGATCAAGCTTTGGATTAAAATGCAGCTTTGATGAGATAAGTAACGGCAACTATCGAAGGCCATGACGAAGAAAATACTTAATAAAAAGACAAAAGAGCACATAGCCAAACTGCAATTTGCCTTAATAGCTTCTATCGCCGCAACGATACTAACCGCTTGTGGAACCATTCACCCAATTAGGTCCGAGAAAGAACCTGAGAGGCCGCTCCCACAGGTACCAAATTCATCACTGACAGTCCCTATTTGGGTGGATGTTCCGGCACTATCCGAGCAGATCAACAGCCACTTCAGCTCAACGCAAGGATCATCGGGGATATTCTGGACTACCAACAAATACATTGGAAATGGACTGAACCTTCGGATGGGTATCCATCGTAACGCAAGTGCTAGCGTGATCACCGATAACGATTGCCTGGTTATCGATATCCCTATTGCAGTCAATAATGGGCAGATTGATTGGAAACAGAGGGTGGCTTTGAGAGCTATACATAAACATGTTGATTTTGGGGGCAGCGGTACAGCACAGGCTCGCGCGTGTATCTCCATCGGGGAAGACTGGAAGTTGCGAGCAACCATCACGCCCGATTCCCCGTGGATTACTGGTGCGTGGATTGACCTTGGCCCACCCTTCGAACATATCAAAACTGGTATTGCGGAGAAGGTCGACCTAAAGCTACGTGAGAAACTTCCAGCTGTCAGCAAAACGGTTACTGACATGATATCGACAATACCCATTAGACCGATAGTCGAACGCGTTTGGGCCGCCGTCCAGCAATCCTTTCCGTTGTCACATGACCCTCTCATAATGGCTGGCATAGAACCAATTTCAATAGGAGTTAGGCCGGCAGTCTCCCAAGGACTAAAGCTTGTTGTTCGACCTACCATCGTAGCGAAATTTCAGGGCCACGTCGGCTCAGACACCGAATCAAGGCAGGTAAAACTGCTGCCCGCCAACACCGGCAAACCCGGTGATGATAAGTTTTTGCTGTCGATTAAGGTCGATGTTCCATTTGTGGACTTAAACGAGTTGGTACGAGCGCGCGTAGTGGGAAGAACCTACGAGCTAGACAATGGCCGAACAGTGACGCCGAGCGCAGCAAGTATCTCTTCGGCCGGTGATAAGTTACTGCTGCGTGTCGACTTTAGTGCAAAATTATCCTTGATCCCGATTACAAACTACTCGGGCTGGCTGTATCTGACTGGCACACCTAAATATGATGACACGAAGCGACTGCTCAAGATCGACGACGTTAATTTCGATCTGAATACGCGAGATCTGCTGGTTGATGAGGCGGCTGCCTTATTACATGATCATTTCTTGCAGCAGTTGAGAGAAGCATTGGTATTCGACCTCTCGGACAAGATAGACCCGATCTACAAGCACATCAAGACTGGCGCGCAAGAAACCAAGATAGCCGATGGTGTTGTATTGAAAGCCGTGGTGAAGTCACTAAACGTTTCTGACATTCATATCGGGTCAGATAGCATCGGTATATTTGTCACTACCAATGGCACGTCGAATCTGGTTATTGATCCAACCATCAAATAATGAGTCCACTGTGACTTTATACGAGAGCGAGAGCAACCCCAACTGCATTGGGTTCTTGAATGGTTGCTTACCTGATCCACACCGCTTTGACGTTAACGAATTCGCGTATGCCGTGATATGACAATTCCCGGCCGAAGCCGGACGACTTGATGCCGCCGAAAGGCAAGCGCGCATCGGATTTAACCATGCCATTGATGAAACTGCTGCCGGCACGAATTTGCCGCGCGATCTTCTCCGCATGTTCGGAATCGCGGCTCCAGATGCTGGAACCAAGGCCGAAGCGGGTGTCGTTGGCAATGTGAATGGCTTCTTCTTCATCTGCGGCGCGGATCACGGCGGCAACCGGGCCGAATAGTTCTTCGTGGTAGGCGCGGGTCTTTGCCGTTACCTTGTCGAGTATTGATGGTGGATAAAACGCACCTTCGCCCGCTATGGGTTTGCAGCCGAGTATCGCCTGCGCGCCTTGCGCAATCGAATCGGTTACTTGCTGATGCAGCTCTTCCCGCAAATCCAGCCGCGCCAGCGGGCCGAGCTGGGTGAATTCACTCAACGGGTCGCCCATTTTCAGCTCCGTGGTTTTTTTCACAAACAGAAACATGAACTCGTCGGCGATTTCCGCGACCGGAATGATGCGCTTGGCAGCGATGCACGACTGTCCGCAGTTCAGAAAACGTGATTTCACCGCATTGGTAGCAGCCAATTCCAGATCGGCATCTTTCAGCACGACAAATGCATCCGATCCGCCCAACTCCAGCACGCACTTCTTCAGGTGCTGGCCGGCGTGGGCAGCAACTTCACGCCCGGCAGCTTCAGAACCAGTGAGCGTCACCGCATGAACATGGTGGCTGGCGATGGCTTCAGCCACATCGGCAGCTTCGATCATGAGCGTGGTGAAGAGTTGTGGCGGAAATCCCGCATCGCGGAACAATTGCTCCAGCGCCAGCGCGCATTGCGGCACATTGGAAGCATGCTTCAACACGCAGCCGTTGCCCGCCATCAGCGCAGGTGCGGAAAAACGGATCACCTGCAGGAACGGAAAATTCCAAGGCATCACACCCAGCACGATGCCGAGAGGATCATATGACACATAACTTTTGCCTGCGTCGCTCTGGATCATCTCGTCCTGCAGGAAATGCTGGGCGTGCACTGCGTAGTAATCGCAGATAAGCGCGCATTTTTCCACTTCAGCGCATGCTTCACACAGCGGCTTGCCCATCTCGATTGCTATCAATTTGCCGTATTCAGCCACGCGCTCATGCAGCAGCATGGCGGCGCGATGCATATGCGTTGCGCGCTCGGCAAAGGTAGTTTGCCCCCAGACTTGCTGGGCGATGTAAGCTTGCTCCAACGCTGTGGCGAGGTGGCGGCTATCCCAACTGGTGTAGGTTTTGACGATCTTGTCAGTCGCGGGGTTTAGGCTGATATAAGGCATGATGTGCTATTCTTCAAAATGGATGCCAAAGGTAGCAGGGAAATAGAAATTGACTGGGGGCAGCTTGCCGTCCATGTTCCCGTTTCTTACTTCTTTAATATAGCAGGCTATGAAAAAGTTTTTACCCGGGTTATTACTTTTGGTTTTCACCAGCATATCTGTGGCCAGCCAGGACGACGATTTCATCGCCGCACGCCAGGCATTCCAGGCAGGAAATTCCGCGCGCCTGGACACCTACGCCCGGCGCCTGCAGGGCCATGTACTGGAACCTTATGTAACCTATTACCAGTTGCAGTTACAGCTGGAAAGTGTGGATACAGACACGGTCAAAAAATTCCTCTCTCAATATCAGGGCAGCGCTCTTGCCGACAGACTGCGAAGTGAGTGGCTAAAAACCTTGGGCAAAAAACAGCAATGGGAGCTGTTCGCTACGGAATACCCGAGCTTGGTCAATAAAGATACCGAACTCATTTGCTATTCCCTGCAACAACGCCTCGCTGCCAACGATAGCGGAGCATTGGCCGAAGCACGACCGCTATGGTTTAACGGACACGACCTGCCAACAAACTGTACCCCATTGTTCGAGGCACTCACTGCCGCTGAGCTACTCGCCGCTGAGGATGTGTGGATACGACTGCACCTGGCCCTTGCTGCGGGCAACGTAAGTGTGGCAAAGCACATTAACCACTATCTGCCGAAGGATCAGGCACTTAGTGAACGCAAACTAGACGACGCCACCAGTAACCCCCTGCGTTACCTGGATAAACAACGGCACGAGATCAAGACTCGCGCTGATCGTGAAGTTGCCCTATACGCAATGCTGCGCTTATTGCGTAGCAGCACAGATCAGGCCGCTACTTACTGGCCTAAGGTGAGCACTCAATTTGACCCGGCGGAGCAATCCTATTTTATGGCACACTTGGCAAGCCAAGCAACGCGCAGGCTTGATCCACGTGCGCTTGGCTGGTTCAGGGAAGCAGTCAGCACCCACCCATTAATTCCCCTCTCGGATACCCAGCTTGCCTGGCAGGCCCGCGCTGCACTGCGTGCCGGAGACTGGAAAACGGTGCTTAGAAGCATCGAAACCATGTCTGCCGCGGAACAACAGGCAGGCGTATGGCGTTACTGGAAAGCCCGCGCGCTGAAAACCAAAGGCAGAATTACAGAAGCCCACACGCTCCTTGCCCCGTTGAGTACCGAACACAATTTTTACGGTCAACTAGCGGAAGAAGAGATGGGGGTAGTGATCGGCATCCCTGGTGAACCCTACAAAGCCGGCACACAAGAGATCGCCGCAATTCAGCAGTTAGCCGGCATCCAGCGGGCACTCGCGCTGTATCGTCTGAATCTGCGTGTCGAAGCCACGCGCGAATGGAACTGGACGATACGTAGCTACGATGACCGCCGCCTGCTGGCTGCGGCTGAAGTGGCGCGGCGTAACGGGGTCTACGACCGCGCTATCAGCACCGCCGACAGAACCTTGCAGCTACATGATTTCAGTCTGCGCTTCCCCGTCCCTCACCGTGAGGCGCTGCAAAATCACCTGCAGCAGCAGGAGTTGGACGAAGCCTGGGTGTACGGCCTCATCCGGCAGGAAAGCCGTTTCATTACCGATGCCAGGTCCAGTGCTGGGGCAACGGGTCTGATGCAATTGATGCCAGCCACCGCAAAATGGGTGGCGAAGAAAATGAGTCTACAGAATTACCATCATGCCCTTGCCAGCGAGGTTAATACCAATCTGGCACTGGGTACTTATTACCTCAAACATGTGCTGACTGCGCTCGACAATCAGCCGCTGCTGGCTTCGGCAGCCTACAATGCCGGCCCCGGGCGAGCACGGCAATGGCGCGACGCCAAGCCGCTGGAAGGCGCGATTTATGCCGAAACCATCCCTTTCAGCGAAACCCGTGACTATGTGAAGAAAGTCATGAGCAACTCAATGTATTACGCCAGCACCCTCGGTCATCGACTCCAGACCCTGCGACAACGCCTCGGCATCGTCGCGCCCAAGTCAACCGTCAATGAATTACCGGAAGAGGAAAAATAATTACCGTGCAAATTAATAACGCCCGCATTATCAGCTTGAATGACAGCTTCTTCTATCTTCTGGCACCGCTGATGGAGTGGCTGCCACGGGCATGCTCATCACCCGTGGCAAAGTGTAAGTGGGCAGCGTCCGTAACTGTACCAGCGGTATAATCATTTCCACAATCGGGTGGGACGATAATGACGGCTATTCAATGAAAACCTATTTAGTTGGCGGCTCAGTCCGCGACGAACTGCTGGGGTTGCCGGTCAAGGACCATGATTACGTCGTCGTCGGATCGTCTCCGGAGGCGATGGCGCGGCTCGGTTACCGCCCGGTGGGCAAGGACTTCCCAGTATTTCTGCATCCCCGCAGCCAGGAGCAATACGCGCTGGCACGTACCGAGCGCAAGGTTTCACGCGGCTACAAGGGCTTTGAAGTGTATGCCGCGCCTGAGGTCACTCTGCAGGAGGATCTGGCACGGCGCGATCTCACCATCAATGCCATTGCCAAGGATCAAGACGGCAACATCATTGATCCGTTTAATGGCGTTGCTGATCTTGAAGCCGGCCTGCTGCGCCACGTTAGTCCGGCGTTCAGCGAAGACCCGGTACGGGTGTTGCGCACGGCGCGTTTTGCCGCACGCTTTGGCTTTCGCATTGCGCCGGAAACGCTCGCGCTGATGAATGAAATGGTGCACAACGGCGAAGTGGATGCACTGGTGCCGGAACGGGTGTGGCAGGAATTTGCACGCGGGTTAATGGAACATAAACCTTCACGCATGTTTTATGCGTTACGCGAGTGTGGCGCGCTGACCCGAATCATGCCGGAAGTGGATACATTGTTCGGCGTGCCCCAACCAGCGCAGCATCACCCGGAAATCGATACCGGCGTGCACAGCATGCTGGTGATCGATTATGCCGCGTCACAGAATTATTCTCTGCCGGTGCGTTTCGCCGCACTCACGCATGACCTTGGCAAAGGCACCACTCCGCCGCAGGAATGGCCGCGACATATCGGCCACGAAGCCCGCAGCGTGCAGTTGATCAAGGATCTATGCGAGCGCATCCGAACCCCCAACGACGAACGTGGTCTGGCATTGCTGGCGGCGCGCTATCATGGCGATGTGCACCGGGCAGAGGAATTGCGCCCCACCACCATAGCCGATATGCTGCAGGCGGTGGATGCTTATCGCAAACCTGAGCGGTTCGTGGAATTCCTGCAGGCTTGCGCGTGCGACTTTCACGGTCGTCCCGGTTACGCTGAGAAACCCTATCCTCAGGCTGAACGGTTGCGTGCAGCTTTCAGCGCAGCTCGGAGTGTGGATGCCGGTGCCATCGCCGCCGGGCTGGCCAGCACCATTACTGATCCCGCCTGTTTACCGCTTGCTATCAACACCGAGGTGCGTGAAACACGCATCGCTAAAATAAAAATCCGGCTACTTTGAATACGTGCAATCAAACAGACTACGATCATTTCACTGCGATGGACCATCTGTAAATCTCATTAAAGGAGAGCGTCATGAATAAATGCATAGTGTTAGTCGCAGCAGTTTTAGTGCTCACACCCCTGATGGCCCAAGCCAAAGATGTCAGTGGGGAATCCAAACAAAAGACGGAGCAAGCGCAACACGCCAGAAAAGATATGCTGCAGAATGCCGATAAGGATGGCGACAATCTGGTTTCTCGTGAGGAGGCCAAGACTGTACCCTGGTTAGATAAACGCTTTGATGTGCTGGACAGCAACAAAGACGGGCAGATCAGTAAAGAAGAAATAGCTGCCGCAAAGAGCGCTCATCACGAGGAGCGCAAACGCAAGGCTGACGAAAAATTCAACAAGGCGGATACCGATCAGGACGGCAGCATCAGCCGCGAAGAAGCCGAGAAAGGGTTACCGAGCATAGCCAGTAAATTTGACGTCATCGACGCTAACAAGGATGGCAAGATTACCCAAGTTGAAGTCAGCGCTTACCAGCATGCCCGCATGCAGCACATACGTGATATAAAAACCCGGAAGAGTCCGGAAGAGACGACCCAGCCCTAAAAAGTCATAGAGGGACATACACCCACTCTGTGACTTAAGCTACCCAATGTTATTATTCTGGGGGGTGTCATTGTGGATGATACAAAACCGGAGTGATGCAACCTTCCGAAAAGAATGCTGGTTTTCAAAAGATGCGGAGTTATAAGGGGTTCAAACTATGGAAAAAATTCAACGCATTCTCGCCGCCACGGATTTTTCGTCACGTGCCAATCGAGCCGTGCAACGTGCCGTACGCCTGGCAGTGGAGCTTGGCGCGGAGTTGCATTTATTACACGTGCTTCCAACCCTTCCGCTCGAGGTTTTCAAACACTTGATGGTCGATACCCCATTGGAAACAGAGCAGATGCTATACGACCAGACTAATTCAACCTTACAAAGGTTAGCGGAAGCATTGATCAAAGATGGCATGGCCGTCAAGCATCACGTTGCAATTGGCAGGGCCCACGTTGAGATCAACCGCTATGCGGAAGCGCATCACGTCGATCTGGTTGTGCTCGGCGACCAGGGTGAAAACTTTGTTCAGGAGCTTTTTCTCGGTACTACCGTGTCCAAAACACTGCACAAGGGACACCATCCGTTGCTGATCGTAAAGCAGGAGCCAAAGGATCAATATAAGTGCGTGCTGGTGCCAATGGATTTTTCACAGCCCTCCCGGTTGGCGCTGCATATGGCATTGAAAGTTGCACCGAAAACAACAACTCAAGTTCTGCACGTACTCATGCCGTTCAGTGACAAAATGTGCTATCCGATAGAAACGGTTGAGTACTGTCGTACTAGAGTACTTGCTAATGCCCATCGTGCGATGGAGGAAATTATCACCGACTGTGCACTTGACGATGCTCTTGTGACTGTTGGCATCGAGCATGGCTACCCGCCTGCCGTGATTCGGGATAAAGCACAGTCTCTCAACGCTGATCTGATCGTCATTGGCAAGCATGGAGAAACGGAACTAGATAGAACGTTGCTCGGTTCCGTCGCCCAACATGTTCTCTATGAGGCTGCATGCGACGTGCTGGTAATACAGGGATCCAGCGGTTAGCGATAATCACGCTGGCCATGCTCCTGCGGTATGTTGGTCTACAGAAACAAGACGTGCTGGCGGCATGATTGGCAGTACCGCCGAGTCTATCGGCGGGTGGATTCAAGTCTGAAGTACGGCAATATTATGACGAACATGTCGCTGATTCATAAAGAACTTGCCGAGGAGATTGTGCGGCCCAGCAAGAACCTGCGCCGGACGATCTCCTCAATTCGGCTTCTTGTAGAACTCAACAAAAAAACACACCGCACCCAAGGGTTCCACGCTGTGCAGAACTTCTGGCACAACAATTCCAGATTTATCCTGGGATAATTCCATGTCTGTTCCCAAAGCATCTACGCGATATCGAAGCCTGCCTTCGGTAACAATGATTTTTGCCCAAACACCGATTTTTGTCGAGTGCTCTTTCTTTAAACTGACGGGCACTGTTTCCTCGGTAAAAACAGGTGTTTGCTTGTACGGCACGAAACTGTCCGGCAGTTCAAATCTGTCGCACCTGACGCAGTTAAGAGCCATCCCCAGCATGCTACTGCGGCCTTGCTCTGTCATGACCCAAGGTCGATTGATAAAGGGTGGGTTGTGCCGCACATGCTGTGGATGCCCGCAACTGAGAATCGCAATCGGATCTCCCTGGCCATCATGCCCAAATCCTGTTATTGGTCGTTCCATGGTTAATCCTTCTGCTATGAGGCATCTCTAGAAACCCAGATTTTGTCACAACACTTTATTGCTTACAAAAATGTTTCCTTACTCCATCACCGGCGGCAACTGCGTGGCAAGTGCATTCTTCTCCTTGGTCGCCGCACCCAGCAATGCATAACCAAGTAGATTGCCTCCCGCGTCTTGAAACAGTGCCTTAACTCCATCTTTATCTTCCTCGGTTCGCCACTCGCCTTTTGCTCCAGCGTCAGGTGGCGACACCACCGTCGGACAGGCCGGGGTCTTCACTAACACCGGCATGGCAGGGTAACGTGCCAAGGTCAGAGTGCCCGCAAGGGTCGCTGCAAGAGCGCGGGCGGCGTGCATAATCGGCATGACGAACGGCAGCACCCTGCCCTCCACCTCCGCACAGTCGCCCAGCGCATAGATATCCGCATACTGGGTTTGCAATGACCGGCCCACCACGATGCCGCGATTGACTCCGATACCAGTTGCTTCAGCCAGAGCGATGCGTGGGCGCAACCCCACTGCCGACAGCACGATGTCTGCCCCCATGGTTTCACCGTTGGCAAGAGTCAGATGCAAGCGCTCACCCACTCGCTCTACACGCTGGGTAGAAGTGCCCAAGTGAAAAACCACACCGGCAGCCTCCAACCTGCTCTGCAGGAAGGCACCGCAGGCCTGCGGCAGGAATCGACCTAAAGGCTGGGTGCTGATGTCGATCACGTGTACCCGGTAACCCGCTATAGCCAGATCGTTGGCAAATTCGCAGCCGATCAGTCCGGCACCAAGAATGGCCACTTCCTTTTTTCCTGTCAGAGCATCGCGGAAGCGACGGTAATCATCGAGATCATTCACTGACAATATCGCTTCCGCCCCATCACCTTGCAGTGGCAAGCGAATCGGATCTGCACCCAACGCCAGAATAAGCTGGCCATAAGATAGTTTTTCTCCATCCTGCAAGATCAGGGCATTGCTTGATCGCTCGATGGCCATCACCCGGCTATGCGGGCGTATCGCCAGCTTCAACTGCTCGGCCATTTTCACCGCATCGGCATTCAATATGGATTCAGGCGATTTACCCGTAGCCAAAGCATTCGACAGCATCGGCTTGGAATAAAACCCGCCATGATCTGCAGAAAGGATCAGAACGGGTGTTCCTGCATCTAATTTACGGAACTCGCGCGCCACGGTGTAGCCCGCAAGCCCGCTACCGACAATAACTATAGGTTGCTGACTCATGCTCATACCTCCATCATTTCAAAATCCGCTTTGATCACAGCGCACTCAGGACAGACCCAGTCCTCCGGAATATCCTCCCAGCGAGTGCCGGCCATAATGCCATGCTCCGGATCACCGGTCACTTCGTCGTAAATGTAGCCACATACACTGCACTGAAATTTTCTCATCCCAATTTCCTTGTTGATATTGATCGGGTGAATGATAAATTATTTCGGTTTGATTTTGGCCGAAATTACGCAACTTACGCATGACAACACATTACGACTGGCTTCCGGCATTTCATACATGAAAGGCCCAGTTAAGGTTTTTACCCCGATGATCAGGTCTTGCCGTTAAAATGCCACAATACTGGGCTATTCTGGGGATTTCCGGCATGTGTCGATAAAGAAAACTCCAGATCAGAACCGTCGACCGGACTCACTATCCTGCTCAACACATTGCTACTGAAATGGCTGGCATAAAGCTTTTCCGGAGAATACAAGTATGGCAAAAATTGGTTTTATCGGCCTTGGTATCATGGGGCGTCCCATGGCCAGACACCTTATCAAGGGCGGGCATACGCTATTCCTGCATTCCCGCAGCGGCGTACCGGCAGAATTGGTCGAGCAGGGTGGCAAGGCTTGCGCTTCACCCAAGGAAGTGGGACAAAACGCCGACATCATCATCACCATGCTGCCAGATACTCCAGATGTAGAGAAAGTACTCTTTGGTGAGAACGGTGTAGCACAAGGACTGAGTGGGGGCGAAACTGTGGTGGACATGAGTTCCATTTCCCCCATTGAAACCAGAAAATTCGCTGTCAGCATCAACCAACTCGGCTGTGATTATGTGGATGCACCGGTATCGGGAGGGGATGTGGGCGCGAACAATGCCACGCTGACCATAATGGTAGGTGCCGCAGAAATGGTGTTTGAAAAATTGAAGCCCATTTTTGAATTGATGGGTAAGAGCGTTACCTTGATAGGTGGCAATGGTGCTGGCCAGACCTGCAAGATTGCCAATCAAATCATTGTTGCACTGACTATCGAGGCAGTGGGTGAAGCGTTACTGTTTGCTTCCAAGGCCGGCGCCGACCCTGTCAAGGTGCGCCAGGCTCTGCTGGGCGGGTTTGCTTCGTCGCGCGTCCTGGAGATCCATGGCGAGCGTATGATCAAACGCTCATTCAACCCGGGATTTCGTATTGAACTGCATCAGAAAGATTTGGGTCTTGCACTTTCCGGTGCGCGTGCACTTGGAATAAGCCTGCCCAACACCGCCGCCACCCAGGAACTGCTTAATGCTTGCATCGCAAGTGGCGGTGCTAAATGCGACAGCTCGGCCATGGTGCGGGTATTGGAAAAATTAGCAAATCACGAGATTCAATAAACCCTACCATGCATCCTCTCGATCTCGTCACTGATCTGCGCACTTTTCTGCCACTTGAGGCAGTGCTATATGAGAGCGAGGATCTGAAGGCCTATGAGTGTGACGGTCTGTCGGCATATCGACAAATGCCGATGATTGTGGTGCTGCCACGAACTGAAGATGAAGTCATCAGAATTCTGCGAATCTGCCACACATCGAAAACCCCAGTGGTTGCGCGGGGTGCTGGCACCGGTTTGTCCGGCGGTGCATTACCTCATGCAACCGGCATCTTACTGTCGCTCACAAAATTGAAACAGATACTCGAAATCGATCCAGTAGCACGTACCGCACGAGTCCAACCGGGGGTGCGTAACCTTGCCATCAGTGAAGCGGCGGCACCCTATGGCCTGTATTACGCACCCGATCCTTCCTCGCAAATTGCCTGTTCGATTGGCGGCAACGTGGCCGAGAACTCAGGGGGGGTACACTGTCTGAAATATGGACTCACCGTGCATAATATCCTCAAATTGCGGGTGGTAACCATGGCAGGCGAGAATCTCGAAATCGGTAGTGCCAGTCTGGACTCCCCAGGCTACGACCTGCTGGCGCTCATGACCGGCAGCGAAGGCATGCTGGGCATCGTTACCGAGATCATCGTGAAACTCACGCCCAGTGCAGAAAAAGCCCAAGTGGTCATGGCAGCCTTCGATGACATCAGCAAAGCAGGTAATGCGGTGGCGAATGTGATCGGTGCCGGTATCATTCCCGCTGGCATGGAGATGATGGATAAAATAGCCACCCGTGCGGTGGAGGAGTACGTTCATGCTGGCTATAATCTCGAAGCGGCTGCAATCCTGCTGTGCGAATCCGATGGCACGGTAGAGGAGGTAGCGGACGAAATCCGGCGCATTGATGAAATTATGAAAAAAAGCGGTGCAATCGAAATTAAAACCTCCCGCGATGAAACCGAGCGGCTCAGATTCTGGGCTGGGCGTAAAGCTGCGTTTCCAGCAGCGGGACGTATTTCACCCGATTATTACTGCATGGATGGCACCATTCCACGCAAGAGTCTTGCACACGTGCTGAGCGGCATTGAAAGGCTCTCTACAAAATACGGCCTGCGCTGCATGAATGTATTTCACGCCGGCGATGGTAATTTGCATCCGTTGATTCTGTACGATGCCAACCAGCCTGGTGAGCTGGAGAAGACTGAAGAATTTGGCGCAAAGATACTGGAAATGTGCATTGAGGCCGGCGGAACTATCACCGGCGAGCATGGCGTCGGGATCGAGAAAATTAACCAGATGTGTTTACAGTTCAGCAGCGGGGAATTGAAAATATTTCATGCGGTAAAAGCGGCTTTCGATCCTGATGGTTTGCTGAATCCCGGGAAAGCCGTGCCAACACTGCGCCGCTGCGCGGAACATGGTGCGATGCACGTGCATCAAGGTGAGGAAAAATTTCCAGAGTTACCGAGATTCTAATCAATCGATTGAACTGCATGCCTCGTGCTTCAATAAAACCCATGCAAAATATCATCGACCAATCTGCCAACACCATTCGTGCTGCCGCCGAACGTAAAGTACCGCTACGTATATGCAGTGGGGGCAGCAAGGAGTTTTATGGCAACCATATTGTCGGGCAGAACATCGGCATGCTTGATATCACGGCTTACAGCGGCATCGTCGCTTACGAACCGGCCGAGCTGGTAATAACTGCCCGCACTGGTACCCGTCTGGTTGACCTGGAAGCAGAATTACATGAGCATCGTCAAATGCTGGCTTTTGAGCCACCGCATTTTGGCAATGCAGCCACGCTCGGTGGCTGCATTGCCACTGGGTTATCTGGCCCGCGCCGGGCATCTGCCGGTGCAGTGCGCGACTTTGTGCTGGGAGTACGCATGCTCGATGGCAAAGGAGATGATCTGCGTTTCGGCGGACAGGTAATGAAGAATGTCGCAGGTTATGATATTTCGCGTTTGATGACGGGCTCGATGGGAACACTGGGTTTGTTGCTGGAGGTTTCACTCAAGGTACTGCCGCTGCCACCAATGGAGCTGACGCTAAGCCTGCAGATGAAAGAAGCTGACGCTATTGAAAAGATGAATCTATGGGCAGGCAAACCACTGCCGATTTCCGCAACTTGTTTTTACAATGGCACGCTCACCCTGCGGCTTTCTGGTGCCGAAGCTGCAGTACGAGCGGCTCATACGAAACTGGGTGGTGAGGAAATAGCTGGAGGTGCGGCATTCTGGCAATCGGTACGTGAGCAGACCCATACATTTTTTCAGCCAGACAAGTCACTATGGCGCTTATCCATAAAATCAACCACGTCACCGCTTTCGTTGCCAGGACAACAATTAATTGAGTGGGGCGGGGCGTTGCGCTGGCTGATAAGCAATGCGGATGTAGATGCAAAAACTGTGCGCGCAGCGACAGAGGCCGCAAGTGGTCATGCCACACTGTTTCGTGCTGACAAATCATCTGCAGCCAGGTTTCATCCACTAGCGCCGGAGATGATGAATATCCACCGGCGTCTAAAGGAACAATTCGATCCCACGGGAATCCTCAATCCTGGCCGGATGTATCCAGGGTTATAAAAATGCAAACCAATCTCACTGATTTCATCAAGAACTCCCCTGATGGACAAGAAGCGGAGGCGATATTACGTGCCTGCGTTCACTGCGGCTTTTGTTTGGCTACTTGCCCGACCTATCAGTTGTTGGATGATGAACTGGATAGTCCACGCGGTCGTATTTACCTGATGAAGCAGATGTTGGAAGGTCAGCCGGTTACACAAAAAACCCAGTTGCATCTAGACCGTTGCCTCACTTGCCTCGCCTGTGAAACAGTTTGTCCATCCGGTGTGCGCTATGGCCGACTGCTGGATATCGGTCGCGGTATCATCGACAAACAGGTGAAGCGCAGTGCGGGAGCCGACGCCATGCGATACGCATTGCGCCGGACATTACCTCATTCTGGCATATTCGCATCACTGCTCAAGCTGGGACGGTTGGTTCGTCCATTGCTGCCAGGCAGACTCAAACACTCAGTGCCATCAGCAGCCCGCGATCCGGGAATATTGCCTTCGGCGCGGCACGCACGCACGATGCTAATACTGGATGGCTGCGTGCAACCGTTGCTGGCACCTAATATCAATACCGCCACCGCGCGTGTACTGGACAAGCTTGGCATATCGCTAGTCAGAGTGGAAAATGCGGGGTGCTGTGGTGCAATTTCCTACCATCTCAATGCCCAGCGGGAAGGACTGGATTACATGCGCCGCAATGTAGATGCCTGGTGGCCATATGTGAGCGATAAAGTGGACGGTAATGCCGCGCATGGGGTGGAAGCAATCGTTATGACTGCCAGCGGGTGCGGCGTAACAGTAAAGGAATACGGACATCTGCTGCAACATGATCCGGCGTATGCGGAAAAAGCAGCGCATATTTCTGCATTGGCTCGGGATATCAGTGAAATACTTGATGCTGAAATCGGTGCAGGAGCCTCTCCCCTTTGCAGTTCCACACTCGACACTCGCGAATCAAAACTATCTTTTCACTCCCCTTGTACGCTGCAACATGGCATGCAAATTCGTGGAGTAGTAGAAAAAATCCTACTCGCTGCAGGCTTTGAATTAACTGTTGTTCCAGATGCTCATCTGTGCTGTGGGTCAGCGGGCACCTATTCCATTCTGCAACCGGAACTGTCACAACAACTGCTAAAAAATAAGCTGACCGCACTGGAATCTGGCAATCCCGCGCAGATCGTTACCGCCAATATTGGCTGTCTCACGCACTTACAAAGCGGAACCCTGCTGCCGGTCAAACATTGGATCGAAGTGCTGGACGAGAGACTGCTCTATTATGATAGGTAGTCGACAACACATATATCCGCATTAAGACAGGAAGTACTATGCTATACAGCAAGTTGAGATAAACAAAAATTGTATACCCAGCGTCCACATACCGATGCCGTGGGAACCAACTAATGACGGCTTCTCAACACCCTTACGCAAACTTCGTCCCTTGCGTCGAAGAGTGTTCTTTTTGCCGCCAATTTAACCCTATATAATCAGACTTTATTTCCCCGATTCCATGCTTCGATACTATCCATGAGTTTCGTCAACAAGACGGTGGCAAAAAAGCCATCCCCCGACCCCCTTCCACCCCGGATTGTCAGGCTGCTGCGCGAATCCAGCGGGCTTGCATTGCTCGGCATCGCACTTTATCTGATACTCATATTTTATGGTTATGACCGTGCCGATCCAGCCTGGTCTCATAGTGACGGCAGCAACCAGATGCATAATGCTGGCGGGCGTATGGGTGCATGGCTGGCGGATTTATTGCTATCTCTGTTCGGTGCTTCGGCATGGTGGTGGGCACTTTTTTTTCTCTACTCCGCATCATGGAATTACCACCGCATTGATGTCATCGGAATATTTGATCGGCGCCCACTATTCGTTTCGGCTGCTGGATTTTTAGCACTACTAGCCGCCAGCAGCGGCTTTGAGGCACTGCGGTTCTACACACTCAAAATTCTTCTGCCGCAGGCCCCAGGTGGAATGTTGGGGGAGCTGATTAGCAATAATCTGTCACAAGCGCTTGGTTTTACCGGTGCAACTCTTGCATTGATTATAACAATCGCAATTGGTTTCAGCCTGTTCACTGGCTTATCATGGTTGCGTCTCATTGAAAAACTGGGTGGCATAATTGAGGGCAGTTTTTTATTTGTTGGACACCGTTGGCAGGACTGGCAAGATCATCGCATTGGGAAGGTCTCCGCAATCAAGCGTGAGGGATTGGTCGAGGTTGGAAAGAAACGTTTTGAAGAGTATCCGCCGCTGCATATTGAGCCAGCCGCCAGCGCGATTCCCAAGTCACCACGTTTAAGTAAAGAGAAACAGACGCCATTATTTGTTGATTTGCCCGATTCACCTTTACCGCCACTGCACCTCCTGGATGAACCCGCAAAAGATGTCGAGCTGCTATCCAAGGACACGCTTGAGTTCACTTCACGACTGATTGAACGCAAACTGATCGACTTTAACGTGGAAGTTAAAGTAGTCGCAGCTTATCCTGGCCCGGTCATCACCCGCTATGAGATTGAGCCCGCTATTGGCGTGAAGGGCAACCAGATCATTAACTTGGTGAAAGACCTGGCACGGGCGCTATCAGTGGTAAGCATACGCGTGGTCGAGACCATTCCCGGCAAGACCACTATGGGATTGGAAATTCCTAATCCTAAACGGCAGGTGGTGCGTTTACTGGAGATTCTCAGCTCACAGGCTTACGCCGACATGGCGTCACCACTGACTATCGCACTAGGTAAGGACATCGGCGGACATCCGGTAGTGGCTGATCTAGGAAGAATGCCGCATGTGTTGGTGGCTGGAACGACTGGCTCTGGTAAATCGGTAGCAATTAATGCCATGATCCTGAGTCTCATCTACAAAGCGACCCCTGAGCAGGTGCGCCTGATTCTGGTAGACCCGAAGATGTTGGAACTGTCAGTATATGAAGGCATTCCGCATCTGCTGGCACCTGTGGTGACTGACATGCGGCAGGCAGCCGGTGCGCTACGCTGGTGTGTTGCCGAAATGGAACGGCGTTACAAACTGATGTCGTCACTGGGTGTGCGCAATCTCGGCGGCTATAACCAGAAGATTCGTGATGCGATCAAAAATGAGCGGCCGCTCACCAACCCGTTCAGTCTGACGCCTGATGCCCCTGAACCACTGGAGGAGATGCCGCTGATTGTGGTCGTGATCGATGAGCTGGCTGACTTGATGATGGTGGTGGGGAAGAAAGTTGAAGAATTGATTGCCAGGCTTGCACAAAAGGCCCGCGCTGCAGGAGTGCATTTGTTGCTTGCCACCCAGCGCCCTTCGGTGGATGTTATTACCGGCCTTATCAAAGCCAATATTCCGACACGGGTTGCATTCCAGGTATCAAGCAAGGTGGACTCGCGCACCATACTCGATCAGATGGGTGCTGAAGCCTTGTTGGGGCAGGGCGATATGCTTTATCTTCCGCCCGGCAGCGGCTACCCGCAACGGGTGCATGGCGCTTTTGTCGCCGATCAGGAGGTTCACCGGGTAGTGCAATACCTTAAGCAACACGGTGAGCCACGCTATGTGGACGGCATACTTAATTCGATTGAGGATGAAAACGACACAAGTGTGGAAGGTGATTCGCTTATGCAGGAAGGTAGTGAAGCTGACCCCTTGTACGATGAAGCCGTTGCGTTAGTACTTAAATCTCGCCGTGCCTCAATCTCATTGGTACAGCGGCACCTGCGCATCGGCTATAACCGTGCAGCACGACTGATCGAAGAGATGGAGCGCTCCGGCCTGGTTTCCACAATGCAAAGCAATGGCAACCGGGAAGTGCTGGCTCCGGCACGGGATGACTAGATAATTCCATTCTATTCGCCCCGAAGGAAGTCCTCTTTGGGGATGTATAGTCTGCGTGTTCACCCGTCATCGCCTTGTTTCACTTTCGAACTGAGATTGGAATAAGCTGGATTCTTGAACTCGCAAGCATAAAAAATCCCCGACTCATCCGAATCGGGGATTTTTTATTGTAAGGTGCCTGGCGATGACCTACTTTCACATGCGAAATGCACACTATCATCGGCGCAACTTCGTTTCACGACCCTGTTCGGGATGGGAAGGGGTGGGTCCAAAGCGCTATGGTCGCCAAGCGTAACTTTTATCATGGCAAGTGAGAGAAACCAAAGACTAAAAAGTTCTTGAGATTCTATCGCGAGCCACAGTCTGGAAGAAGTAAATCAGGGTGAGATTATATCAGGGCAAACACCATATACCTTGCTCAAGGTTATGGGATCAAGCCTCACGGTCAATTAGTATCAGTTAGCTTAACGCATTACTGCGCTTCCACACCTGACCTATCAACGTCGTGGTCTTCGACGAACCTTTAGGGGGGTTAAACCCCCGGGAAGTCTCATCTTGAGGCGAGTTTCCCGCTTAGATGCTTTCAGCGGTTATCTCTTCCGCACTTAGCTACCCGGCGATACGACT
>VFJL01000004.1 GCA_009886095.1 Nitrosomonadales bacterium | reverse complement strand
GGCTGGCACAAGAGCAAAAGCTTTGTCTTGCCCGATAACCTGAGGCTGTATTTCCTGCCGCCCTATTCGCCTGAACTCAATCCGCAGGAGCACATCCGGGACGAGTTGCAGGAGAAGTATTTCTACAACCAGGCATTTGACAGCATGGATGCGTTGGAAGAGCAACTTCTGAAAGGGTTACGAAACCTTGAGCAGTCGCCTGAAACCGTCAAATCGATTGCCGGATGGAACTGGATATTAAATTCAGTTTCTAATGCAAATTAGAATAAAAGGGCTATGTGCGGCATTGATGCCATCGCAAATCTGCGGCGCTCGGATTTCGGTATGAAATATGCATTGCCAGGCGCGGGCGACGATCTCAAGCTGATGCTTGAAGTAGAGGCTTACAAGGATTGAGGCAATCCCAGTTTCATTTTATCAGTGACACTTTATTGATATCCTCACTCGCACCTGGTCGTACTATGCGCCCTGAAGGAAGTTCTCTTGGGGAATGTACTGTCTGTGGCATTCATCCGTCATCCTCTTATTTCACTTTCGAGCCGGAATTGGAATAGTGTGCCCTAACAAATTAAAGGCGGTTAAACTGTGACACCTGATTATGCAAAGTAATAACGATGCTATTTAAGCGCCTCCCCGTTTCTTCCAATCACGCTGGAGATGTCAATAATGCCCGCCATATCGCTTACACCGAATGGGGGGATCCGGACAATCTGCACATTGTCGTTTGTGTTCATGGCCTGACACGCAATTGTCGTGATTTTGATTTCCTGGCAGAGGCACTGGCAGCCGATTGCCGTGTGATCTGTGTAGACGTGGTAGGACGCGGGCAGAGCGATTGGCTGGCCGATGTGGCGGATTATGACAATTACTCGTTGTATCTGTCAGATGCAGTTGCGTTGCTGAAGCATATCGGTGCCTTGGGTAATGATCGTATCCAACTAGACTGGGTAGGCATCTCGATGGGTGGATTGATGGGCATGATGCTGGCAATCCAGCCGAGGTTGCCCCTGCCGCTGCCGATACCCATACGTCGACTAATCATGAGCGACATCGGCCCGTTGATTCCAGCTGCAGCACTGGCGCGAATTGCACAATATCTCGGAAAAGATCCGCACTTCGCTAGTTTCAACGAGTTCGAGGCCTATATGAAAAAAATATCGGTCTCATTTGGTCCACTGACCGAGGTCCAGTGGCATCATCTCGCGCTACATAGTGTCCGAGAATACGGTGATGGAACCTACGGTTTTCTTTATGACCCGGGAATCGCTGCAAGCTTCAAGAAACATCTGTCCCAGGATATCGATTTATGGGCGCAATGGGATGAGTTGAATGTCTCCACGCTGATATTACGCGGCATGGAATCGGATTTGCTGCAGGCCGAAACAGCAAGGGAAATGCAGGTACGCGGTGCCAGGGCGCAGCTAATCGAACTGCCTGGTATCGGCCATGCACCCATGCTGATAAGCGATGATCAGATTGCGATCGCACGGAATTTCTTGCTTGCCCCGGAATAACGGTATCAAGCCGTGACCCTAACCATCGCAGTTATTCTAATGCCAGTTGCGAAAGTAAAACAAGGCGATGACGGATGAATACCACAGACAGTACATCCCCCAGGAGGACTTCCTTCAGGGCGAACAGTACGGCAAGGTGCGAGTGAGGATATCAACCAAGTGTCACTAATGAAACGGGGCTGGAATTACAGCCCAGCGTTGAGTTATATGATAACGCCGGGAGATCCTGATAAAACACCCCCGCCATTTGCAGCGGGGGTTAAGGTACTTCAGGGTACGACCACTACGCTACGTAAAAACCTGCGTAGAGAACTTAGGTATGGCCTTTGGATTCAGCTCCCGGGGGGGCGAGGTGAGTGAATTCATCGCTATCTTCATAAGCTAGCTGGGTCGTACCCGTGGCCTTGATTAACTTGCCAGCAAGGAGACCGCACCCTAAAGCCAGCGTCACGCTGACAATAATACCAATGAATTGAACCCCTGCTATACCAGGCACTACCATGATAGCGATCAATGCACCCAATATCCCCGGCATTCCATGTAGATTATGAACCCCGCAGGTATCAACGATTTTGAAACGTGCTTCCAAAGCCGGCTGAATAAACACATAGCCGATGACACAGACCGCCCCAGCCAGCAGACCAATTCCGAAAGCACCTGTCGGCGACACGATATTGCATGTCGATCCGATGGCGACACCACCAGCCAGAGCTGCATTCGCCATGTCGACCATTGACGTTTTGCCCTTGTGGAAATACGAACTCAGGAAATAGGTGCTGAGGGTGGCGCCACACAGTGCGAGCACGGTGTTGACCACGGTCTGCGGCATCTCTTCAAAAGGAACGATAGCCGTGGCGAAACTGGGCCAGAAAAGCCACAGTACCATTGAACCGAGCATCGCAAAACGATCAGAAGTGGCATCCGATTCAATTGGCTGGCTGCGTTGTCGTGCAGTGGTCAAGGCAATGGATAAGCCCAGGCCAAAATAGGCACCAAAAGCATGGATGATGACCGACCCAGCAGTATCCTGAAATCCTTTCGTGAAGCCTAACGCGCCATCCAGCACCAGCCATTCATTCAGCAGGTACGCCGGAATCAGGAAAAGCGCCAGTAGTGCATATTGAAAAACCCGCAAACGTCCAAGCACGGCACCCATGGCAATCAGTGCAGAAGCCACCGCGAATTCAGCGAACAGCAAAGCTTCGACTGTATTCGGGGAAATCGCGTGGCCCATTATTCCGTTCGCACGTAACAATATGTAGAGAGGAAGGCCAACCGCAACCACCAGATAGGTGCCGGTCGTGGCACCGAACCCGTATCTTCGGACGAACACCATGAGAAAACCGAAGCCCACCAGCAGCATCGCCAGGATGTGGATAACGTAATTGTACTGAGCCACCTGCCGCGCCTCACTAAGCCCGGAAGCGGCCCCGCCCTCACTCGCCCAGGCACTGAAACACAGCAGAAACAGACTCGCTACACCAGTTAGCGTCAAGCAGAGGCTTTTCTTCATTCGCTTCTCCCCCATCTTCGATAATTATTCAGCCTACCCCAAGACAGAGTGTGAACCTCGACAGTCATAAATACAATAGAATTATGCCGAATAGCTCGTCCATGTCGCGAACATAACTCATTGCTGCAGAAAGGAACAGAATAGGGGTGCCAGGCTAGACCGCTGATCAGGTCAAATCTGGGCGTCCTGGGTGTTGGGTTACTGGAGCGAACTTCGAAGGGGCAGCACCAGTTCCCGCAACAGGTTATTGCTCGTGCGCCAGGAAACAGATGTAATGCGGCGAATGCTTGCGGGGTCTGGATGACCGGAATCAGACAACCATTACTATTATGCTGCAACAACAAAATGTAAACGGCCATCGACAGTCGATGGCCGTTGCTTAAAAACCTGATTTCAGGTGTGACTAATTAAAAGCAAGTTAGCAGAGTGATTTTAAAGCAATCCCGTAACTGCCCTGTATTACCTTTGAGACTCCTACGGTGCTGCACCTGCCTTGCGGCGGCGCAACCAGAAGAAACCCCCAACACCTGCCGCGCCCAGCAACAGCGCGATTTCCATTATACCGGGGCCGGAACTGTGGCTGCCATGTCCACCCCCTTCCCCTACTGTTAGTGGGATGCGAACTACCGTATTCATCATGCCTTCCTGCTCTTCCAATAGCAGCACGGCATATTTACCAACGTCTGCCATGTTCACCTCTCCGAGTGAAATACTCCCGGACGGATATACCTTGGGAGGTAGGGACAGTATCTCATGCCCATCCGGGCCATGCCCTTCCATCACCACACGTATAGCAAGCGGGATTTTACGGGATTCGGCATCATTCAAATCTACCGACATAAGTATTATTCCAGCAGCTGGTATCTGCTGGCAGAATGCATGCATCGGAGGGATATCCCCCTTTGGTTTCTCGTAAGCACTGAAATTTACGGAAAAGGCTCCCTTAATAACACAGTCACCTGCATGATGGCCTTCATGGGCAAGCATTAGCTGCGCATGGACTGGCAGCGTTATCAGCATTATCAGTACGGCCCAACTCAGCCGTCCGGTCCATCCAGACACTTTATTCATAACCTCTCCATATTTGAATCCAAAATTAATCGTATGCCTGACAGATTTGCCTGGACAAATTACTTGCCGGATGTTCCATAGGTTTGTGTGGTGATTTACACAGAATTCAGATTGACAGGAAGGTTTTGAGAGGGAGTGACGTATACTAATACGCCCAACCAGAAGAAACCTTCATATTAATCAAAAGGGAGCGAGGCGGCGTGTCAATTCATGGAACATTCAAGTTATGAATTGTATAACAGATTAGGCGAGAATGGGAAGCGGCGTTGGCAGGTAGTGAGCATAAGCAGCGTGCACAGGAATATCGCCAACTTTCCTACTTGATGTACAATGTCTTTTTTGATATTAAAGCGTCTCCACGCATTACTGGAAATTAAAAAGGAATACCAAGATGTCGCAAGAACTACTACGTAAACAGGCTGCTCCTTACAAACTGGGGAAAGGAGAGAGTTATATGAGTCCTAAGCAGCTTTTGCATTTTCGCAAGATACTGGAAGGTATGAAAATTGAGCTGGGACAAGATATAGACCGCACAGTCCACACTATGCAGGATGAGGCCACGATTTTCGCCGACCCCAATGACCGCGCCAGCCAAGAGTCCGATATGGCGCTGGAACTACGTAATCGCGACCGTGAACGTAAGCTCATCAAAAAAATTGAAGAGACCATCGCCAAAATAGATACCGGGGATTACGGTTATTGCGATAGTTGCGGTATCGAAATCGGCATGAAACGGCTGGAAGCTCGCCCCACCGCCATCCTTTGCATAGACTGCAAGACCCTCGACGAGATAAGAGAAAAGCAAATGGCCAAATGAAGCCCTGATTTCAATTTCAGTTCGAAAGTGCAATGAGGCGGTGACGAACCAACGCTACAGACAGTATATCTTCCAAGGGGACTTCTTTCGGGGTGAATAGTACGACCAGGTGAAATGGGAACAAAATTAGAATTGGAATGGCTACTCATTTCCACGTTTTTTACAAAACGAAAGGCCCCGTATCTTGCGATACGAGGCCTTTTTCCAAACATATATAAGTGATAGTTACTTGCTATGAGGCATCATCAGCATTGATGACTTCCACAGTAACTGCTTTCATACTGAGGCGTAGCCGTCCCTTTTCGTCAGCTTCCAGTACTTTAACACGCACCGCCTGACCTTCCTTGAGGTGATCGGCGACACTGTTAACGCGCTCATTGGCAATCTGAGAGATGTGCAACAAGCCGTCCTTACCGGGCAGAATACTGACAATTGCACCAAAATCCAGAAGTTTTAGTACAGTACCGTCATATATTCTGCCAACCTCTACCTCGGCAGTAATATCTTCGATCCGCTTCCGTGCCAGTTCGCCCCCCTCAGCGCTAACACAGGCTATCATGACAGTGCCATCGTCAGCGATATCAATAGTAGTGCCGGTTTCTTCGGTCAGCGCACGAATCACCGCACCACCCTTACCAATAACATCACGAATTTTCTCAGGGTTGATTTTGATTTTGATGATGCGCGGTGCATGTTCGGAAATTTCCTCACGGGTTGAAGGCAATGCTTGCTGCATAAGCCCCAAAATGTGTATGCGCCCTTCCTTAGCCTGCACCAGCGCGGCGTGCATGATTTCTCTGGTGATACCCTGAATCTTTATATCCATTTGCAGGGCGGTGATACCAGATTCGGTGCCAGCAACCTTGAAATCCATGTCACCCAAGTGATCTTCGTCGCCAAGGATATCGGTTAGTACCGCAAAACGGTTACCTTCTTTGATCAATCCCATGGCAATGCCAGCCACGTGCGCTTTCAGTGGCACGCCGGCATCCATTAATGCAAGACACCCGCCGCAAACCGATGCCATGGAGCTGGAGCCATTGGATTCAGTGATCTCAGACACAACCCGCAACGAATAGCCGAATTCTTCAGCGGAGGGCAATACCGCAATTAGCGCGCGCTTGGCAAGACGTCCATGCCCAATCTCACGGCGCTTGGGTGTCCCTACCCGACCGGTTTCTCCGGTAGCGTAGGGTGGCATGTTGTAGTGGAGCATGAAACGATCCGTATAATCTCCTTGCAGCGCATCAATTTTTTGTTCGTCGCGGCCCGTGCCCAGAGTGGCGATTACCAGCGCCTGGGTTTCACCCCGGGTGAACAGGGCGGAACCATGAGTGCGCGGCAATACACCGCTGCGGATGGTAATCGGACGCACGGTGCGAGTATCACGCCCATCTATGCGTGGCTCACCATCAAGAATTTGGGAACGCACGATTTTCGATTCAAGGGCAAAGCAGGCTTCCTTGACCGCTTGCGCATCCGGACCACTTTCCGTGCCGACACCGATTTCGGTAAAAACCCGTTGCCAGATTTTATCTATTGTTTCGGAGCGAGCCTGTTTTTGTTTTAACTGGAATGCAGCGCACAGGTCTGCTTCCGCCAGCTTAGCGATTGTATCGGCCAGAGTGGCATCTCTTTGCACCGGCGTCCAGTCCCACGCGGTAACGCCAGCATCATCGGCCAGCTCGTTGATAGCATCGACTACTACCTGCATTTGCTGATGACCATACATGATAGCGCCTAGCATCACGTCTTCCGACAATTCCATCGCTTCGGATTCAACCATCAGTACTGCATGTTGTGTGCCCGCCACTACCAGATTCAACTGGGCCTGTTTCAGTTCGGTCGTGGTAGGATTCAGTACGTATTCACCGTCAATATAGCCAACGCGGGCGGCACCGATAGGGCCGTCAAAGGGAATGCCGGAAAGTACCAGCGCGGCGGAGGCTCCAATCAATGCGGGAATATCCGAATCCACTTCGCTGTTGGACGACAAAACCGTGGCAACAATTTGTACTTCATTGTAAAAACTATCCGGAAACAGAGGGCGGATGGGACGGTCTATCAGGCGGGAGGTGAGTATCTCTTTCTCCGAGGGGCGACCTTCGCGCTTAAAAAAGCTACCGGGTATTTTGCCAGCAGCATAAGTTCGTTCCTGATAATCTACGGTCAGAGGGAAAAAATCCTGACCTGGCTTGGAATTTTTCGCACCTACCACGGTGACCAGCACCACGGTGTCGTCCATCGTAACCATCACCGCACCATGTGCCTGTCTTGCAATTTCACCGGTTTCCAGCGTTAGCTGATGACGTCCGTAGACGATACTTTTTTTGACGGGTTTCAATTAACTGTCCTTTTTTCTATGAGAGCACTTCGGTTCCATGCCCGGTTGTCCCATGCAATACAGGATTTGCATCATTGCTTGTCACCACTTCGATTAGAGGTGGTGACAACTTATTTTCGAAGGCCCAAGCGACCGATCAACGTGCGATAGCTGTCATCGCTTTTACGCTTAAGATAATCGAGCAATTTGCGGCGGCGATTCACCATGCGTAACAAGCCGCGGCGGGAGTGATGATCTTTGACATGAGCTTTGAAATGACCGGACAATTCATTGATGCGAGCAGTTAACAATGCCACCTGTACTTCAGGTGAGCCCGTGTCTCCAGCAGCTCTTTGATAATCGTGCACTACCTGCGCTTTCTGATCCGTTGTGACTGGCATAACTATTCTCCAATAAATGCCTGACGCGAAAGGGCGACATTCTACCCTTTAATGGGGTGAATTCTCAAGTAATCCGCCGAATTTATTTTGCAACCCTGTGTATTCCTGAAATGAACGGCGTGCTAACTTGATCCGAAATGACGAAGCCCCCTGTAATAATAGCCTGCATGGCCCGCGAACCGAGCAGGTCACACGGGTAAGCAAGGTATGGGAAACTTGGTTATTCGACGCCGCAACGTTTGGGTTAAAATTCGTCTCGATATTTTGAGGTAATCGGATAGCGCCAATCCTTGCCGAAGCCACGCTGGGTGATGCGGATGCCGACTGGGGACTGGCGGCGTTTGTATTCGCTCACGCAAATAAGATGCACCACGCGCCGCACATCAGCTTCAGTGAAGTCCATACGAATAATTTCATGCAACGACAAATCATGTTCCATATAAGCTTCGATGATGGCGTCGAGCACCGCATAAGGCGGCAGGTTATCCTGGTCGGTCTGGTTAGGGCGTAATTCAGCGGAAGGCGCACGCTGGATAACGCGTTCCGGGATCACTCTCCCCAAGCTGTTGCGGTAATGGCAAAGTTGGTACACCATAGTCTTGCTGATATCTTTTAATACTGCGAAGCCGCCGGCCATGTCGCCATATAGGGTGCAGTAGCCCACCGCCATTTCGGACTTGTTACCGGTAGTGAGCACGATCGAGCCGTATTTGTTCGATAACGCCATTAGCAGAGTGCCGCGTATACGCGCCTGCAGGTTTTCTTCGGTGGTGTCTGCAGTTCCGGTTGTTGGTAAACCCTTGAATTCATCAGCCAGCGTACTCAGCAGCTGGTCGAATACCGGTTCGATGGCAAATTCACTGTAATTTACGCCCAGTGTCTCGGCTATTATGCGCGCGTCCTGCCGGCTGATATCGGCGGTGTATTGCGACGGCATCATTATCGCCCGTACTTTGTCAGCACCCAGCGCATCCACCGCAATCGCCAGCGTTAACGCCGAGTCAACCCCGCCAGATAGCCCCAGCAATACGCCGGGGAATTCATTCTTGCCGACATAATCCCTCACCCCGAGGCAGAGAGCCCGATAGATGCTTGCCTGCAGAATTTGTCGCGGCGGGATCTTCTCTGGTACCGGCATGCTGTGTTGCAACTCGATCAGCCCAAGGGTTTCAGTGAACTGATCGAACTGGTGAGTCAACGCACCTTTATTATTCATGGCAAACGAAGCGCCGTCGAACACCAGCTCATCCTGACCGCCTACCAAATTGGCATAGATGATGGCGATACCTGTTTCGCTGATGCGCTGGCGTATTAACCGATGGCGCAAGGCCTGCTTATCCATATGATAGGGCGAGGCATTCAGCACCAGCAGCATATCTGCCCCCGCCTCCCTAGCGCGGGTGGCCGTACCTTCTTCCCAAATATCGGCACAAATATTGATCCCGAATTTCGTACCTTCCAGATCAAAAACGCAAGGGTCAGCACCAGATTTGAAATAGCGCTGCTCATCGAATACGGTGTAATTTGGCAATCTGCTCTTATGATAGGTGGCAATGATCTGGCCGTCGCGTATCACTGAAGCGGCGTTGTAAAGCCTGTCGCCAACGAGGTGGGGATGACCCACCAGCAGCGTGATACCTTTTATCTTTTCGGTGAGGTTTGCGAGCGCATACTTACACGCCCGATGAAACCCTTCGCGCAGCAGCAAATCTTCAGGTGGATAGCCGGATAGTGCCAGTTCCGGCGTAATGACCAATGCGGCACCCAAATCTCTTGCGCGACTGGCAAATTCAAGAATTTTTGCAGCGTTGCCGACAAGGTCACCGACTGTGCAGTTGATTTGGGCAATGGCAAGTTTCATGTGGGTTTCATGAGGAGGGGCCGGGATGAGTTCTGTTGCGAGCCTGCACTAATAGCCTATTGGATCATAGCAGAATATGCTTCTATTCGCAGGCGCTGTGCGGCGACAGAATTATCGGTTACCGGCTAACGTGTTTATCCACATGTTAAAATAAGCACGCATTTGTCATCCGGCCAGGGGTGCATGCAGCCCATCAAACCAAGGTGTTCTTATGAAATATTGCAGCAATTGCGGCACCCCGGTGGAGCTGCGTGTTCCTGCTGGTGACACGCTGCCACGTTATATGTGTCCCGCATGTGGCGTTATTCATTATCAGAATCCCAAGATGGTGGTGGGTTGCATCCCTGAGTGGGAAGGCAAGATACTGTTATGCCGCCGTGCTATCGAGCCGCGCTCTGGCTTGTGGACCTTACCGGCTGGATTTATGGAAAATGCGGAAACCCTGGTTCAGGCCGCTGCGCGCGAAACCCTGGAAGAGGCCAACGCCCGAGTAGAAATGGGTGCCCTCTATGCCATTTACAATCTGCCCAATATCAACCAGGTGCACATACTGTTTCGGGCGCAGCTACTGGATCTGGATTTCAAACCAGGAGTCGAAAGCCTGGAGGTGCAACTTTTTGATGAAGCGGAAATTCCTTGGGACACGCTGGCTTTTCGTGTCATTCGCGAACCATTGAAACGTTACTTTGAGGAACGTCGCCAAGGCCGATTGGGTTTTCACATGAGTACCATAGAAACCGGGTGATTATGGCGCAGATGGAATTCGTAGACAGCGAGAAAAAGTTACTCCAACCACACCATTTTTGAACGTGCCAGTGGTGGGTTATTGGCGAAATAACGCTTGATACCAGCGAGCATCGCTTCGGCCATCTTGTCCTGATAGGCGATATCTTTCAGTCTCTTTTCTTCGTCGGGATTGCTGATGAAGGCGGTTTCCACCAGGATTGAAGGAATATCGGGAGATTTGAGTACGGCAAATTCTGCCTGCTCCACATCGTTTTTATGCAGATGGTTGATATCGCCGATTTCGGCGAGCACTTCCCGGCCGAGCTTGAGACTGTCACTGATAGTTGCGGTCTGCGACAAATCCAGCAGGGTTTTCTTGAGATAGTGGTCTTTAACGTCAAGATTAACCCCACCGATCAGATCCGCGTCATTTTCCTTTTTCGCCAGCCAGCGAGCGGCAGCAGAAGTCGCGCCCTGCTCGGACAGTGCAAACACCGACGAGCCACGTGCATGCGGCTTGATGAAAGCATCGGCGTGAACCGATACGAACAGATCTGCGTTCAACTGTCGCGCCTTGACCAGGCGCATTGGCAGCGATATGAAATAATCCCCGTCCCGCGTCAATGCCGCTCGCATGTTGGGTTCTTTATCTATCTTGGCCTTGAGTTTTCTGGCAATAGCCAACGTGATATCTTTCTCCTGCGTACCGCTACGACTTATTGCACCGGGATCCTCGCCGCCGTGGCCTGGGTCAATTGCGATGGTAACAAGCCGCCTTACTTCCGGTCTGGTTTTTCTGGAGGTTTCACTGCCTCTGCCAGATGTGTCTGGGGTTTTTACATCGGGGTTGGTATCAGCGCTGTCACCAGCCTGTGCCGTTATCGTCGCATTCTCGTTCAGCAGTGCCATCAATGGATCGAACGGGATGGCCGGGTAAATATCCAGGACCAGCCGGTAGCCGTAACTGGCTACGGGCTTGAGTTCAAATGCCTGTGGTATGACCTCGGTTTTGAGATCCAGCACCAATCGCAGCACCTCCGGCTTGAAGCGGCCGATACGCAATGCGCGGATATAAGGATCGGCAGCGTTGATTTTACCCGGTAGATTTTCCAGCTCCGAAGTAAGCGTGACGTTTTTCAGATCAATCACCGCACGATCCGGGTTCTTCAGCATGCTAAGGGAATATTGAATCGGTGTGGCTGATTCCAGCGTGATGCGGGTGTATTCCGCTGCTGGCCAGACGCGAGCGGCGCTGATGGTGGTATCGGCAATGGCATTGCCGGACAGAAACAGCAATGCCCCCGTTAGCGACAAGAATGTGAAAAATGTTGAAAAAAATGAGGGATTGCGGCGAGTAGGTGCTGCCGTGATCAGGGGTGTGCTGGAGTTCGCCAATGTTTCAAACACTGTCTGCCTGCCTCCGTGCCCGCTTGAATTTCAACGTTGCGGCCTGTTTCGGTGATACTGAGAAGAACCTGTAAATCCGCTGTGGGTAACAGTCCGCCTGTTTTTTCCGGCCATTCCACCATGCAGACTGAATCCGCGTTGAAATATTCGCGGAAACCTGCGTCCTCCCATTCAGTCGGATCATTGAAACGATAGAAATCAAAGTGATACAAGTATAACCTAGAAATTTTGTAAAGTTCAACCAAATTATACGTAGGACTTTTTACTTTTCCCTGATAACCCAGGCCACACAAGATGCCGCGTGCCAGCGTCGTTTTGCCGGCACCAAGATTGCCGCACAGAAAAATGATCAGGCCGGGATGCAATATTGCCGCGATCTCTGCGCCAAACGCCAGCGTTGCAGCTTCATCGGCAAGATGATGTATCGCAGCAGAGTCGGTATGATGAGAACTATGCAAGAAAGTATTTCCAAAAATTCGCCACAAGATTTCGTAGCGCTGACTGTTGCCATCAAAGCATGGGGCAGAGAGCTCGGCTTTCAGGATATCCGTATCGCCGATGCCGCTGCCGATATGTCGCAGGCCGAAGCGGGTCTGCTCGAGTGGCTCAACCAGGGCCACCACGGCGAGATGGATTATATGGCAAAACACGGCAGCCGCCGCACCCGCCCGGCGGAACTCGTGCCCGGCACGCTACGCGTGATCTCGGTGCGCATGAATAATACACCGCCTACAGCGAAAGATAGCTGGGAGGTGATGCAGGATGGCACCAGGGCATTTATTTCCCGCTATGCATTGGGGCGCGATTATCACAAGGTGCTGCGCGTGCGCCTGCAGAAACTGGCCGATAAAATTGCTGTGGAGGTGGGACCTTTCAATTACCGCGTGTTCACTGATAGCGCACCGGTGATGGAGGTGGAGTGGGCGCAGAAATCCGGCCTTGGCTGGCGCGGTAAGCATACGCTGCTGCTTTCACGCGAAGCGGGGTCGATGTTTTTTCTCGGCGAGGTGTATACCGATCTGCCGCTGCCAGTGGATCAGGCCGGTGGTAACTATTGCGGCAGTTGCAGCAAATGCATCGCGATCTGCCCGACCCAGGCCATCATCGCGCCCTACCGGCTGGATGCAAGACGCTGCATTTCCTATCTCACCATCGAACATAAGGGCAGCATCCCGGAAATGCTGCGCCCCCTGATCGGCAACCGGGTGTATGGCTGTGATGATTGCCAGTTGATCTGCCCGTGGAACAAGTTTGCCGCAATCACCGGTGAAGACGATTTCGCCGTGCGCAACGGTTTGGATGATGTCTCCTTGGTCGAACTGTTCGGCTGGAGCAAAGAGCAGTTTGACACCGCACTTGCCGGCAGCCCAATCCGTCGCATCGGCCATGAGCAGTGGTTGCGTAACCTGGCGATCGGACTGGGCAACGCACCATCGTCCGCAGCGGTGGCTGGTGCATTGCAGGCGCGACGCGATGATGCCTCAGCGCTGGTGCGCGAGCACGTGCAATGGGCGTTGCAGCAGCATGATAGGCGGTGCGATTCGCCGGGCAACTTGTAAATGCAGATATGGCGCCAGTTCTATTGTATATGGCTCGATCGTTGATCACGAGCAAAATCAAATATGATTTAGCACGAATTTCTGCCTGAATTGCGTAACGAGGTAGGCGCACTGACGCCGAAGTTGGAGAAAGTCATCCATACCCTGGAGTGGGTACGTATCGAGGAGTTTGTGTGTTCGTCATGGTGCGGCGAAGGACGTCCGCCGCATGAACGATCCTGGCTGGCAAATGCCTTCGTGGCCAAGTCGGTATTGAGACTGGCCACGACGCGTGGGTTGATCAAGCGTCTGACGATGGATCGGCGCATCTGCGGTTTCTCACCGTGCCGGATTACCCTCCGAATCTACCTTCTCACGTACCTTTGGGGAATTTGCCAAAGCCCGCCTGGTGGAACGGGTACTTTATTGTCAGCCTGAAATGTAATTGGAATCACATCAAGATCACATCATACTGTTCCTGGGTATAAGCCACTTCCACTTGCAGACTAATGGGTTTGGCAATGAAGTCGCCCAACTGTGCCAGGCTTTGAGATTCTTCGTCGAGGAACAAATCAATTACTTGCTGCGAGGCGAGAATGCGAAATTCACGGGCGTCGAATTGACGGGATTCACGCAGCAATTCACGCAGGATTTCGTAACACATCGTTTGTGCAGTTCTGACCTCGCCGCGTCCCTGGCAGGTAGGGCAGGATTCGCATAGGATGTGAGCAAGGCTCTCGCGCGTACGTTTGCGCGTCATCTCTACCAGTCCCAGCACAGTGAAACCACTTACAGTCATGCGGGTTCGATCTTTGATCAGCGCTTTCTTGAATTCGGTGAGCACAGCATTCCTGTGTTCACCATTTTCCATGTCGATAAAATCGATAATAATGATGCCACCCAAATTTCTCAGGCGTAACTGGCGCGCGATTACTTGCGCTGCTTCCAGGTTGGTTTTGAAAATAGTGTCGTCGAAGCTACGTATGCCAATGAATCCTCCGGTATTGACATCCACGGTGGTGAGTGCTTCGGTCTGATCAACAATGAGGTAGCCACCAGATTTTAAATTCACCCGCCTTGCCAGGGACCTTTCAATTTCGTCTTCCACCCCATACAGGTCAAATAATGGGCGCTCTCCGGCATAGTGATTTACCCGCTCCACCACATTGACCATATAGGCTTGGGCAAATGCAAACATTTTCTGAAAAGTCTCACGTGAGTCCACTAAAATACGTACTGTGTCGTCATCTACAAAATCGCGCAGCACACGGTGACCAAGCGTCAGATCCTGATAGAGCAGCGTGGGCGTGGAAGCGGAAGATTTTTTCCAGATGCTGTGCCACAGCTTATGCAGATAAGCTATATCGGTCTGCAAATCGTATTCACTGGCGGTTTCCGCCATGGTGCGAATGATATAGCCACCCTTCTCATCAGCGGATAACAAATGCTGCAACTTTTCCCGTAGCAGTTCACGCTCGGCCTCATTTTCGATGCGTTGGGAAATCCCGATATGAGATTCCTGTGGAAGATAAACCAGCAGTCGTCCGGCAATACTGATCTGGGTGGACAAGCGCGCACCCTTGGTGCCGATGGAGTCTTTAATAACCTGGACCAGAATACTTTCACCTTCGTGCAGCAGTCTTTCGATAGGTTTGTCGGTATCCCCGTTCTGGCGTAGCCTCCAAATATCAGCCACGTGCAGGAATGCGGCACGATCAAGACCGATGTCTATAAAAGCCGATTGCATTCCAGGGAGTACCCGGCTGACGCGGCCACTGTAGATATTGCCGACAATGCCGCTGCTGCCGGTGCGCTCTATGTGCAATTCCTGCACCACACCTTGCTCCATCACCGCAACACGGGTTTCTTGTGGGGTGATATTGACAAGTATTTCGCTGCTCATAAATAAAGGGCGCCTTTAAAAATTTGGATTCGTCGCGATACTTTGTTGCTTACAAACAATATTTCCTCATTTCATTTCCATTTCATCATTGACACTGTGAAATGAGCGGTTAACTGCTGGGTTTAGGATTATTGGTTCATGGCAATATTTCTACATCGAATTCCTTCAGCAGTTGTGCTGTTTCAAACAGCGGCAGCCCCATTACGCCGCTATAACTGCCAGAAATATTTGCTATGAAAACAGCCGCTACTCCCTGAATCGCGTAGGCGCCCGCCTTGTCATGCGCTTCATTGCTGGCCAGGTAAGTGCGGATTTCGAGCTTACTGATATCACGAAACTTCACCGAGGTGATGGAGAGGTGTACCCGTACTCTATCCAGTTCAGCTATGGCTATTGCAGTCAGCACCTGATGAGTCCGGCTGGAAAGCATAGTCAGCATTTTTTCTGCATGTGCCGAGTTTTCAGGCTTGCCAAAAATATGCCCTTCCAGCGACACTACTGTATCTGCCGCGAGTACTGGCAGGAGCGGAGCCCCGCGCTGTATTAGCTGAACCCATCCCGCCTCAGCCTTTGTTCTGGCAATGCGGCAGGCATAGTCCGCCGGCAATTCATCCGGTAGTGGCGTTTCATCTATATCCGATCCACGGGGCAGGGTTTCGCGTAGCAACAGCAATTCGAAATTTACCCCGATCTGCTTCAATAGCTCCTGCCGGCGAAGGCTGCGGGATGCCAGGTAGATGCGGTTTTTTGGTTGGATCATGCTCTCTGTGCGTCCATCATGCGAGCTCATGAAGTTCTATATTGGGATACTGAACTCATAGGGTGCATCCGTAGAGCTACTGGATGTACTTGAATGTCATTTCCGGTGATAAGGGTGCCGTTTGATGATTGACACCGCACGGTACAACTGTTCTGCCAGCAGTACTCGCGCCAAACCGTGCGGTAGTGTCAGAGCAGACAATGCCAATAGTTCACTTGCTGAGTTCTTGATGCCGGTGTCAAGCCCGTCCGCACCACCGATGATGAATGCGGTATCGCCGCCATCTTTCATCCATCCGCTGATAGACTCAGCCAGTTTGACCGTGGTCCATTGCCTGCCATGCTCATCCATCGCCACGATCCGGCATTTGGGTGGGAGTGCTGCCAGTATGCGCGCCCCTTCAGCAGCCAGCAGTTGTTCTACTTTTTTACCGCTGTCACGCTTTTCCGGTTTGATTTCCAGTAACTCAATGCTTGCCTCGTGCGGCATGCGTTTGGCGTACTCGATAAAACCGGTTTCTACCCACCCCGGCATTTTATTGCCGACCGCCAGGATGAAGAATTTCATATCTACAATGGCTCAGACAGCCTGGATTTAGTTCTTGTGGCGGTGGCAGCCGGTTTAAGCGGGGTCTTGCGTGGTTTTACAGCGGCCTTGCTTTTGACCCCGCCGACAGCAACCTTTTTCACCTTTGTCTTCACTTTCACTTTCATATCCACCACATCTGCACTCGCCCACAAATCCTCCAGATTATAATGGATACGCGTACTGGTCTGCATGACGTGTACCAGTACATCACCCAGATCTACCAGCACCCACTCGCCAGTCTCCTCACCTTCCATGCCGAATACCGCACCACCGCCAGCCCTGACTTTTCCCTGCACGTTGTTTGCCAGCGCCACGGTCTGACGGCTGGAATCCGCGCTGGCAATAATCATGCGATCAAACAAAGTAGTTACGCCCGCCACATTCAGCACCCTGATATCATGCGCTTTGATATCTTCCAGCGCAGCGACAATAATGTTTACCAGCTTATCGAGTTTCATTCTTCTCCTGAATACAAGTGATTCGTTTCAATATAATCGAGAACCGTGTCGGGAAGCAAATAGCGCACGCTACGTTTGGCGCTAATACGTGCACGGATGGTGGTTGCGGAAATATCCAGCAGGGTCGTCGGCGCGACAAAAATCAATCCGCTGGACGCACATTCAAGACTGCTTGCGCTGGATACCCAGCGCTGCGCGCATTCTTCTCTTAATTCTTGTGGCAAGATATCATGGTTCGTTGCAAGTGCATGACCAGGACGAGCAGCGATGATGACATGACATAGCCCGAACAACTCACGCCAGTTATGCCACCCAGCAAGTTTTATGAAAGCGTCTGCGCCCATGACGAAACACAGATTAATATTTCCTGCCATTTCCTGTTTGAATTCGCGCAGCGACTCTACGCTGTAACTGGGTCCAGCGCGACGGGTTTCGCGTTCATCCAGAACAAATCTGGGGTTATTCTGGATGGCGGCGTGTACCATCGCTGTACGATGTTGCGGCGATGCGATGGGAGTGTAGCGCAAACGCGGCCTCCCGGCAGGCACAAAGCGCATCTCGCGCAGGCCGATTGTCTCGACAACTTCTTCAGCGATACGTAAGTGACCGTAATGGATGGGATCGAAGGTACCGCCGAGAATACCGATGAAAGAAGATTCGGATCTGGACATCGTCTACTGGAGTACCGGAGTGTACTGATACGGAGAAAATTTCCGGCAATCTTTCTGTTTTTGTATCGTTGCGACGATATCCATTTCTCACACCACCATCTGGCGCATGTCGGCTAGCACTGTGGCCAGATAAGAAGTGAAGCGTGCAGCGGAGGCGCCATCGATCACGCGATGATCATAGGATAAAGATAACGGCAGCATCAGACGCGGGATAAATTGATTATCGCGATAGACCGGCTTTATGCTGGCGCGGGAAATGCCAAGAATAGCGACTTCCGGCGCATTGATGATGGGTGTAAAGGCAGTGCCACCGATACCGCCCAGGCTGGAAATGGTGAAGCTGGCACCTTGCATTTCAGCAGGCTTCAGCCCACCTTCGCGGGCGAGGGCCGAGAGATGGCCCAATTCCCCGGCAATGGCAATCACGCCTTTCTGATCCACGTCACGGATCACTGGCACCATCAGGCCATGAGGTGTATCGGCAGCAAAGCCAAGGTGAAAGTAGTTCTTGATCACCAAATTTATTTCATCGCCGGTGCTGTCGAGCGAAGCGTTGAATTCGGGAAATTTCTTCAGTGCCGCTACTGTAGCCTGCATCAGGAATGCCAGCAGTGTGATTTTGATCCCGTCTTTTTTTGCGGTCTCATTGGACTGCTTGCGCAGGGTTTCCAGGTCAGTGATGTCAGCTTCATCGAACTGGGTGACATGCGGAATCATCACCCAGTTGCGATGCAAGTTTGCGCCCGCAATTTTTCTGATACGTGACAACGGTCTCAATTCCACTGCGCCAAATTTAGCGAAATTTACTTGCGGCCACGGCAACAGATTAAGTCCCTCACCATCGCCGCCGCGTGGCTTTGACAATTGAGTCTTGACATAGGCCTGGACGTCTTCCTTGAGTATGCGTTGCTTGGGCCCGCTGCCTTTAACCAAGCCGGGATTTACGCCCAATTCGCGCGCAAAACGCCGCACGGAAGGGCCGGCATGCGCCTTGGCAAAAGTGGCATCATCCATCAATGCGGGGGCGGCGGGTGGGGGCTGGCGAGCCGGCTGCGAAGTGCGCACCGAGGTTAATTCTGGAATGGTCACCACAGGAGCAGGAGTTGCGGCGGGTGTGCGGGAAATTACGGTTGCATCACTTGCTACGGAGATTTCCATTACCAGAATGAACGAGCCCTCGGAAACCTTGTCGCCCACCTTAATCCCGATTTCTTTGACTACCCCGTCAACAGGAGAAGGTACTTCTATCGTTGCCTTGTCCGATTCCAAAGAAATCAGCGGGTCTTCCATCTTGACCGTGTCGCCGGGTTTCACCAGCACTTCGATGACGGGGACATCTTTGAAGTCGCCGATGTCGGGGACCAATACCTGTTTAGTCTCTGCCACGCTTTTTCCTTCGTTCATATTTACATGTGGGGTGACAAGTGCAATCCATCCGCTTCGCAACTTGCGAGTTACAGTCTGCGTCCACGTGCTGTGTGCCTGGGGAGTGAAACAACCCCTGCCCCCCTTTTACACTTTCACCGGATTTGGTTTGTCCGGATCAATACCGAATTTGTTTATTGCATGCATTACTTTTTCCGCTGATATTTTGCCTTCTTCGGCCAGTGCTTTGAGCGTGGCGACGGTAACATAATAGCGATCTACCTCGAAGAATTGGCGCAGTTTTTCGCGTGTATCAGAACGCCCAAAACCATCGGTACCCAATACTTTGTAACGCCCCGGCACAAATTCGCGTATCTGGTCGGCAAATATTTTCATATAGTCGGTTGCTGCCACTACCGGCCCCGTACAGTCTCTGAGACAAGTTGCCACATAGGATAATCTTGCCGGTTCGGTGGGGTGCAGCATGTTCCAGCGCGTCACGTCCAGTGCCTCGCGCCGCAATTCATTAAAGCTGGTGACGCTCCAGATATCGGCGGTAACACCATATTCTTTTTCCAGTATTTCCGCTGCCGCGATTACTTCGCGCAGGATAGTGCCGGAACCGAGCAACTGTACTCGCAGCGCTGAACCCCCCCCGCTTGCCTGGTTACCTTCACGGAATAGATACATGCCCTGCAAAATGCCTGGCTCCGCATTTTTGGGCATTTCTGGATGCGGGTAATTTTCGTTCATCACGGTGATGTAATAATATACATCTTCCTGTTCCTGACACATGCGGCGCAGGCCGTCCTGGATAATGACTGCAAGCTCATAAGCAAATGTGGGGTCGTAGGATATACAATTGGGAATAGTAGAGGCTGCCAGATGGCTGTGGCCGTCTTCGTGCTGCAGGCCCTCGCCGTTCAGGGTAGTGCGCCCAGCAGTGCCACCCAGTAAAAAGCCACGGCACCGCATGTCTCCTGCCGCCCAGGCAAGATCACCAATACGCTGGAACCCAAACATGGAATAGAAAATAAAGAAGGGAATCATCTGCACACCGTGCGTGCTATAAGCGGTTGCCGCCGCCATCCAGGATGACATGGCCCCCGCTTCATTGATGCCTTCCTGCAGGATTTGGCCGTTCTTGTCTTCCTTGTAGTACATCAGTTGATCGGCATCCTGTGGTGTGTAGAGCTGTCCTACTGAAGACCAGATGCCGAGTTGCCGGAACATTCCTTCCATGCCAAAAGTGCGCGACTCGTCTGCAACAATCGGCACCACGTGCTTCCCGATATTCTTGTCTTTTACCAGAATATTCAGTATGCGCACAAATGCCATAGTGGTAGAAGATTCACGCCCTTCACCACCGGCCTTGAGTAAGGATTCAAACGCTGCCAGTGGCGGGATTTGCAGCGGCTCCGCCTTGCGCCGACGGTGGTGGAGGAAGCCCCCCAGCGCTTTGCGCTGTGCCCGCATGTAAGTAAGTTCGGGTGAGTCCTGATCGAACGTGAGATACGGTATTTCATCGATCTTGTCATCCGGAATCGACAAACCAAAGCGGTCACGAAATGCTTTCAGCGAAGTGGTGCCCATTTTTTTCTGCTGATGCGTGATGTTCTGCGCCTCACCCGCTTCGCCCATGCCGTAGCCTTTAATGGTTTTGGCAAGTATCACGGTAGGTTGCCCCGTGTGTTTTACCGCTGCGGCGTAGGCGGCATAGACTTTATGCGGATCATGGCCACCACGATTCAGACGCCAGATATCGTCGTCGGACATGTTGACGACCATTTCCAGCAGTTCCGGATATTTGCCGAAAAAATGCTTGCGTACATAGGCACCGTCTCTGGACTTGAAGGTTTGGTACTCACCATCAACACATTCCATCATGCGCTGTTGCAGCAAGCCTTTGGTATCCCGGGCCAGCAAGTGGTCCCAGTAGGAACCCCAGATTACCTTGACGACATTCCAGCCGGCGCCGCGAAAATCACCTTCCAGTTCCTGGATGATCTTGCCGTTGCCGCGCACCGGTCCATCGAGGCGCTGAAGATTGCAGTTGATGACGAAAATCAAATTGTCCAGATTCTCACGCGAGGCCAGCGAAATCGCACCCAGTGCTTCCGGCTCATCCATTTCACCGTCGCCCATGAAGGCCCAGACTTTACGTCCCCGGGTTTTGATCAACCCACGGCTGTCCAGATATTTCATGAAGCGTGCCTGGTAGATCGCCATTAACGGACCCAATCCCATTGATACCGTCGGGAACTGCCAGAAGTCGGGCATCAACCATGGATGCGGATAGGAAGACAAACCTTTGCCCCCCACTTCCTGGCGAAAATTATCGAGCTGTTCCCGTGTCAGCTCTCCTGACAGGAAAGCATGGGCGTAAAGGCCTGGCGAGGAGTGCCCTTGTGCGAATACCAGATCACCACCGTGATCCGGGCTGGCGGCATGCCAGAAATGGTTATAGCCGACATCGTAAAGTGTTGCAGCAGACGCAAAGCTGGCAATATGGCCGCCGACATTGGTATTTTTATTGGCACGCAACACCATCGCCATCGAGTTCCATCGCACATAAGAGCGGATACGGTGTTCCAGCTCATGATTGCCGGGTGAACGTTCTTCCTTGCCGGGTGGTATGGTATTGATGTAGGCGGTAGTGGCGCTATAAGGGAGATAAGCACCGGAGCGGCGGGCTTTTTCCACCAGCTTTTCCAAAAGGTAATGCGCCCGCTCCGTCCCCTCGTGTATCAGTACGGATTCCAGTGCCTCCAGCCATTCCTGTGTTTCCTGCGGATCGATGTCGGGTAGAGGTTCCATGTTTTATCTCGAAGTTGTTTATCCAGGATAGTCTACGGCTAAACCATTGCCTGGGCGCGCTCTGCCGCCGCGATGGTATTGCACAGCAGCATAGTGATAGTCATCGGCCCTACTCCGCCCGGTACCGGCGTAATGTAACCCGCTTTCTCCTTGACCGACTCGAAGTCCACGTCCCCGGTAAGTTTACCGTCGGGCATGCGGTTAATACCCACGTCTATCACGGTTGCGCCAAGCTTCACCATATCGGCAGTAATCATGCGCGGTTTGCCGGTAGCCACCACCAGGATATCGGCGCGCCGCGTGTGTTCGGCTAAATTACGCGTCTTCGACGTGCAGATGGTAATGGTGGCCCCCTGCTCCAGCAGCATCAGTGCCATCGGTTTGCCGACGATATTGCTGCGCCCCACAACTACTGCATGCTTTCCTTCAATCTCGATACCGCTCTTTTCCAGCATTTTCATCACGCCAGAGGGTGTGCAGGGTGGGAATACGGTATTACCTGTGACCAGCGCGCCGACATTGTAGAGATGAAAACCATCCACGTCTTTTTCTGCCGCGATGGATGCAATTACTTTGCGGCTTTCAAAATGATCTGGCAATGGTAACTGCACCAGAATGCCGTGAATTCTGGGGGTTCTGTTCAGCTCCTGAATGCAATGTATCACTTCATTCTGGCTCGCATTTTCCGGGAATTCGTAAATTTCCGAATAAATGCCGGTTTCATCGCAAGCCCTGGACTTGTTGCGTACATAGATGCTGGAAGCCGGGTTGTTGCCGACAATGATCACTGCCAGGCCCGGCTGTGTACCTTGTTTTATCAGATGTTCCGCACGGGCCTTCCATTCTGCGCGTACTTCCCTGGCAATCGCATTGCCGTCCATGATTTTGGCGCTCACCATCCGGGCACCTCTAACAATTTGAGATTCTAAACAAGGTAAAGCGGAAACAGGAAATGTAGACGCGGCATATGGGCAATATGTAATTCAAATACCACTCCATCAGTGACACCTTGTTGATACCCTCGCTCGCGCCTGGCCGTATCATTCGCCCCGAAGGAAGTCCTCCTGGAGGAGGTACTGTCTGCGGCATTCGCTTGTCATCGTCTTGTTTCACTTTCGAATTGGGGCTGAAATAAGGAAACATTTTTGTGAGCAACGAAGTATTATGACAAAACCTTAATTTTTAGAAAGAGCCATTTGTTTGAATCGGCTATATTACTGCGTGTTTATGCGAGTAGCCCCCCGTCTTTCCAGGTGTCGCCCGTGACTACGGCGAAACTGGCGGATGCACTTTTTTGATTTCTTTCCGATAAATCAATATTCCGATCAAGAACGCCGGGATGACAACTAGAGCAGCAGCAGCGACCCCCGTTGTCAGTATGCCAATCGCGCTACTCTCCGGCATGAAGAGCGTAATAGACCAGACTGCAATGAAAGCCGCTGCCCCGCCGCCGATAAGCATAATTTTTTTACCACGGTCATAGAGCCGCCAAAGCGCACCGGAAACCCGCGTCTCGCCGAGATACTCATCAAACACTGCGACCAGACTGCTATCGTCGGACACAGCCTGATGACCAACGGCTATGGCGAGCGTATCGCTACCGTCTTCCAGCCGGGACATGCTGCGCAGGAATGCAATCCGTTTGTCAGCGTCCTTTTTTTTCATACCATCGCTGATCAGTGTTGAGAGCAGCGCCGCAAAAGCGTGGTCACGAGCATCCATTGCCAAGTCAAGACCCTCTCCATGGCGCCACATAACACCCACCAGGTAGAGTTGAACCGTCATTTGCTTGAACTGAGGTGCGAAATCGTACCCCTTGTCTTTAATCAGCAGGAGTTGAGAAGCAAGAAATTCCCGACCATATTGGGCGCAGGCATCGAGCGTCGATGTTTCCGAGTCTATTTTCGTGTCATTCATTGTAGTAATTATGAACCATATCCGATCTGACTTTGAGTTTACAAAAGAAGTCATTATATACTGGCACACGACTTGTTGAAGAAGGATGAAGGATGAAGCATTCTGACTCTGGCAGATGGTGACCGCATTGCTGTATGGTGAAACAATTTCTGCGATAAAAACAGGATTGATAAAATGGATCTTCCGCGTCATGTGAAAATAGTTGAAGTCGGCCCCCGTGATGGTTTACAGAATGAGGCCGTCAGCGTGCCGACCGCAGTCAAGATAGAACTGATTGAGCGGTTGGCACAAGCAGGGCTGCCAGTGGTGGAGTCCACCGCATTTGTATCGCCTGCGCGAGTACCGCAAATGGCAGATCAAGTAGAGGTCATGACGGGCATACGCAGGAGACCCGGCGTAAGCTATACCGCGCTGGTTCCCAATATAAAAGGTTTTGATGCGGCACTGGCTGCCGGGGTCAGGGAAATCGCCGTATTTTCCAGCGCCAGCGAAACATTTTCCAACAAAAACACCAACTGCTCCATCGTTGAAGGTTTCGCACGTTTTAACGCGGTATGTGTAGCAGCGCGGGCAAACGGTATACGTGTACGTGGCTATATTTCCTGTGTCCTCGGTTGCCCGTACGAAGGCGAAGTACAGCCGGGCAGAGTGGCAGACATCGCCGCAGAATTGCTGAATATGGGTTGCTATGAAATTTCACTGGGAGACACCATCGGCGTGGGTACGCCGGGAAAGACCAGAAACCTGTTCGAGGTAGTGGCGGGGAAAGTGCCGCTGGAAAATCTTGCTGGACATTTTCACGACACATACGGCCAAGCACTGGCCAATGCTTATGCCGCACTGGAATGTGGCATAAACGTACTTGATTCCTCGGTAGCGGGTCTGGGAGGCTGTCCTTATGCACCTGGCGCATCGGGTAATGTGGCAAGTGAAGACCTGCTCTATATGTTGCACGGACTGGGTATCGAGACCGGCGTAGACATGGATAAATTGATCGCTGCCGGTAATTTTATTTGTGACTTCCTGGGGCGACCATCAGGATCGAAAGTGGCGCAGGCGATTGCAGCCAAACGTGTTTGACCGTTTCCCCGACTTTCTATCATTCCAATGCCATTTTACTTGTGACATTTCGTTGATAGCCTCACTCGTAGTTGGCCGTAACTACTTGCCCCGAAGGAAGTCCTCTTGGGGCATTATGCTCAGCTTTTTCGGTAGGAATTTGTGCTATGCTTTTCAGCGGGGGTCATCGTAGATTTCCGGTTCGCCATAACTAGATGCTTTCCAACTTATGCGAGGCTCAGTAATGCATCAGAATTGGATTGTAAAAGGAGCCAGGTTTGTGAGCTTCTTGCAATAAACAGGCACCAGGTTTTTAGAGATAGCTATAATATTCTTTCATTCAAATAGGAGAACATCATGTCTTGCAAAAAAACTATTATTTCCATCGCTGTTGGTTCCGCCTTTGCCGCCACTCTTGGTATTGCACCCATTGCCTCTGCGGCTGATAACCCCTTCGCCATCCAATCTCTGGATAAGGGCTACATGGTGGCGGATGCGCACAAGCACGCCGAGAAGAAAGCCGGTGAAGGTAAATGCGGCGCAATGAAAGCGGGCGAAGGCAAATGCGGTGGAATGAAATCCGGTGAAGGCATGTGTGGCGTGACCATGGCGGATATCAACAAGGATGGCAAGGTCAGCAAGGAAGAGTTTACCAAGCATCACGACATCATGTTTGAGCATATGGATGCCAACAAGGACGGCTTTATTGACAAGTCTGAAATGGGGAAAGGTGAAATGGGCAAGAAGAAATAATGAAGGATGGCAAGTGTGGGTCATGATGAGGGTAAGCGTGGCGGTATGAAGTGCTAGCCGCCCGGAAGATGTCATGAGTTCCCTGCACTTTTCCGGCGCGGGGCTGGGATTTCGGCGCGAATTGATTCCTGCGCTAAAAGCCTACGTTCCCGCCGCCGTAGATTTCTTCGAAATCGCGCCGGAAAACTGGATTGATCTCGGCGGCCTGCCAGGGCGTGATCTGCGCAGTTTCACTGAGCGCTACCCTTTTGTCTGTCATGGCCTGTCACTTTCAATTGGTAGTCCGGCACCGCTGGATGAGGTGCTGCTGCACAAAATCCGGCAGTTCCTCGACCAGCATCAAATCCCGCTTTATACCGAGCACCTCTCATACTGTTCTGACGACGGGCACCTGTACGATCTGCTTCCCATACCATTTACCGAGGATGCAGTGAAGTACGTTGCCGCACGTATTCGCCGCGTGCAGGATATTCTGCAGCGCCGTATTGCCATGGAGAACGCCTCGTATTATTTGCGTGCACCCATTACCGAAATGAGTGAAGTCGACTTTATCCGCGCGGTGCTAAGCGAAGCGGACTGCAGCCTGCATCTTGACGTGAACAACGTGTATGTCAACAGTATCAATCATGCCTACGACCCGCTGGAATTTATTCGCGCCATGCCGACCGAGCGTATTGTCTACCTGCATATGGCCGGACACCACAAGGAAGCGGAAGATCTGATTATCGATACCCACGGTGCGGACGTAATCGACCCGGTATGGTCGCTACTGGATGAAACCTACCGTATTCATGGCGTGACGCCAACGTTGCTGGAACGCGACTTTAATATCCCGCCCCTCAATGAGCTGATGTGCGAGGTTGAACGTATTGCCCGGATTCAGACCAAACATGCTCCTGCAAGCCATGCCTGCATCCCTTGAGTTTCAGCGTTTTCAGTACGCATTCACCGCGCATATCCGCGACCCCAGGGTAAACCCCCGTCCGCACGGTATTGAAGCGCGGCGCATGCGGGTATACAACGGGCTGGTTTACAACAACGTCGAGAGTTTTCTTCTGATCTGCTTTCCCGTGCTACGGAAAATGCTGGGGACGCGCCGCTGGACGCGGCTGGTACGCGCCTTCCTTGCGAGACATCGCAGCCACTCGCCATTTTTCCGCCAGATACCTGATGAATTCATTCAGTTTCTACAGACCGAATGGACAGCATCGGCGCAGTATCCTGGATATGTGCTGGAACTTGCACACTACGAATGGATAGAGTTAGTGCTATCCGTTTCGACCCGCATACCGGACTGGGATCGGATCGATCCCGAGGGCGATTTGCTCGAGCAACGCCCGGTTTTGAACCCGGTATTTGCCAGCCTGCATTATCATTGGCCGGTACAGCGCATCGGCCCACGCGCCCGAATTACGCCGATAGAAACCTATTTACTGGTGTTCCGGGATGCGGGCGATCAGGTGCAATTCATGGAAATCAATGCTTTTACTGCACGTTTGCTGAATTTACTTGAAGCCGCCGAACTTACTGGCCGGGGCGCGCTTGAGATCGTTGCTACAGAAAGTCGCCATCCTATGCCTGAAGCTGTGATTCAGGGCGGGTTGACAGTTATGCAGGAGTTGCATGCACGCGGCGCTTTGTTGGGAGTTCTCGGGTAATATTTTTTATCAGTTCGAAGGATTATAGAAGGTTCGGGAGCAGCTAGATTGACGGTAAAAAAGGGAATGCCAACCCCTTGACTGCATTATTCAACTGTCACTGATTTCGCCAGGTTCCGAGGCTTATCCACGTCGGTATTTTTTTGCAGAGCGACGTGGTAGGCAAGCAGTTGCAGCGGGATGGTGTGGAGAATGGGGCTGAGCAATCCCGCATGTTCCGGCAGGCTGATGACATGAATGCCTTCGCTTTGCTGAATGGGGGAATCGGCATCAACGAAAACGTAGAGTTCACCACCGCGTGCGCGTACTTCCTGTAAATTGGATTTGAGTTTTTCCAGTAACGCATTGTTGGGGGCAATCGCAACGACTGGCATGTCCTCGTCTACCAGTGCGAGCGGACCATGTTTCAATTCTCCGGCGGCGTAAGCTTCGGCATGAATATAAGAAATTTCTTTGAGCTTGAGTGCACCTTCCATGGCAATGGGATAATGCATACCACGCCCGAGAAACAAGGCATGACGTTTCTGCGCAAATCTTTCGGCCCAGACCTTGACCTGAGGTTCCACTTGCAGCGCATGCTGCAGCGCGACGGGTAGATGGCGCAGCGCGGTGATCATGTCGCGCTCATGCTCGCTCGATAATTTTCCGCGTAGTTTCGCCAGTGTCATGGCCAGCAACATCAGTGCTGCCAGTTGTGTAGTAAACGCCTTGGTAGAGGCCACACCGATTTCCGGCCCGGCACGGGTAAGGAAACGCAGATCGGTTTGCCGTATCAGTGCACTTTCCGGCACGTTGCAGATGGCAAGGCTATGACGATGTCCCAGTGACTTGGCGTAGCCGAGTGCGGCCAGCGTGTCGGCAGTTTCTCCTGATTGGGAAATCGCCACCACCAGCGCGTGGGGGCTGGCTACCGGGTCACGGTAGCGGTATTCGCTCGCGATCTCGACGTTACAGGCCAATCCTGCCATGGACTCCAGCCAGTAACGGGCGACCAGTCCGGCGTGATAGCTGGTGCCGCAGGCGAGTATCAGGATGCTGTCGGTATGTTTAAAAATATTTTCCGCATCACTTCCAAACAACTGCGGAGAGATGGAATGGGCATTGAGCACCATTTCCAGGGTATTCGCTACCACCCCCGGCTGTTCGAATATTTCTTTCTGCATGAAATGGGCATAGGGTCCCAGTTCCACTGCTGCATCAGTCAATTCACTTTCGTGCACAGTGCGCACCACTTCTCTGGCTAAGCCGCTATCAAGACAATTAACGATGCGATAGCCGTCACAACGCAATTCGGCCACATCGCCTTCCTCCAGATAAATCATGTGCCTGGTTACCGGTAGCAGCGCAGAAGCATCAGAGGCAGCATAGTTGCCATGTTCGCCCAGTCCGAGCAGCAACGGCGCACCATTGCGGGCAACAACAATGCGCTCGGGCCGCGCCTCTTCCATTACGGCGATGGCATAAGCACCCTGCAATTCGGCAACGGAGCAGAGCACCGCCTCAAACAAGTCGGGGGTTTGCCTGAAGTTGAGCGTGATGAGGTGGGCGATGACTTCGGTGTCAGTGTCGGACAAGAATTCGAAGCCCGCAACCTGCAAGCGTTGACGCAGTACTTCATGATTTTCGATGATACCGTTATGCACCACGGCGATCTTTGTTGCCTCAGCGGAGAAATGTGGATGGGCGTTACGCTCAGAAGGTGCACCGTGTGTAGCCCAGCGGGTGTGGGCGATGCCGGTTTCGCCCTGAAATGCCCGTTCGTCCACGAGCTTGCTAAGTTCCGCAACCCGTCCGGTAGTGCGTAATCTACGCAATCCACCACTTGCCAGCGCAATTCCAGCAGAGTCGTAGCCGCGATATTCCAGGCGGCGCAAACCTTCCAGCAGAATGGGGACAACATTATTTCTGGCAACTGCACCAACTATACCGCACATAGACAAACTCCCATGTTGTTACCTTTCCTGGTTTGGCAGAACTGAGAGAACTCCGCCGGTTTGCAGTTCATTTTTCATACTTCACTTTTTTTATCGGCCGTTTCCAGCCGGCGATGCTTATCTGTTTGGCGCGTGACAGGGTCAATTTTTCCGGTGGGGTGTCTCGGGTGATGGTCGAACCCGCGCCGATGGTAGCGCCTTTTGCCACTTTCACTGGTGCGATCAACTGGGTATCAGAACCGATAAACACGTCGTCTTCGATAATGGTCTGGTATTTGTTGGCCCCATCGTAGTTGCAGGTAATTGTCCCGGCACCGATGTTGACATTCTTACCTATGACAGCATCGCCGATGTAGCTCAAATGATTCGCTTTGCTGCTGGCGGCAATGCTGCTATTTTTGACTTCGACAAAATTACCGATATGGACTTCGCTGGCAAGTCTGGTCCCGGGACGAATGCGGGCATAAGGTCCGATGCGGCAGTTTTTTCCGATTTCAGCATCTTCGATCAGACTGAAGGGAGCGATCACTGTTCCTGCCGCAATCTTCACGTTCTTCAAGATACTGTGAGCGCCCACTTTCACATTATCATCCAGCTGCACTAGACCTTCAAAAATGCAGTTGACATCTATTGTTACATCGCTGCCACAGGCAAGCTGACCGCGAATGTCGATCCGCGATGGATCGGCTAGGGTCACACCCTGCTCCAGCAGTCTGTGGGCGGATTCATTTTGATAGATACGCTCAAGCGCTGCCAATTGTACTTTGCTATTGATGCCCAGCGTTTCCCAGGCATTACCTGGCTGGGTAGCCTCCACCTTGACTCCATCCTTGACTGCCATCGCTACGATGTCGGTGAGGTAATACTCCTTCTGTGCATTGTTGTTTTTCAGCTGATGCAGCCAGTCGTGCAGATACTGATTAGGGACCGCCATGATGCCAGTATTAATTTCACGGATTTGCCGCTGGGTTTCGCTGGCATCCTTCTGTTCGACAATAGCGGTGATCTCCCCCTCGCTGCTACGCACAATTCTGCCATAGCCGTGGGGCTCATCCAGTTCCAGCGTGAGTAGCGCAAGATATTTTGCTGCCGCTGCTGCTATCAATTCCCGCAGGGTTTCAACTCTGGTCAGCGGCACATCGCCAAACAGCACCAGCGTCATGCCGCTCTTGTCCAGATGAGGCAGCGTTTGCATCAGCGCGTGGCCGGTACCCAATTGCAGTTCCTGTTTTACCCAGACGAGTTTCCCGTCGTCTATTGTCTGCGGTACGATTTCGCCGCCGTGACCGTACACCACACAGATTTTCTCCGGCGCCAGCGCACGCGCGGTGTCGAGCACATGGGAAAGTAGCGACCTGCCAGCCAGCGGGTGTAGTACCTTGGGCAGCGTTGAGTGCATGCGCTTGCCGAGTCCGGCAGCGAGGATGACGATGTTCAGTGTTGGCACAAGAGTAGGACGCCGCTAACAATTTGAAGTTCTAATTCCGATTCCAGTTCGAAAGTGAAACCAGGCGATGACGGACGAATGCCGCCGCCGATAGTACAGATGGTACGGCCAGACGCGAGTGAGGGTATCAACGAAGTGTTACTAATGAAATGGGGCTGGAATAAGCAGGACATGGCGAGATTTTAGTGCTTTACCATGTTGACAGCAACCTTCAAGAACCCAACTTTTAAGAAACCAACACTAAAGAAACCAACGCTATTCCAGAAAAATAAAAAGGCGGCCATAGGCCGCCTTTTTCGGATGTGGCCTAAAACAACTCAATGGCCGCGTTTTCTCAACCGCTGAATCGCCGCCAATTGTGCGATCGACTCGGCGAGTTCCGCTTGGGCGCGGGCGTAATCCATGTTGGAGGAACGATCCTTCAGGGCTTCCTCTGCGCGTTTCTTGGCCTCTATCGATTTGGCTTCATCCAGATCGGCGCCACGCACGGCAGTATCGGCGAGGATGGTCACCACGTCTGGCTGTATCTCCAGCATGCCGCCGGAGACATAAACCAGCTCTTCTTCTTGCAGTGGTGCCTTGATCCGCACTGAACCGGGCTTGATCCGGGTCAGCATCGGCGTATGGTGCGGGTAAATACCCACATCGCCTGCCTCTGCTGGCGCTACCAGAAACTCGGCAGGACCTGAGTAGATCGATTCCTCGGCGCTGACGATATCAACGTGAAATACAGTGCTCATTTAGGTTTCCAATATCTGATTCCAATTCTATTTCATCAGTGACACTTTTGAACTGAAATTGGAATGATTAGTCAGATTATGCCAGTCGAGTTTATAAAAAAGCTTCTGTTATTGCAGGGTCTTGGCTTTTTCAACCGCTTCGTCTATCCCACCGACCATGTAGAAAGCCTGTTCCGGCAGATGATCGTAATCCCCGTTGACGATGCCTTTGAAACCCTTGATGGTTTCTTTCAGCGATACGTATTTACCAGGCGAGCCGGTGAACACTTCCGCCACGTTAAACGGCTGCGACAGGAAACGCTGAATCTTGCGCGCTCTCGCCACCGCCAGCTTATCCTCGGGGGAGAGTTCATCCATCCCCAGAATCGCGATGATGTCACGCAATTCCTTGTAGCGCTGCAGGGTTTGCTGCACGTCACGCGCAGTATTGTAGTGTTCTTCGCCGACCACCAGCGGGTCAAGCTGACGCGAAGTTGAATCGAGTGGATCCACCGCCGGATAGATGCCCAGTGAGGCGATGTCACGTGATAACACCACGGTTGCATCCAGATGGCCGAAAGTGGTTGCAGGCGAAGGGTCAGTCAGATCATCTGCTGGCACATACACAGCTTGAATCGATGTGATGGAGCCGGTCTTGGTGGAAGTGATGCGCTCCTGCAAGCGCCCCATTTCTTCCGCCAGCGTCGGCTGGTAGCCCACTGCGGACGGCATCCGGCCCAGCAATGCTGATACCTCGGTTCCCGCCAGAGTAAAGCGATAGATGTTGTCTACAAACAGCAGCACATCGCGGCCTTCATCGCGGAAAGATTCTGCCATAGTCAGGCCGGTCAACGCTACCCGCAAGCGGTTTCCAGGCGGCTCATTCATTTGTCCGTACACCAGCGCCACCTTATCCAGCACGCCGGATTCTTTCATCTCATGGTAGAAATCGTTGCCTTCGCGAGTGCGCTCACCTACACCGGCAAACACCGAAAAGCCACTGTGCTCGATAGCGATGTTGCGGATCAGTTCCATCATGTTGACAGTCTTGCCCACACCCGCACCGCCAAACAGGCCGACCTTGCCGCCTTTGGCGAAAGGGCAGACCAGGTCGATCACTTTGATGCCGGTTTCCAGCAATTCGGTAGAGGCTGCCAGCTCATCAAATGCCGGCGCCTTGCGGTGTATCGACATGGTTTTTTCCGCGCCGATAGGCCCCATCTCATCTATTGGCCTGCCGAGTACGTCCATGATGCGGCCCAGAGTCTTGAGGCCGACTGGCACCAGAATCTGCTCGCCTGTATTAGTTACCATCATGCCACGGCGCAACCCATCGGAAGACCCGAGGGCAATCGTGCGCACTACACCATCACCTAGTTGTTGCTGCACCTCAAGCGTGAGTTCCGTTCCTTCCAGCACCAGCGCGTCATACACTTTCGGTATCGCTTCACGCGGAAATTCAACGTCTACCACCGCGCCGATACACTGAACAATTTTTCCTTGGTTCATGGTTGTTCCCTAAATGCTAAATCAAAATGTTTAAACTGCTGCCGCGCCGCCAACGATCTCGGACAATTCCTTGGTAATCGCAGCCTGACGCGATTTGTTGTAAATCAGCGTTAATTCGTCTATTACGCTACCGGCATTATCTGACGCGGCCTTCATTGCCACCATCCGCGCCGATTGTTCCGATGCCATGTTCTCGGTCAGAGCCTGGTAAATCAGCGCCTCGACATAGCGCACCATGATGTCATCAATGACGGGCTTGGCTTCGGGTTCGTAAATATAATCCCATACACCCCTTTGACCCTTGGGACCTTCGCCCCCTTTAAGGCGCTCGTCGGAAAGCGGCAGCAACTGCTCCATCACCGGTTCCTGTTTCATGGTGTTGATGAAGCGGGTATAGAAAATATAGACGCGGTCGAAGCGATCCTGGGTATAACCGTCCAGGATGATTTTCACTGCACCAATCAGCTTCGCCAGATCAGGCGCATCTCCCAGACCGATAACATGCGAAATCACGTTGGCGCCGAGTCGGTTCATGAAACCAAAACCCTTATTGCCAATGCAGCAGGCCTCAATCTGTTCGCCTTCAATTTCCCACGCCTTCATCTTGCTTAGCGCCATGCGCAATACATTGGTATTGAGACCGCCGCACAAGCCCTTGTCGGAAGTGACTACGATAATGCCGATACGCTTAACCGTATCCCGTTCGATCAGAAAAGGATGACGGTATTCGGTATTGGCACGGCTCATGTGCGCGGCAACATTACGTATCTTTTCGCCGTAGGGGCGCGCTTTTTTCATGCGCTCCTGTGCCTTGCGCATTTTGGAAGCAGCGACCATTTCCATGGCGCGCGTGATCTTCTGCGTATTCTTGACGCTTTTGATCTTGTTGCGTATTTCTCTGCTACCGGCCATCGGTTAATACGTTCCGTTTGTCTTGAAGTCTTGAATCGCGGCGTCTAGCTCTTTTTCAGTCGCGGCGTCGAGATCCTTACTGGTTTCAATCTTGTCCATAATGGCGCCATATTTGCTTCGCATATGGCCTTTCAATGCCGATTCAAACGCCAGTGCACGTTTTACCTCTACATCGTCCAGATAGCCTTTGTTAACGGCAAACAACGTGAGCGCCATTTCGGATACGCTCAGGGTGGCATATTGCGCCTGCTTCATCAGTTCCGTCACCATCTTGCCGCGTTCCAATTGCTTGCGGGTAGCCTCGTCGAGATCGGAAGCAAACTGTGCAAACGCTGCCAGCTCACGATATTGTGCCAGTGCCAGACGCACACCACCGCCCAGTTTTTTGATGACCTTGGTTTGTGCCGCGCCGCCTACGCGTGACACCGAAACCCCGGCATTGATCGCAGGGCGGATACCGGCATTGAATAAATCGGTTTCCAGAAAAATCTGGCCATCGGTGATTGAAATCACATTGGTAGGAACGAAGGCAGTTACGTCACCCGCCTGGGTCTCGATCACCGGCAACGCAGTCAATGAACCGGTTTTTCCTTTAACTGCGCCATTGGTGGCTTTCTCGACGTATGCCGCGCTGACTCGAGCAGCCCGCTCCAGTAACCGCGAGTGCAGATAAAACACATCGCCAGGATAGGCTTCGCGACCGGGTGGACGACGCAGCAACAGTGAAATCTGCCGGTAGGCCCAAGCCTGTTTGGTCAAATCGTCATATATGATAAGCGCATCTTCACCCTTGTCGCGGAAGTATTCCCCCATGGTGCAACCAGAGTAGGGGGCAATAAATTGCATTGCTGCCGATTCGGACGCGGTGGCAGCTACTACGATGGTGTACTCCATCGCGCCGTGTTCTTCCAGTTTGCGTACCACGTTGGCGATGGACGAGGCTTTCTGTCCGATCGCAACGTAGATGCAAACCATGTTCTCGCCTTTCTGGTTGATAATCGCGTCTATCGCCACCGCAGTTTTGCCGGTCTGGCGGTCGCCGATGATCAATTCGCGTTGGCCGCGCCCGACAGGAACCATGGCATCAATCGACTTCAGTCCGGTCTGTACCGGTTGATTCACTGATTGACGCCAGATCACGCCCGGTGCGATTTTTTCGATCGGCTCAGAACCTTGCGCGGTTATCGGACCTTTGCCATCTATCGGCTGTCCCAGCGCGTTGACTACACGGCCCATCAATCCTTCGCCTACCGGGACTTCCAGAATGCGGCCAGTACACTTGACGATATCACCCTCGGTGATGTGCTCGTATGCGCCCATAATTACTGCACCAACGGAGTCGCGCTCAAGGTTGAGTGCGAGACCGAAAGTATTGCCGGGAAATTCCAGCATTTCGCCCTGCATTACGTCGGACAGGCCGTGAATACGTACGATACCGTCAGTCACCGAAACGATGGTGCCCTGGGTACGGACTTCCGCAGTAGTGCCAAGCCCCTCGATTCTGCTTCTAATCAGTTCACTGATTTCAGATGGATTTAACTGCATTTCAAATAACTCCTAGCTTTTAAGGGCAATGGCCATGGCTTCCAGTTTGCCGCGCACGGAGGCGTCGAGCACTTCGTCACCGATTTCAACTTTCACTCCGCCGATTAATTCCGGATTCACACTCACCTTGGCCTCTATTTTGCGTTTAAATTTGGCCTCGAGGTTTAGCACCAAATCTTTCAATTGCACGTCGCTCATGGCAAATGCAGAAGCAATATTCGCTTCCAGCACACCTTCATGTTGCGCTTTCAGTTGCTCGAACAGCTCGCTTACTTGCGGCAGTATTTCGACCCGGTGGTTCTCTACCAGCAACAGAATAAAATTGCGGCCTTCGCTGTTGAGCTTACCGTTGCATATGCTGAGTAGCAGTTCGCCCAGTCGCCTGGCAGGAATTTTCGGATTGCCGATAAGGGTGCGAATACGCTCGTCACCGGCTACCGTGGCCGTAAGCCGCAGCATGTCAGACCAGGCAGGCAGCGTATTACCCGCTCTAGCCAGCTTGAACACGGCTTCAGCATAGGGTCGCGCAACAGTGCGGGCTTCAGCCATCGCTTACAGCTCCGCCTTGATGGATGTGAGCAGATCGGCGTGAGTTTTGGCGTCCACTTCGCGGCGCAGAATCTTCGCGGCACCTGCCACAGCCAGATCAGCCACCTGCTGACGCAATGTTTCCTTGGCGCGAAACACTTCCTGTTCGACCTCTGCCTTGGCGCCAACGAGAATGCGATTACCTTCATCCTTGGCGGTTCCTTTTGCTTCCTCGATAATTTGGGAAGCACGTTTTTCTGCCTGGGCAATAATATCGGAGGCCCGTTGCTTGGCCTCCTTCAGCACATCGGCGGAACGGTGACTGGATAATTCCAGTTCATGTTTGCCACGTTCACCCGCCGCCAGGCCGTCAGCGATGGTTTTCTGGCGATCTTCAATCGCACGCATCAATGGCGGCCAGACAAACCTGACCGTAAACCAGATGAATACGGCAAAAGCCGCCGCTTGAGAAAAAAGGGTGAAATTTATGTTCATGGCTAGCCCCTGATAATGGCACCGAGAGCCGGCATTATTATTTGATGACAGCGAGTAGCGGATTGCCGAATGCAAACAGCATCGCCAGACCAACACCGATAATGAATGAGGCATCGATCAGTCCGAGCAGCAGGAATACTTTGCCCTGCAGCGTTGGAATCATTTCAGGCTGCCGCGCGGCTCCCTCAAGGAAGCTGCTACACATAATACCTATGCCGATACAGGCACCGGCTGCACCGAGACCGATCATCAGACCGATACCAATGCCTGTGTAGGCCTGAATCATTGCCAAGTATTGTAAATTGTCCATTTTGTTTTCCTCTCGTCGTGGTGGATAGTAATGATAAGTAAATAGTAAGACAGAAAATCAGTGTGATTCATGCGCCATGGAAAGATACACCACCGTCAGCATCATGAAAATAAATGCCTGTAATGTAATGATCAGAATATGAAAAATTGCCCATCCTGCGCCAAGTATCGTGCCGAATACGGTGCCGGCCAGCCCGGTGGCAGCCCACATACCGATCAGCAGAAAAATTATTTCACCCGCGTAGATGTTGCCGTAAAGACGCAAGGAATGGGACAGCGGCTTGGAGACATATTCGACCAGATTAAATAGCAGGTTAACCGGCCATAACAGGGGATTCTTGCCGAACGGGGTACAGACCAGTTCGTGGATCCAGCCACCGAATCCCTTGACCTTGATATTGAAAAAAATCATCAGCAGCCACACTGACAGCGCCAGTGCAAAAGTAGCGTTGATGTCAGTGGTGGGTACGCTGCGCCAGTTGTGCAGACCCAGCAGTTCGTAGATCAGCGCCATGATATCGATCGGCAGCAGATCCATCGCATTCATCATCAGCACCCACACAAACACTGTGAGTGCCGCCGGTGCAACAAATGCGTGACGGTCGCCGTGAAAAGTGCTTTTGACCTGGTCGTCGATGAATTCAACAGCCAGTTCGACAAATGCCTGGCGCTTGCCGGGAACCCCGGAAGTTGCGCCGCGCACTACCGACCACAAAAAGCCAAAACTGAGAATGCCCAGCAGCAGCGACATCACCAGCGTGTCAACGTGCAGCGTCCAGAACGCACCTTCGCCAACAGAGCTGGTCATGTTGGTGAGGTGGTGAGTCATGTACGATGTGGGGGTGAGTTCCGCGCCTGATGCCATTGTTATTTTTAGTGCCTGTTCAAACTATTTAATTTGTGGGACCACTCTTGTATCGTCCCGGACAAATAACGCCATGCCGAAGACCAAAACAGTGATAGCGAATGTTCCAATGAAGCCAACCGCAACAACATCCTTGTAAAACGTCAACACCAGCCAGAGCAGGGCTATCATGGTTATGATCTTGACCGCCTCTGCCCGCAACGCGGTTTTAAGTGCCCCACTTATGCTGGCGCCATGGTAGCGCGAGACAATTGCAGCAAAAGCGGCAGCGGCGACAATACTCACCACCCCCCCCAGAAACGCCGAGAGCGCACCATGAAACCCCCATAATGGAGCGAGGATCAGTACCATTACCACGGTGACGATCAATTGCCAGCGCATGATGGTGCGCACCGGTTTGCTTTGTATCCAACCCATAATTCGGCGTCTATCAGAAAACCTGAACTGCTTGGTGTGATACTGGGGATGCTGAAAGCGTACCTTCAGATGAATTGCTTTTTTTCATTCCCCGAGCCAGCGCTTATCCTCTGTTCTCCGGCACTAGCACTAACATTAAGCCGGAGCAGTAGAACCCAGCTTTGTCTGTATTTCAAATAAGGATGGATTTTAATCCGTCTGAGCACGCCAGTCAACACAAGCAAGGCGGCGGCGGCATGTAAATTGCTGGTTGACAAGTCCGGCGGTTCACATTATATAGTGAATTTAATCTGCCAAAAAATTGCATGACCGCTACCTGCCCGGCTAGAGTCCCCCTCCTCTCCAGCTCAATCTGGGAACGCCTTAATGCGGATCTCAAGCAAGCGACGGGCAAGCGCGTTCCCGTGCGCACCAAAGCCAAGCTGCACGAGGCAACCATCGCGTATATGATGATGCTGGAGCAAAGCTCCCGGGCGCGTAATGAGCTACTTCCAAGACAAACGTGTCAAGTATACGGCTCAAGACTTCATCGGGCCGGAGCAATGGCTAATTAAAGGGGCTTAAATCAATGTGGGATTCAATTTATCAGGACTCAGTACCAACAAACTTTATTCCGCACGGCTACTGCCTATCATGGGATCCATTGTTGCTATGGACGTTTGTAGTTTCTGACTCGATAATCGCCGCCTCTTACTTCTCGATCCCGGTTGCTCTTTGGTATTTCGCCAAAAAAAGGCCAGACATCCCACAAAGATGGCTACTCCTGCTATTTGGATTTTTTATCGTTGCCTGCGGGACAACCCACTTATTCGACGTTATTACTATCTGGCAGCCGAATTACTGGGCAAATGCAATATCGAAATTAATTACAGCTGTCATGTCGGTAGCTACAGCCGTGATACTCTGGCGCATCATGCCAGCCGCACTGAAAGCGCCATCATCTAATCAGCTTGCAGAGCTTAACCGTAAACTAGAAGCCTCATATTCAGGGTTGGAGGAAAAAGTTCAGGAACGTACTCGGAATTTATCCGATGCACTGGCTGAACTCACGCAGTACCGCACCCACCTCGAAGAGCTGGTGCTTGCGCGCACCACCGAGCTGGCCGCAGCGCGTGACGCAGCCGAAGCCGCCAACATCGCAAAGAGCGCCTTCCTCGCCAACATGAGCCATGAGATCCGCACGCCCATGAACGGCATTGTCGGCATGGCAAGCATTCTGCGGCGGGAGGGGGTCTCGCCCAAGCAGGCAGAACGCCTCGACAACATCGACACCGCCTCCCAGCACCTGCTGAGTGTCATCAATGACGTCCTCGACATTTCCAAGATCGAGGCCGGCAAACTCGAACTGGAGAATGTGCCGGTCGTCATCAGCAGCCTGCAGACCAATGTCGTCTCGATGCTGTCCGAGCCCGCCAAGGCCAAGAATATCCGCCTGCTGGTGCAGGCCGAGCCCTTGCCGCACAACCTATTAGGCGACCCCACTCGATTGCAGCAGGCTTTGCTCAACTACGCCATTAACGCTGTCAAATTCACTGACAAAGGGTCGATCACCCTGCGCACTCTCAAGCAGGAAGAGAATGCAGATTCGGTGCTGCTACGCTTCGAGGTACAGGACACAGGCATTGGCATCGCCCCTGAAGCCATATCAAGGCTCTTCAGCGCCTTTGAACAGGCCGACAACTCAATGACTCGCAAGTACGGCGGTACTGGCCTCGGACTGGCGATCACCCGGCATCTGGCCAAAATGATGGGAGGCGAAACAGGCGTCGAAAGCACGCCGGGCGTGGGCAGCACCTTCTGGTTCACCGTGCGGCTGAAAAAGACCGCAAAGGCCATGGAAACCCAACCGACAGTCTCCGGTGAAGCTGAGGCGGTGATCGGGACGCGTTATTTGGGCCATCTTATTCTGGTGGTCGACGATGAACCGATCAACCTGGAGGTTGCCAAGTTGAATCTGGAGGCGGCCGGCCTTGCCGTGGATACGGCGAAGGATGGCGCAGAGGCTGTCGCTTATGCAGAGAAGACACCCTACGCCGCTATCTTCATGGACATGCAGATGCCCAAGCTGAATGGGCTGGACGCCACCCGCCAGATACGCCAGCTACCCGGCTACCAGGCTATACCGATCATCGCCATGACCGCCAGCGCCTATGCCGAGGACAAAGCCCTGTGTATCGATGCCGGGATGAATGACTTCCTGGTCAAGCCGTTCAGCCCTGATATGCTGTTTACGACCTTGCTGCGCGCCTTGAGCCGGCGGGATGATTAACGGGGATTTTGCAGCAGCCTGAAAGACTGCAACAAGATCGATGGGAAGGTGGATTCTAATTCCGGTGGATTCACATTGCAACCGCCCCACGTTTTAAAGATCGATTACCATCGATTACACCATATCCGCTTAAATTCTAAACAGTGGTGCACTTGGAATTAGAATCCACCGATCCTACACCCCCCTACCGCATCAACGCCCGCACTGTCACCAGCGCAGCCGGATAATCGAAGCTCTGCACCTGTCGTTGCAGCTGTAGCGCC
>VFJL01000030.1 GCA_009886095.1 Nitrosomonadales bacterium | reverse complement strand
CCCGCTGCCAAACCGATTGAGAATGCTCCACCGCCGAGCGCGGAACCCAGTCTATTTCCGATAGTAGGTATTGGCGCCTCTGCAGGTGGATTGAGTGCTTTCACCAAACTGCTCAAGGCGCTGCCCACAGACACCGGCATGGGCTTCGTTCTGGTGCAGCACCTTGATCCCACACATATCAGCCTGCTGCCCGAACTGATGTCGCGCGCAACGACCATGCCGGTAGTTGAAGTGAGCGACGGCATGCCGATCAAACCCAATCATGTTTATGTCATGCCACCCAACCACAGCCTGGGGCTGTTGCATGGCGTATTGCATCTGATGCCGCGGCCGGATATACGCGGCAAGCACCTGCCAATTGACGATTTTCTGCATAGCCTGGCGCAGGATCAGCAGAGCAATGCGATCGGGATCATTCTGTCTGGTACAGCGTCGGATGGCACGCAAGGCATGCAGGCAATCAAGGCTGTAGGGGGTATCACCTTTGCCCAAACTGAAGAATCCTCTGAGTACAGTGGTATGCCGCACAGCGTGATTGCTGCGGGCCATGTAGATTTTATCCTGACACCGGAGCAGATTGCCCAGGAGTTAGAGCGGATCGCACGCCATCCTTACATGCGGCATAAATCGCCTGACTCCCATGAGGAAGCGTTGATTGAGGGCAACATTGGGGGCAACAAGGATACGAATAAAATTTTTGTGCTGTTGCGCACGCACACCGGCGTCGATTTTTCTTTATACAAGCAGAACACCATCCGGCGCCGCATCAAGCGGCGTATGCTGCTGCATCAGTTGGATAGATTGGTAGATTACGTCAAGTTTTTGAACGCGCAGCCGAAAGAGTTGGATGCATTGTTTCAGGACATGCTGATTAGTGTCACCAATTTTTTCCGTGATCCGGAAACTTTTGACGCGCTCAAGCATGGAGTTTTCCCCCGTTTGATGTTAGATCGCCCCATGGAACTGCCGATACGCATCTGGGTACCAGCCTGCTCCACCGGAGAAGAGGTCTACTCAGTCGCGATAGCGTTGTTTGAATTTTTTGGCGATAGCGCCAACCTCAATCACCTCCAGATCTTTGCCTCGGATGTTAATAGACAGGCAATAGATAAGGCACGCCAGGGCATCTATCCGCAAAGCATACAAGAAGACATGGGAATACAGCGGTTGCAGCGGTTTTTTATCAGGACAGCGACTGGCTACCAGATCTGCAAGCCGATCCGCGATGTCTGCGTGTTCGCAGTGCAGGACGTCACCAGGGATCCACCTTTCTCGCGCCTCGACTTAATCTGTTGCCGCAACCTGATGATTTATCTTGGTCCGGTGCTGCAAAAGAAAGTATTGCACACTTTTCATTATGCTCTGCGAGCCAATGGCTGCCTGATGTTGGGTACCTCGGAGAGTATTGGTAACGAGACTGATTTTTTTTCTATTATGGACAGGAAAAACAAGATTTACATCCGCAGGCCTACACAGGGCCGACCCGGTGCTGATTTTGACGTCACATCTCGTGCCGTACCATTTCCCATAGAGCATCCCAGTCAGAAATCTCTTTCACCTTTTATCAGGATTCAGCACGAGGCTGAGAATCTGATTCTGGAGAAATATGGTCCGCCGGGAGTGATCATCAATCAAGATATGGAGATACTCCATTTTCGCGGCCAGACTGGCCTTTACATTAATCCGTCTGCCGGTAGTGCCAGCCTCAATCTGTTGAAGATGGCGCGCCATGATCTAGTGCTGGAACTGCGCGTGGTGGTGCAGCAGGCAATCAAGGAGCGCGGTATGGTGCGCAAGGAAAAGATACGCATCTTAGAGGGTAGTGGCTACCGGAATATAAATTTGCAGGTGATACCACTTCCTGCTACGGAAACCGCCCTGCCAAATTATCTGGTGCTGTTTGAGCCTGGTAGCGAGATTGTGGCTGACCGGCAGACCGAGCAGCAGTCGACAGCAGAAATTAATGATATCAAGGATGTGCGTATCAAGGAGTTAGAGGATGATCTGCGTGCCGACCGGGAATACATGCAGTCCATCATCGAAAATCAGGAGGGAACCAACGAGGAGTTGCAGTCCGCCAACGAGGAAATCCAATCTGCCAATGAGGAGTTGCAAAGTACCAACGAGGAACTGGAGACCGCCAAGGAAGAATTGCAATCCACCAACGAGGAGTTGGCGACAATTATCGAGGAGCACGAGAGCCGCAATCGGGAGTTGAATGTGGCCAACAGCGACTTGGCCAATTTACTGGCGAGCATCGATCTGGCGATCGTGATCTTGCGCGGGGATCTGCATATCCGGCGTTTCACCCCCGCCGCGAAATTGTTGTTGAATCTGATTGATGCCGATGTTGGACGGCCCATCAGCAACATCCGTTCCAATATTGATATCCCGGAGTTGGAACAGCGGGTACTGCAGGTGATTGAAACCATGATACCCCAGGAAGTTGAGCTGCAGGATCGTAATGGGCGCTGGTACATTTTGCGTCTGCGTCCCTACCGCACGCTGGATAATCGCATTGAAGGTGCGGTGATGACATTAGTCGACATTGATAGTGTCAAGGAGACGGAACGCTTGCGGCAGGTGTTGCAGCGCGAACAATATTTGGCTGCGGTGGTGCGCGATGCCAGTGATGCTGTCATGCTGCAGGATTTTGGGAACTGCATCATAGCCTGGAATCAGCGTGCAGTAGAATTATATGGCTACAGCGAGGAGGAGGCGTTGCAGCTCAATGCCGCCGAGTTAACTCCAGACGAAGCGCGCGAAGATATGCACACCCTGTTGGAGCGATTGCGGCGCGGGGAAAAAGTGCTTTCCTACGAAACCTTGCGTCGTGCCAAGAATGGTCGGGTATTTAAGGTGTCGCTAACTATCTCGGTATTATTGGACCAGGTGGGTAACCCATCCTCCGTTGCGTTTACCGAGAGGGAGGTGGCGTGACCAAAAACAAAGAAAACAAACAGTTTAATGTCGCCGAACCTTTTAACAAAGCCAAACTGTTCGACAAATCTGAGTCGATTGAGGAAAGTACGGCGTCTAACCATGCTAAACAGTCATGCGAACTGAAATGTTTATGCGAGGAATCTTTAGTCCAAACGGGATCAAGATGTGAGCTCAATGATCATTTGTTGCAGGAGTTGCGAACTCACCAGGTAGAATTAATGACGCAGAATCATGCGCTCAGGGAAGCGCAGCAATCACTGGAAGCGGCACGTGATCGCTACGCCGATCTGTATGATTGTGCTCCGGTGGGTTACTTTACCCTGGACAAATCTGGGCGCATAGTGGAAATCAACCTGACTGGTTGCGCCATGCTGGAAAAGGAGCGAGTACACCTTGTCGGTCAACTTTTCATAACGTATGTAGCCGCAAGTGATACCCATATATTTTTTCAGCACTTACGCGACACTTTTAACGACTCAGGAAGCATCGTTAGCAGGTTGAGAATTAAAGTTCAGGGCAACCAGGTCAACCTCATTCGCCTGGAATCTTTAGTCACGAAAGGTGAGGGGGTGGGGCGCACAATTATGACCAACGTCAGCCGACCCAAGGATGCCGAGACACACAATCTTGAGTGGCTGCGCGAGAACCGGATGCTGACGCAAGGCATGTTCAGACTACAGGAAGAGGAGCGCCGCCAACTTGCACGCGAATTGCATGACGAACTAGGTCAGTGGTTGACCGCCATTTCTGCCGAATCCCAGGCAATTTCCAATAGCGTCAGCAAAGACTCTGGCATATATAGTGGCATCCAGGCTATCAAAGAAAGTGCCGTTAAAATGAATGAGGTTATCCATGGCATGCTGTATCAATTGCGTCCAGTGTTGCTGGATTCGCTGGGGTTGGCGGATAGCCTGAACGAGCTGAAGAAGCAGTGGTGTTTACACCATCCTGAAATTAGTTTCGAGCTGGTGTTCAAAGGCGAATTCGAGAACTTCGGTGAATTAATTAATATCACTGTGTACCGCCTCGTTCAAGAAGCGCTCAACAATATTTCCAAACATGCCTGCGCTTCCAGGGTTGTGGTGCAGTTGATCTGTGAGCGGGATAGGGCTGCCCCTGGTAATGCTCCGTTGCCATCTTTCGAAGACACATTGTTCCCGATGGTATCAGCGAACTTGCCTGCTAACGACATCCTGTGGCTGAAGATTGAGGACAACGGTAAAGGCTACGATTCTGATAAGAAATTTGACGGACTGGGGGTGCTGGGAATGCGTGAGCGTACAATTGCGGTGAACGGAGAGTTTGCTTTGTATAGCAAGCCAGGCCATGGCACGAAGATGGAGATTAAATTGCCGATCAGGCAGTCAGCAGATATTGTCCAGCATGACTCTAGACACGACTTTTAAGAGCATCACCGTACTGTTGGTGGATGACCACCCCGTAGTTCGCACTGGTTATCGCCGCTTGTTCGAAAGCACCACGGACATTCGCGTGATTGCGGAAGCCGGCGATGGCGAGACCGGCTACGCTCTCTACCAGGAAATAAAGCCAGATGTGGTGATTCTCGACCTTAACATGGCAGGTATCGGCGGTATGGAAACTCTGCGCCGTATCAGGGCACGTGACCCAGACGCGCGCATTCTGATATTTAGCATGTACAGTAATGAAACCATGGTTCAGCGTGTGCTGCAGATGGGTGCAAACGGGTACCTAACCAAGCAAGGCAGCCCGGAACAGATGATTGAAGCGGTACGTCAGATAATGAAGGGACGAATATATGTCGACCCGGAACTGTTATCGGATATGCTGACCACCAAGCTGGCCATCAATAATACCGAGAAAGATCCATTGAGTGCTCTTTCCAAGCGTGAATTCCAGTTATTTGGATTATTGGCGGAGGGAAACTCAACATCACAAATCGCCACCATGCTTTCTATCAGCCCCAAGACTGTCGGTGTTCACCATACCAACATTATGCGCAAGTTAAAATTGCAGAATATCGCTCAGCTGACTCGCCTGGCGATGCAGTGTAACGTTATCGAGAAGTAATTCCAATTTCATTTCCAGTTTCAATCCCAGTTCCAATTCCAATTGTCCCGGATTATAAGAATTCTGCTTAGCCTGAAATAGGCTATTTGCTTATCCCATTGTCACAGTAACTGCTCTATTGTGTGTCTGTCATAGACAAACAGAGGATAGATCAGATGAACAATACCCATAGCGAAGAATGCGAAGTCGCACCCATCAGTGGTGAGATGTTTTGGCCGTCCAGAGTGGATGATGCGTCCGTTGAAGAGTCTGAAGCCGCACCAGTCAGAGCTAGGGCTGCAGTCTTTGCTGACTCCCCGCAGGCTGACGTCACTCAGATCTATTTCAAAGAGATCGGCACTAACGCCCTGTTGAGTGCGAAAGAAGAAGCAATACTAACGCGTCGGGTCAGGCAGGGTGACTTCGCCGCACGGCAGAAAATGATCGAATGCAACCTGAGGTTGGTAGTGAATATTGCCAAACGGTATACCAATCCCCATCATGGCGTCGCTTTGCTGGATCTGATTGAAGAAGGCAATATAGGGATGATGCACGCACTGGACAAATTTGATCCGGAGCGCGGGTTCCGTTTCTCTACTTATGCTACTTGGTGGATTCGCCAGAATATCGAGCGTGCCATCATGAATCAGTCACGTACCATCCGTCTTCCGGTGCACGTCATCAAGGATCTGAACGGTGTTCTGCGGACATTTCGTCACCTGGAAGCGCATCTTGGCAGAGAACCCAAAGCAGAAGATGTGGCGTATTTTCTGGGACGCACGGTGGAGGAGGTGCGGTGGATGCTGTCGCTGAACAGCGGTGCGATTTCACTGGATGCGCCACTCGACATCGACCCGATGCTGTCCATTGGCGACGGCATAGTGGACGACAGCCTTACCCCTGATCTGATGCTGGAGCAGTCGCAAATGCAGCGGCAGGTACGCGCATGGTTAAACCGGTTAAGCGACAGGCAGCGCTGCGTAATCGAGCAACGTTATGGTCTCAACGGTTACGAAACCCAAATGCTCGAACAATTGGCAGATGATCTTGATATCACTCGTGAACGGGTGCGCCAGATTCAGCTGGAAGCGCTGCAGATATTACGCAAAATGTTGAAGCATGATGGCGTATCAAGGGCTGGGGTGTTGTAGCAGGGAGTTGGTATTGGTAGGCGCAGTGGGTTCCGGTAGCTATCGCCCACCCGAATTGTGCCGGACTATTGCTAATAGCGCTACGCTCAGCGCCTTGTTTTTAAGGATTTCCCCTACCAGTAAATTGGTCGTCTGCTTATTTACCAGTCACGGCTCATGTCTTATCTTGTAGTGAGAATTGGCGGATTTTCTGTGTCCGTAGTCAACTGATACTCAGGAGGTAATGAAAGTGTTTAAGTTAAATAAATCTGGCCTGACAGAGAAGGGCAAACCTGCTGTAGCAACCAAAAACATGACTAAGAGTATGTCTACCGTAGCAGCCAATAAAACTGATGTCAGGGTGGCTGGTAGCGCAGCCAAGAGTAAACCTGCGACAGCAACCAGGAAATTTACTGCGGAACCGATCAGTCAGGTACATGGTGTAGCAAACGGGGAGGATCGCCAGGAGATGATCGCTATCGCCGCTTATTACCGTGCCGAGCGGCGCGGATTCAGCGGTGGCGATGCAATGCAGGACTGGCTGGAGGCTGAAGCCGAGATAGATGGTACGGTGTACCACTAGAAGAAATTTGACGAGCAGTCTGTCAGAAATTGATTGAGTGAGTGAGGTGATGGCCTGAAATATTTTGGAAAACCGATATGGGTAAGCACCGCAGAGTAACTAATATGAAGAAACCAGATTATCTCAACGACAGCCGCAATCCTCTATTCTATTTGGATGGGAATGGGCGAGTGGCCTATGCAGATGAGTATTGCTGCAGCAGTCTCGGTTATGCCAGAGAAGAACTGGTTGCGCACACTATGGCTGATCTCGACATGTTGACTGATTCCAACGAATTCATGAGCATGGTCGGATTGCATTTGCGCAGCCAGGCGTCCCGATTCGAGTCGATCGCCCGGCGCAAAGATGGGACAACATTTCCCGTCGAGATCAACATAACAGATGCACCTTATGGCAATCGCATGCTGTTGAAGTGCGAACTGCACGACATGAGCAGGCAGCTCAAGTAACCGTACAGGGTGAGGGAAAGCCAGCAGCAGCAAGCGGAAACAGACAGCAAAGGTCAGCAACAAAGTGATGTTTGACAAGCGCACCAGTTGGCCCGTGAAAATCGGCGCAACGGAACTGCTGGTCGTGCGGGAAGCTGTGATTCTGGCCGTGGTGCAGGCCTGACCAAGGCCACACAACGTTTTTCTGGAGGCTTCTTTGCCGGCAAAAGGGGTGCTGTTTCATGATGCTACCCGTGCCAGAATCGTCATCGGCGTGAATATTTTAGCGGATGCGGTCAAGGTGACTCTCGGGCCGTAGTTGAAGAAGGTATTCTGCCTGGTGGTAGGCGTGGCTTTGCTGCGCGCGTGCGGCAATCGACGCACTGAAGATAATGACGACAGGAAGCCGGCATCAAGATCGTGTTGCGAGCATTGGAAGAGTCTTTGCGGCAGATCGTTGCCAATGCGGGTGGCGAACCCTCAGTGGTGCTTGCCAGAGTGTTGGAGGGCAAAGGGTAGTTTCGGCTACAACGCAGCCAGTGAAGCATACGTTAATCTTATCGAAATGGACATCTTCGATTCTACCAAAGTGACGCGCTCTGCCTTGCGAAATGAAGCTTCGATAGTCAGCCTGATTCTCACCGCCGACGTCATGATCGCAGAATTGCCTGGAAATACCCGGCGAGATGAGGGGGATGGGAATGTAGTAACAGCTGACTGACTTAATAGATTTCATGAACAGGTGCTCAATTCTTACTGAAGGATACTTACCATGAAAACTCAAGGCACCCCCGCCAGCTTCCACCAAATTCCCCGTCGCAATGGGATATTCCAAGAGCGTGAGCATGACGCCTACAAGATCAAGGGCAAACTGCCCGAGCCGACCATCTGCCCGCTATGTAGTGCAGTATTTCATGAAGGGCGCTGGCAGTGGCGTCAGGCCCCGGCAGATGCACACCGGGAGATTTGTCCTGCCTGTCATCGGATACACGACCATTATCCTGCTGGCTTCGTAACCCTGAGGGGGGAGTTCTTCCACGCTCATCACGATGAAATCATGTATCTTGTGTACAACCAGGAGAAACGTGAACGGGCAGAGCACCCGCTCAAACGCATCATGGCAGTGGAAGAAAAAGACGATATAACACTGGTGACAACCACCGATATCCACTTGGCTCGCGGCATCGGCGAAGCTTTGCATCATGCATATCAGGGCGAGTTGGATTTTCACTATAACCCGGAAGAAAATTTGTTGCGCGTGAGCTGGACGCATTAATCCGGGCGCCCCGTACCGGTTCTGCGGTGTATAAGAAGGAAAGCTATCATGCCTGCTGGAGAGATTTATAATCGCGAAGTCATTGTGGTGCAGCGTGACAACACTGTCCTGGAAGCCGCTAAACTGATGCGGCAGTACCGCGTCGGTGACGTGCAGGTTGTCGATGACCTTAACGGTGAGCGGGTTCCGATAGGAATTATCACCGACCACGATCTGGTGGTGGAAATCATGGCTGCGGAACTTGATTACATGGTCATTACAGTGGGTGACGTCATTGACCTGCATGCAGTTTAATGCCAAACTGCTAAAACATTTACTGCCAGGAATGCTATTGGTTATCAATAAATAGTATTGGCTATAAATTGTAGGGTGCCTCTAATAATTCGAAGTTCTAAACAAGACAAGGTGGGAGCAAAAATAAGACGCGGCATAGGACTGGTATGTCAGGAACATTTTTTGTGAGCAGCGGAGTATTGTGACAAGGTCCGGATTATTCGAGGTGTCCGGTAGCGATTGATTCAGAATTGCATAGCCCCACAAGGAGAGCATCATGCCTGTCGGTGAAATCTGTACCCGAGAAGTTGCTGTTATGCGACGTGATGAAACTGTCATGGAAGCGGCCAAGCTTATGCGGCAGCATCATGTTGGCAGTATACTGGTCGTCGAAGATCGCAACGGCGTCCAGATTCCGGTGGGGATAGTCACCGACCGTGATCTGGTAGTGGAAATCATGGCGCCAGAACTCGACGATAGGGTCATTACGGTGGGTGATATCATGACGCAGGAGCTGTTTACGGTGAAAGATAGCGTGGACACATTCGAGGCGATTCAATATATGCGCAGCAAGACGGTAAGGCGCTTACCAGTAGTAGACGAAGCCGGTGGTCTGGTGGGTATCCTTACTTTGGATGACGTATTGGAACTGCTGGCAGAAGAAATGCTCGACCTCTCCAAGTTGGTGGGATATGAGCGGAAAAAGGAAATGCGGCACCGCCGTTAGTTAGACCGAATTTTAAGGAGAAGCCATGCAGATTCCATTGCAAATTACTATCCGTGATATTGAACATTCAGATGTGCTGGATGCACATATCCGTGACAAGGTAAAAAAACTCGACGAATTTTTCGACCGCATCATATCCTGCCGTGTGGTAGTTGAGTTGCCGCATAAGCACCATCATCAGGGCAAACAGTTCAATGTACGCATCGACATTGGCGTGCCGGGTAGTGAGATTGTGGTTAACCGCGATCATCACGAAGATATTTATGTGGCCTTACGCGATGCCTTTGATATTGCCAAACGCCAGCTTGAGGATTATGCCCGCAAAATGCGTGGTGATACCAAGAGCCACGAATCGAAGCGTTCGAACGAACACATCGGCATCAATGACGAAGAAGCGTGACCCTGTTGGATTTATTGAGACGGGCTGGAAAAATATCAAGGCCACCGCTAAAAATCCGGATTTTTAGCGGTGGCCTGAATCCATAAACTTCTGTAAACAATTCTCGGTTGATTCTGAAGAACGTTCCAGGAAACTTTTCGTAGAAACTCCGCAACTGAATTATCCAGCTTTTCTCTCAGTATCTTTTACGCCAGTTGTCGTTGGCCATCATTAAATTGGCCGCATTCTCTTTTCAGGTCATTGCATCGGCCACGCGGGAATCGCGCTTCAAAAATTCCGCATAGCGCGCGCGATAGCTCGGTGATGCAGTACGGCGTAGAGATAGGCGAAGACATCCTCCTGTGTCAGTGGTAAGGCACCTT
>VFJL01000055.1 GCA_009886095.1 Nitrosomonadales bacterium | reverse complement strand
GGTGAATTTGATTGCACCGATCGCGATGGAAGAAGGTCTGCGCTTCGCCATCCGCGAGGGTGGCAGAACCGTCGGTGCAGGCGTGGTGGCAAAAGTTATCGAGTGATAATTTTTATCCAGGTTTTGAAATCAAGCGATTTCTTGCGCCAAGAATACTGAATGCAATGGGAGTCTCGCGGTACCTGATTTCGTAGCCCTTAGTTCATGAAGAAAATAGGCCAGTAGCTCAATTGGCAGAGCGTCGGTCTCCAAAACCGAAGGTTGGGGGTTCGATGCCCTCCTGGCCTGCCAAGACAAGGATTCTCATGGAAGGGGTGGTTATGTGTTACCGCGCATTCCCAATGAATACATGACTTCTAATATCACGAACGTACAGATTTATGGCAATGTTTCGGGCTGGAGTGGTAGCTGTAGCTTGCATAAACGCTACTACATGGCTTCATTTACGTATCAAGAGCAGAGTGGGGTAGAGTGGATAAGATTAAGTTAGGATTCGCCTTTCTGTTAATGGCGGGAGGTATTGCCGGGTTTTATTACCTGCGCGATAGCGCCATGGTGATTCGTGTGATTTCAGTATTATTGGGTTTCGTTCTGGCGGCAGTGACGATATGGTTTACCACTCAAGGCAGACAGTTTTATGCATTTAGTAGGGAGTCATCAGAGGAAACCAGGAAAGTAATATGGCCGAATCGTAAGGAAACGGTTCAAACCACTGGTATCGTATTTGCCTTTGTTGTGGTGATGTCCATATTTTTATGGCTGGTGGATGCCAGTTTGATGCTCGCGATGAAATATCTGATGGGCCAGGGGGACTGATGGATAAGAAATGGTATGTGGTTCACGCCTATTCTGGTTTTGAGAAAAGCGTACAGCGCGCGTTGCAGGAGCGTATCAATCGCGCTGGCATGCAGGATAAGTTTGGCGAGGTACTGGTGCCAGTAGAAGAGGTGGTTGAGCTGAAAACAACCAAGGCTGGGCAACAAAAAGTTCTCAGCGAGCGGAAATTTTTTCCAGGCTATGTGCTGGTAGAGATGGAGATGACTGACGAGACTTGGCATCTGGTCAAGAACACCGCCAAAGTTACCGGTTTTATTGGCGGTTCAGCGATGAAGCCAACGCCAATCAGCGAAAAAGAAGTGCAGAATATTCTCCACCAGATTCAGGAAGGAGTGGAAAAACCAAAACCCAAGATTCTTTTCGAAATAGGTGAAGCGGTGCGAGTTAAAGAAGGTCCCTTCACGGATTTTCACGGCAATGTGGAAGATGTCAATTATGACAAAAGTAAAATCAGGGTATCGGTTTCCATTTTTGGCCGCCCTACCCCAGTGGAGTTAGACTTCAGTCAGATTGAGAAAGCCTGAAATGTCAAATGGGAGCGGCCTTAACCAGATTTAGAAGCAATGTTTGTATTATTCATTAAACGGGGAGAATGCAGCAGCATTCGTTTGTACCCAACGGGAGAATTAGTGTGGCAAAGAAAATAATTGGTTATATCAAGCTGCAGGTGCCGGCAGGCAAGGCCAACCCAAGTCCGCCTATCGGTCCTGCACTTGGCCAGCGCGGACTCAATATCATGGAGTTCTGCAAAGCTTTCAATGCCGCCACCCAAAAAATGGAAGTTGGGTTGCCGGTGCCAGTAGTGATTACCGCTTATGCCGACAAGAGTTTCACGTTCGTCATGAAGACCACGCCTGCAACGGTGCTGATCAAGAAAGCGGCGGGTATAAGCAAAGGAAGTCCCAGACCTCACGCCGACAAAGTAGGCAAATTAACCCGCAATCAAGCGGAAGAAATCGCTAAGGTAAAAATGCCGGACCTGACCGCAGCAGACATGGATGCGGCAGTCCGAACTATTGCCGGTAGCGCTCGCAGTATGGGCGTAGAAGTAGAGGGGATATAAACATGGCACATCTATCCAAACGTTTCAAAGAAATTACCGCAAAAGTGGATCGTAGTAAAGTCTATCCGCTGTCGGATGCACTTAGGATCATCAAGGAAACAGCCACCGCAAAATTTAATGAATCAATTGATGTGGCCGTTAATCTCGGCATAGATGCAAGAAAATCAGACCAGACGGTGCGTGGTTCGGTAGTGCTGCCAGCAGGTACCGGCAAGACTGTGCGTGTGGCAGTATTTGCTCAAGGTGATAAGGCAAAGGAAGCGCTTGCCGCTGGCGCCGACATTGTCGGATTTGAAGACCTGGCAGAACAGATTAAGGCGGGTAACATTAATTTTGACGTGGCTATTGCCAGCCCTGATGCCATGCGCATTGTTGGGCAGTTGGGACAGATACTTGGCCCGCGCGGCCTGATGCCCAACCCTAAGGTTGGTACGGTGACGCCGGATGTGGCAGGCGCGGTCAGGAACGCCAAGGCAGGTCAGGTGCAATATCGTGCCGACAAGGCTGGCATTATTCAATGCACTATTGGCCGCGCTTCATTCAGTACGGATGCGTTAAAACAAAACCTGCTGGCGCTCGTGGATGCACTCAACAGGTCTAAACCTGCCACGTCCAAGGGTGTCTATCTGAGAAGGATCTCGGTTTCCAGCACAATGGGGATTGGCATTCGGGTCGATCAGGCGAGTCTGACACAGTAAAGAATTTATAAGGCTTTGGGCTGCTGGAGAGGCATAACAGGTCGATCCGGCAGGTTGTCAAAGACCGTTGGGGTTTTTGAGGTGAGCGGCAAGCAGTGGACTGTAAAACCGGTTTTACTGAGTCGCTGTCACTTGAGAGAACTTAATCGCGGAGTGAGAAAGTAAGGCGTCAAGGTGGATATATTTATCATCCGCCGACTGCTCCCAACCTTTTGAAACTTTTAGTGCCCAGCGTAGATGGCGTGCCCAGAAACAGGAACATATTTATCTCCTGATTCAAAGTCGCCGGTTCATGGTATTGAGACTAAGTGTCGAACACTATCAGACCTCGACACTAAAAACTCAGTGCTATATTTAACTGATGGAGAATGTACCTTGAGTCTAAATCTTGAAGAGAAAAAAGCGGTAGTAACCGAAGTTAGCGCTCAAGTAGCGAAGGCTCAGGCGATTATCGTTGCAGAGTATCGCGGTCTTAAAGTCGGACATATGACCCAGTTACGCGCCAAGGCACGTCAGTCGGGAATATATTTCCGGGTGCTAAAGAACTCGCTGGCGCGGCGTGCGATAGCAGATACGCCATTTGCCGGACTTTCTGGGCACATGGTAGGACCGCTTGTCTATGGTATCGGAAGCGATCCGGTAGCGGCGGCAAAAGTGCTGCACGAGTTTGCCAGGAGTAATGACAAATTCGTGATCAAAGCCGGCGCAATGGCTAATTTCGTAATGTCTGATAAGGATATTGCAAATCTTGCTACCATGCCGAGCCGCGAGGAACTGCTATCACAGCTGCTTGGCACGATGCAGGCACCTATCGCCAATTTTGTGCGAACACTCAACGAAGTGCCAACCAAATTTGTGCGTGGTCTAGCAGCTGTCCGTGATCAGAAGCAAGCCGCTTAATCCAGTTTCGAGATAGTCGAAACTGTAATCAAACTAGAAATTAATTTTATCAGGAGAAAATCATGGCAGTAGCCAAAGCAGACATTCTAGATACAATCGCGAATATGACCGTGCTGGAACTTTCCCAGTTGATTAAGGAGATGGAAGAAAAATTCGGTGTTTCTGCCGCCGCCGCCGCAGTTGCAGTAGCGGCTCCTGCAGCTGGTGCCGCCGCTCCCGTGGAGGAACAAACGGAGTTTTCCGTAATACTGACTGCTGCAGGTGATAGCAAGGTCAACGTGATCAAAGTCGTTCGCGTGATTACCGGTCTAGGCCTGAAAGAAGCCAAGGATCTGGTGGATGGGGCACCTAAAGCGGTCAAGGAAGGCATTTCCAAAGCCGATGCAGACGCCATTCAAAAACAGCTCATTGAAGCTGGCGCAGCTTGCGAGATCAAGTAAAGAGGTAGCGTAGAGAGGTGGGCTGGTAGCACGAAATGTGCCGCCAGCCTTTGGCCTCTTTAGTGTGCTGATTTTTGCATCATTTGTGACGCAGAACGCAGCAGGCAGAAATAGCACCCTGCTTTCTGTTTTCTGACCCTCCGGAGAGATTCCATGAGCTATTCGTTTACCGAGAAAAAACGTATCCGTAAAAGTTTCGCCAAGCGCGCCAGCGTATTGCCGATCCCTTTTCTTCTCGCCACCCAGCTCGAATCATATGTGGCTTTCCTGCAAGCGCGAGTTGAGCCTGGTCAGCGCAGCAATCAAGGATTACAGGCAGCATTTACCTCGATTTTCCCGATTGAGAGCCACTCCAAGAATGCACGTCTCGATTTTGTCAGTTACGATCTTGGTACACCTCCGTTCGATGTCAAGGAATGCCAGCAACGCGGCCTCACTTATGCTTCGCCATTGCGCGCCAGAGTACGGCTGACAATTATGGATAAAGAAGCCTCCAAACCGACGGTGAAGGAGGTGAAGGAGCAGGAAGTTTACATGGGAGAGATTCCTCTCATGACCAATACGGGCTCGTTTGTCATTAACGGCACCGAACGCGTGATCGTGTCGCAACTGCATCGCTCGCCTGGCGTATTCTTCGAGCACGACCGCGGCAAGACACACTCGTCTGGAAAATTGCTCTTTTCCGCAAGGATTATTCCATATCGTGGATCCTGGCTTGATTTCGAGTTCGATCCCAAGGATTACCTCTATTTTCGTGTTGATCGCCGCCGAAAAATGCCGATCACCACATTGTTGAAAGCAATAGGGTATACACCGGAACAGATTCTTGCCGGTTTTTTCTCTTTTGATGTTTTCCATCTGTCCACTGATGGCATCCTGTTTGAACTGGTACCGGAGCGGTTGCGTGGTGACATGGCGCGTTTTGACATTGCCACTAAAAGCGGCAAGATTATCGTGCAAAAAGATAAGCGCATCACTGTCAAGCACGTCCGTGAATTACAACAGGCAGGTATAGACAAGCTTACCGTGCCTGAAGATTATTTACTGGGACGAGTACTGGGTCACAACGTGGTTGATAAGGAAACAGGCGAAATCGTGGCTCTGGCCAATGATGAGATCACCGAGGTTCTGATCGCCAAGTTGCGCGAGGCCAAAATAGAAAAGATTTATACTATTTACACTAACGACCTCGATCAGGGTGCATACATATCACAGACCCTGAGAATAGATGAGACTGCCCTCCAGTTAGATGCTCAAGTAGCCATCTATCGGATGATGCGCCCCGGTGAACCCCCCACCGAGGAATCGGTCAAGTCGCTATTCAATGGATTGTTCTATGCACCGGAACGTTATGACCTATCCGTAGTGGGACGGATGAAATTCAATCGCCGCGTGGGTAAGACTGAGTTGACTGGCTCCAATACTCTATCGAACGAGGACATCATTGCAGTTATTATGATTCTGGTAGAGTTGCGCAATGGCCGCGGTGAGATAGACGATATTGACCATCTTGGTAACCGCCGTGTACGTTCAGTTGGCGAATTGGCTGAAAATCAGTTTCGATCCGGGCTAGTGCGGGTGGAGCGTGCAGTGAAAGAGCGCTTGAGTCAGGCTGAATCGGATAATTTGATGCCGCATGACCTGATTAACGCTAAGCCAGTATCAGCAGCGGTACGCGAATTCTTCGGTTCCAGTCAGCTATCGCAGTTTATGGATCAGACCAATCCACTTTCCGAGATCACCCACAAACGGCGTGTGTCTGCACTAGGGCCAGGTGGCCTTACGCGTGAGCGTGCAGGGTTTGAGGTGCGCGACGTGCATCCCACGCATTATGGCCGAGTGTGCCCGATCGAAACGCCAGAAGGCCCCAACATCGGCCTCATCAATTCATTAGCACTGTATGCCCGTACTAATGAATATGGTTTCATGGAAACGCCGTACCGCAAGGTGAAGAATGGTAAGGTCACCGATGAAATTGACTATCTGTCGGCTATTGAGGAAGGTCAGTATGTGATTGCCCAGGCGAATGCGGAACTGGATCGTCACGGTAAATTTGCCAGTGACATTGTTTCTTGCCGTCACAAAAATGAATTTGCCCTGGCTGCGCCAGATCGTATCGAGTATATGGATGTGGCACCAGCACAGATAGTGTCGGTGGCAGCCTCGCTAATTCCATTTCTGGAACATGATGATGCCAACCGTGCACTGATGGGTTCCAACATGCAGCGCCAGGCAGTGCCTTGCCTGCGCGCTGAGAAATCGTTGGTTGGTACCGGTATCGAACGTGTAGTAGCGGTGGATTCTGGAACCGCAGTGCAGGCGGTACGCGGTGGCGTAGTGGACTATGTAGACGCAGGCCGTATTGTGGTGCGGGTGCATGACACTGAGACACATGCAGGTGAAGTGGGTGTGGATATTTATAACCTGATTAAATATACTCGCTCCAACCAGAACACCAATATCAATCAACGCCCACTAGTGAAAGTAGGCGACATGATTGCACGCGGCGATGTGGTGGCAGATGGTGCTTCTACCGATCTGGGTGAGTTGGCATTAGGGCAGAATATGCTGGTTGCATTCATGCCATGGAATGGTTATAACTTCGAGGATTCGATTCTTATTTCTGAGCGCGTTGTTGCCGAAGACCGTTTTACTTCGATTCATATCGAGGAGTTATCGGTAGTGAGTCGCGACACCAAACTGGGAACGGAAGAAATAACCGGCGATATCTCTAACCTGTCGGAATTGCAACTCGGGCGTTTAGATGAATCCGGCATTGTTCATATCGGTGCCGAAGTTGAAGCAGGTGATGTGTTGGTTGGCAAGGTTACACCAAAGGGCGAGACCCAGTTGACGCCGGAAGAAAAGCTGTTACGGGCGATTTTTGGTGAGAAGGCTTCTGACGTCAAAGATACATCGCTGCGTGTACCATCAGGTATTTCCGGCACAGTGATCGATGTGCAGGTATTTACTCGTGAGGGTATTGAGCGTGACAAACGTGCCCAGCAAATCATTGATGACGAACTGAAACGCTATAAGAAAGACCTGGCGGATCAGATGCGGATCGTGGAGGCTGATGCGTTTGAGCGTATTGAGCGTTTGCTCAAGGGTAAAACGGCAACTGGCGGACCAAAAAAACTCGCCAAGGGTGTGCGCATTACCAAAGAATATCTGGACAGTATCGATCCACATCACTGGTTTGACATTCGACTGTCCAACGAAACGACAAGTCTACAGTTGGAACAAATCAAGGAAGGTCTGGCGCAAAAGCGAAAAGCGTTTGATGCTGCTTTCGACGAAAAGAAAAAGAAACTTACCCAAGGGGATGAGCTGCCACCAGGTGTGCAGAAAATGGTTAAAGTTTATGTGGCGGTGAAGCGGCGTTTGCAACCTGGTGACAAAATGGCAGGACGCCATGGTAACAAGGGTGTGATCTCTAAAATCGTACCAGTGGAAGACATGCCCTACATGGCTGATGGCACTCCGGTGGACGTTGTACTGAACCCTCTGGGTGTGCCTTCGCGTATGAACGTGGGACAGATACTGGAAACCCATCTGGGATGGGCAGCAAAAGGACTGGGTAAAAAAATCGGCGATATGCTGCATGCTCATAGTAAGCCCGCAGAAATCAGAAAATTTCTCGACAAAATTTACAATAGCAGCGGTAAACAGGAAGATATTGCTTCCCTCACCGATGGGGAAATCCTGGACTTGGCGGAGAATCTCAAGGATGGCGTACCTTTTGCAACTCCGGTGTTCGACGGTGCCACCGAGCATGAAATTAAGGATATGCTGGAACTTGCCGGCCTGCCGCGCTCCGGTCAGGTCGCACTCTATGACGGCAGAACCGGTGAAGCTTTCGACCGCCCTGTCACAGTGGGCTACATGCATGTGCTGAAGCTACATCACTTGGTGGATGACAAGATGCATGCGCGCTCCACCGGCCCTTACAGCCTGGTGACCCAACAGCCACTGGGAGGTAAAGCTCAGTTTGGCGGCCAGCGTTTCGGTGAGATGGAGGTTTGGGCATTAGAGGCCTATGGCGCTGCCTACACCTTGCAGGAAATGTTAACGGTTAAATCCGATGATGTGAACGGACGCACCAAAGTGTATGAAAGTATTGTCAAGGGTGACCACAAGATTGATGCCGGTATGCCGGAATCATTCAATGTACTGGTAAAAGAAATCCGTTCGCTGGCGTTGGACATTGATTTAGATCGGCATTAGCAATTTTTGCTGTTTGCTGCAACGGCATAAAAAGCTAAATACTTTATATTCCGTGCATTTCGCCGATTAATTTTTATACCGACCCCTGATTAACAGGAGTGACAAATGAAAGCACTGCTCGATTTATTCAAACAGGTTACACAGAAGGAAGAGTTCGATTCAATCAAAGTCGGCCTCGCTTCCCCAGAAAAAATACGTTCCTGGTCTTATGGTGAGGTAAAGAAACCTGAAACCATCAACTACCGTACTTTCAAGCCGGAACGGGACGGATTGTTCTGCGCTAAGATTTTTGGTCCGGTAAAAGACTACGAGTGCTTATGTGGAAAATACAAGCGCTTGAAACACCGCGGTGTGATCTGCGAGAAATGCGGCGTCGAAGTTACGCTGTCCAAGGTACGGCGTGAGCGCATGGGGCACATTGAACTGGCTTCCCCAGTGGCACATATCTGGTTCCTGAAGTCATTGCCGTCGCGTTTGGGCATTGTGCTGGACATGACCCTGCGCGATATTGAGCGGGTGCTTTATTTTGAAGCCTATGTGGTGACAGACCCTGGTATGACGCCGCTGGCACGATGCCAGTTACTGACGGATGACGATTATCGCGCCAAGATGGAAGAATATGGTGATGATTTCCGCGCCAGTATGGGTGCAGAGGGCATCCGCGACCTGTTAAGTAACATAAATATCCGTGCTGAAATTGAGAATTTACGGCGTGAGATGGGAACCACCGGTTCGGAAACAAAGATGAAGAAAATCTCTAAGCGTCTAAAGGTGCTGGAGGCATTCAACAAATCCGGCATCAAGCCGGAGTGGATGGTGCTAGCGGTGTTGCCGGTGCTGCCACCGGAATTACGGCCGCTGGTGCCACTGGATGGCGGACGTTTTGCCACTTCCGATTTGAACGATTTATATCGCCGTGTCATAAACCGCAATAACCGTCTTAAACGCTTGCTTGAATTGAAAGCACCAGAAATCATCGTACGCAATGAAAAACGCATGCTGCAGGAAGCAGTAGATTCTCTGCTGGATAACGGTCGTCGCGGCAAGGCTATGACGGGTGCCAATAAACGACCACTAAAGTCCCTTGCTGATATGATCAAGGGTAAAGGCGGTCGTTTCCGGCAGAATTTGCTGGGTAAACGCGTGGACTATTCCGGGCGGTCAGTGATCGTGGTGGGTCCGCAACTCAAACTACACCAGTGTGGTCTGCCGAAGAAAATGGCGCTGGAACTTTTCAAGCCATTCATTTTTAGCAAACTTGAAATACTAGGCCATGCCACTACCATCAAGGCAGCCAAGCGGGAAGTGGAAAATGAAACTCCGATAGTGTGGGACATCCTGGAAGATGTCATTCGTGAACACCCGGTGATGTTGAATCGCGCGCCAACGTTGCATCGCTTGGGTATTCAGGCGTTTGAGCCCGTACTGATCGAGGGTAAAGCGATACAACTACACCCGCTTGTATGTGCAGCGTTCAATGCCGACTTTGATGGCGACCAGATGGCAGTACACGTGCCACTGTCGCTGGAGGCGCAAATGGAATGTCGCACGCTGATGATGTCGACCAATAACATTCTGTCACCGGCCAATGGTGAGCCGATTATTGTGCCGTCACAGGATATCGTGCTGGGTCTATATTACACCACTCGCGAGAGGATTAATGCGCGTGGTGAAGGCATGATGTTTGCCAACATCAGTGAGCTATCGCGCGCCTATGAGGGCCGAGTAGTAGAACTAAATGCCAGAATCTTGGTTCGAATCAAGGAGTATGAAATAGATGTCGAAGGTGGACGCCGTGAAAAAACCACCCGCTATGACACCACTGTAGGACGCGCACTGCTGTCCGAGATCCTGCCGGCTGGCCTGCCTTTCCCCTTGATCAACAAAGCACTCAAAAAGAAAGAAATATCCAAGCTTATCAATGCCAGTTTCCGTCGTTGCGGGTTGCGTGAGACCGTAATCTTCGCTGATAAACTGATGTATTCTGGTTTTACCTATGCTACCCGTGCAGGTATTTCAATTTGTGTGGACGACATGCTTACGCCACCACAGAAGAGCGATATTATCGGTGCAGCCGAGAAGGAAGTGCAGGAGATTGAAGCCCAATACACTTCCGGCCTAGTTACCCAGGGTGAGCGCTACAACAAGGTGGTGGATATCTGGGGTCGTGCTGGTGACCAGGTGGCCAAGGCCATGATGGATCAACTTGGTGTTGAACCGGTATATGATCGGTTGACCGGAGAGATGAAAAAAGACAAAAAAGGCAAACCGTTAACACAAGAATCATTTAATTCCATTTATATGATGGCTGACTCTGGCGCACGAGGCTCTGCTGCCCAGATTCGCCAGTTGGCAGGTATGCGTGGCTTGATGGCCAAGCCCGATGGCTCGATCATTGAGACACCTATTACCGCAAATTTCCGCGAAGGGTTAAATGTATTGCAGTATTTCATTTCCACTCATGGTGCCCGTAAAGGGTTGGCTGATACAGCATTGAAGACCGCCAACTCTGGCTATCTTACTCGCCGTCTAGTGGATGTGACCCAAGATCTGGTGGTAACTGAAGACGATTGCGGCACTAGTAATGGCGCGGTACTGAAAGCGCTGGTCGAAGGTGGTGAAGTAATAGAAGCCTTGCGTGAGCGCGTGCTTGGACGAGTCGTAGCGAACGACGTGGTTAACCCGGAAAACCAGATGGTGGTTTATGCGGCTGGGGCTCTGCTGGACGAGGATGCAGTTGACGACATTGAATCACTTGGTATAGATGAAGTAAAAGTGCGCACCCCACTTACCTGCGAAACCCGTTATGGCCTGTGCGCTAAATGTTACGGGCGTGATCTAGGACGTGGTACGCCGGTAAACGTAGGTGAGGCAGTAGGGGTGATTGCTGCTCAATCGATCGGTGAACCAGGCACACAGCTCACCATGCGTACATTCCATATTGGTGGTGCCGCATCTAGAACCGCTGTGGCAAGCCAGGTGGAGAGTAAATCCAATGGCATGGTGCGCTATTCGCCCACTATGCGTTACGTGATTAATTCCCGTCACGAACTAATAGCCATTTCTCGTAGCGGTGAAGTGATAATACAAGATGATGGTGGCCGCGAACGCGAGCGTCATAGAACACCCTATGGGGCAACATTGCTGATTCGTGATGGTGAAGTCGTAAAGGCAGGAAAGGTACTGGCAGCATGGGATCCACACACTCGTCCCATCATTACCGAGTATGCCGGCAATGTGCGCTTCGAGAATGTCGAGGAAGGCGTGACGGTAGCCAAACAGATTGACGAAGTAACAGGTTTATCCACGCTGGTGGTGATTGATCCAAAACGTCGTGGGGTAGCCCAAGCCAAGGGGCTGCGTCCATTAGTAAAACTCTTGGACGGAAAGGGTGATGAGGTGAGAATCGCCGGTGGCAATCTGTCCGTTAATATCACGTTTCAGGTCGGTTGCATTATTACCGTGCGCGATGGACAACAAGTCAGTGTGGGTGAAGTACTGGCAAGGATTCCACAAGAGAGTTCTAAAACCCGTGACATTACGGGTGGTTTGCCGCGTGTGGCAGAATTGTTTGAAGCGCGTTCTCCTAAGGATGCAGGTGTGCTAGCAGAAGTGACCGGTATCGTTTCGTTCGGCAAGGATACTAAAGGCAAACAACGCTTGGTGATCACTGATCTGGATGGAGTTTCGCATGAGTATCTTATTTCCAAAGAAAAGCATGTGACAGCACATGATGGTCAAGTGGTGAACAAGGGAGAGAGCATCGTTGACGGACCTGCTGATCCGCACGACATTCTACGATTGCTCGGAGTGGAAGCGCTGGCACGCTACATTACTGACGAGGTGCAGGATGTATATCGACTCCAGGGTGTAAAAATTAACGATAAACACATCGAGGTGATTGTGCGTCAGATGCTACGCCGTGTATATATCGTCGATGCCGGCGATACTCGCTTTATCTCGGGTGAACAGGTTGAACGTGCAGATTTGCTGGTGGAGAATGAACGGATGGTGGCGGAGGATAAGAAGGCTGCAATCTACGATTTCACCCTGCTAGGCATTACCAAGGCATCGCTTTCTACCGATTCATTCATCTCTGCTGCCTCCTTCCAGGAGACCACGCGTGTGCTGACGGAAGCGGCAATTATGGGCAAAAAAGATGATTTACGTGGCCTCAAAGAAAACGTTATCGTTGGGCGGCTCATTCCCGCAGGCACCGGTCTGGCTTTCCACAACGCACGCAAGAGGCAAAGGTTATTGCTGGATGGCGGCGGTCAAGGTCAAGGTCTGAGCGAGGGGAGCATAGGAGAGATGCAAGATAGCGAACATACCGCATAACTAGATAATCTCAATTGGGGCCAACTCTCACAATGAGAGACCCCGGCGGCTAAGTTCACTATTAAGTTTTCCAAGAAAATTGATATTGGATTTATGCTTCTTGTCACTAAGGTACCAGGATAGACAGATGGCAGTACCTAGCACGATTTCTAGTATGCTAAGCGCCCGCACACCATCGAGAAAAATATCGACGATTCCATCAATGAGCGAGAATGCACCCATAAATGCAGTCAACTTCCAGAATCGGTTCCCCCACTTTGATGTCTGACGTTGTAGACACCATACGCGGAGCTTCTCACCCAACGTGAGAAGCTCCGCATCGGTCCAAGTCGTCAGGTCCATCAGAGTTCAAGCTCCCAATTAGCCAAGTAATAAATTTGTTATAAAAAAGCCGGGATAAGCCGGCTTTTTAGTTCTTATGATTTTCAGGTTAGTCTATGCATCGGCATTTTTAGCTATGGACGGAATCACCGGTTCCGGACGATCGAGTAACTCAATCAGCGCCATTGGTGCATTGTCACCCTTGCGAAAACCAAACTTAAGAATACGCAGATAGCCACCATTACGTTTCTGATAACGTGGGCCAAGTTCAGAGAATAGTTTTCCGACCATGTCGCGGTCCCGCAGACGGTTGAATGCCAACCTCCGGTTGGCAAGCGATGGCTTTTTTCCGAGAGTAATCATCGGTTCAACTACGCGGCGCAATTCTTTAGCCTTCGGTAGCGTGGTTTTGATAACTTCGTGGAGCAACAACGAATTTGTCATATTCCGCAGCATCGCCAGACGATGACTGCTGGTACGATTCAGTTTTCTTAAACCATTATGGTGCCGCATGATTTATTTCCTTTTTACTCTTTTCAAGATTGACAGGCGGCCAACTTTCCAGCTTCATCCCGAGCGTCAACCCGTGTGAAGCTAGTACTTCCTTGATTTCGTTGAGCGACTTCCTGCCCAAATTGGGTGTTCTCAACAACTCATTTTCTGTACGTTGTATCAAGTCACCAATATAATAGATATTTTCTGCCTTGAGGCAGTTCGCAGAGCGTACGGTAAGTTCCAGATCATCAACTGGACGCAGTAGCACCGGATCAATCTGTGGCGACTTGGGTTGCTCCACAGGAGCCGGAGTACCTTTGAGATCAGTAAATACCGAGAGCTGTTCCACCAGAACTTTTGCAGCGTAGCGAATCGCTTCCTCGGGGTCGACAACGCCGTTTGTCTCAATATCCATCACTAATTTATCGAGGTCAGTACGTTGCTCAACGCGGGCACTCTCCACCGCATAGCTTACACGTCGTACTGGACTAAAAGAAGCATCCAGCAGAATACTGCCAATGGTGCGATTCTCATTTTCCAGTTGCCGCATCGTTCCCGGCATATAACCACGTCCTTGAGCAACCTTGATCTGCATGTCTAATTTTCCACCTGCAGTGAGGTGGGCGACAACATGTTCAGGATTAATAATTTCCACATCATGGCCAGTTTCGATATCGCCTGCAGTAACTACACCTTCACCGTCCTTCTTAAGAGTTAATACAGCTTCAGTACGATTGTGCAGCTTTAGAACGATACCCTTGAGATTAAGCAGTATATCAACCACATCCTCTTGCACACCATCGATGGCAGAATACTCGTGAACCACGCCGCTGATCTGCACTTCGGTCGGTGCGAACCCTGGCATCGAAGACAATAAAATGCGGCGCAATGCGTTACCTAGTGTATGTCCGTAGCCACGTTCAAATGGCTCCATAGTAACTTTGGCATGCAGCGGAGATATGTTCTGAACGTCAATAATGCGCGGCGTAAGAAAAGTGTTACTTGCCATAGCATGATCCTTTTGCGAAAAGCTTGTTAGTTGGTTACTTGGAATATAATTCAATCACGAGCGATTCATTGATGGTCGCAGGTAGTTCGGATCTTTCTGGTTTTGCTTTGAAGGTTCCCTTAAAGGCTTTTACATCCATTATTATCCACTCTGGAAAACTACGCTGCTCAGCTGCCTCTAATGCAGCTTTAATGCGTAAATGGCTTTTTGCTTTTTCGACAACTTCGACTACGTCACCGGGCTTTACTTGATAAGATGGAATGTTGACGCGATGGCCATTCACCAGTATGCCGTTGTGGCGCACAATCTGACGCGCTTCTGAACGCGATGCACCAAAGCCCATACGATATGAAACCGTATCCAAGCGGCATTCCAGCAATTGCAATAGATTCACGCCAGTGATGCCACGTTGACTATCAGCGAGCTTATAGTTATTACGGAACTGACGTTCCAGCATTCCATATATACGACGCAGTTTCTGCTTCTCGCGCAATTGCACACCATAATCAGACAAACGACCACTCTTCTGTCCGTGCTGTCCTGGTGCATAATTTCTACGTTCGATCGCACATTTGTCGGTAAAACACTTCTCGCCTTTCAAAAACAGCTTTTCACCTTCACGGCGACATTGGCGGCATTTAGGATCAAGATTTCTGGCCATAGTTTACTCCCACTAAATGCGGCGTTTTTTCGGTGGACGACAACCATTATGCGGAACTGGTGTCACATCCGATATGCTAGTAATTTTAAAACCCGCTGCGTTCAATGCACGTACAGCGGATTCGCGTCCTGGACCGGGTCCCTTGATCCGTACTTCCAGATTTTTGACACCACATTCCTGTGCAACCTTGCTAGCTTGCTCAGCTGCTACCTGAGCAGCGAATGGAGTGCTTTTGCGTGACCCTTTAAAGCCAGCGCCGCCAGAAGTAGCCCATGACAAAGCGTTACCCTGGCGATCAGTGATGGTCACAATTGTATTGTTGAACGAAGCGTGAATATGGGCAATGCCCTCAGCCACATTTTTCTTTATTTTTTTCCGTACCCGGGTAGCTACTTTTACCATGTCTGGCTATTCCTTTGTATTACATCTTAATTACTTACCAATCACTCTTTATTTTCCTGCTGGCTTGGCGCTGGAAGAACGGACTGCCTTGCGTGGTCCCTTCCGAGTTCTGGCATTGGTGCGGGTGCGTTGACCGCGCACTGGCAGACCACGCCGATGACGCAATCCACGATAGCAACCAAGATCCATCAGGCGCTTGATATTCATCGACACTTCCCGTCGCAAGTCGCCTTCAACGGTGAATTTAGCGACGCGATCTCGAAGCTTCTCCATTTGAACATCAGTTATATCTTTGATCTTAGTAGATCCACTGATACCGACAGCAGCACAAATCTGGCGTGCTCTGGTTCGACCAATGCCATAAATCGATGTCAATGCGATCTCGGCGTGCTGATGATTCGGGATATTTACCCCTGCAATACGAGCCATACGATTATCCTACAAATAAAAAAACGAAATTATAACACCTAAAGCGATATCTTCCCACTCACCCTTGGCGTTGCTTATGTCGCGGATCCGTACAAATCACTCGCACCACGCGGTTACGTCGGATAATTTTGCAATTACGGCAAATCTTTTTGACGGATGCCCATACTTTCATGTTTTTCTCTCCTTTAGCTACTTGGCGCGAAAGGTAATCCGCGCCCTGCTTAAATCATACGGCGTCAACTCTACCGTAACCTTGTCACCCGGCAAGATTCGGATGTAATGCATGCGCATCTTTCCAGAAATGTGCCCGAGCACCACATGCCCATTTTCAAGCTTGACGCGGAACGTTGCGTTGGGCAGCGTTTCCAGTATCTCGCCTTGCATCTGTATCGTTTCTTCTTTGGCCATCCTGTCCTTAGGTGTGTCTATCTTGTCGACAACCCACTGCCACCCTTGAAGTTAGTTTTCTTCAACAGGCTCTCATACTGTTGAGACATGACATAAGATTGCACCTGCGACATGAAATCCATGGTTACCACCACAATTATCAGTAACGAGGTTCCGCCAAAATAAAATGGGACGTTCCATTTCAAGATCAAAAATTCTGGTAATAAGCACACTAGTGTTACGTAAATTGCTCCTGCCAAGGTAAGTCGCAGCATGATCCGTTCGATATATTTGGCTGTCTGGTCACCAGGACGAATTCCAGGAATAAAGGCGCTGCTTTTTTTCAAGTTCTCTGCGGTTTCTTTGGGATTAAATACCAGAGCGGTATAGAAGAAACAGAAAAATATAATCATCGCTGCATACAGTATTACGTAAACTGGCTGACCTGGAGACAATGCACCACTCATATCTTTCAACCAAGCCATAGATTCACCAGTAGCAAACCATCCGGCTAACGTGGCGGGGAACAAGATCATGCTGGAAGCAAAGATCGGTGGTATTACACCAGCCATATTCAACTTTAGCGGTAAATGTGAACTCTGCCCGCCGTAGACCTTTCGGCCTACCTGGCGTTTGGCATAGTTCACCAATATTTTACGCTGACCGCGCTCGACGAATACGACGAATGCGGTCACCAATGTCGCCGCTACAAAAATTCCTAAGGCCACCAAGAAATGCATCGCGCCAGTTCGCACCAACTCTAGCGTGCCACCAATTGCACTCGGCAGGCCAGCGACTATCCCGGCAAAAATAATCAGTGATATGCCGTTACCAATACCGCGTTCAGTAATCTGTTCGCCTAACCACATCAGAAATATAGTACCTGTGACCAAAGTTATTACAGTGGTCAGCAAGAACATTGGCCCTGGTGCGATCACCAATCCCGCTTGAGACTGCAATGCTATAGATATGCCATAACCCTGCACGAGAGCTAACCCTAGCGTACCATAGCGAGTGTATTGGGTGATCTTTCTGCGTCCGGCCTCGCCTTCTTTCTTCAGAGCTTCCAAATAAGGAAATGCTACTGTACCCAACTGCATGATAATCGAAGCCGAGATGTATGGCATGATCCCCAAAGCGAAAATCGAGAAACGGGAAAGGGCTCCTCCAGAGAACATGTTGAACATGCCAAGAATGCCGCCTTGCTGTGACTCGAACAGATCTTTCAGCACTACTGGGTCGATGCCGGGCACCGGAACATGCGCACCAATACGATAGACAACCAGCGCAAGCAACAAGAACCACAGACGACGTTTCAAGTCACCCAGTTTTCCGGAGAGTCCTCGCAGTGATTCGTTAGCGGCCAATCTCTATCCTCGTAGCCTTATTACAACACCAATGCTGCCACCAGCAGTTTCAATTGCAACTTTTGCGCCCTTGGTTACTGCAACACCTTGTAATTTAATTGCGCGTTCAATTTTCCCGGAAAGTATTACCTTTGCACTAAGAGCAGAACTGGGAACAATCCCAGCTTGCTTCAATACAAGAATATCTATGGTATCCATCGGTAATTTATTGAGGGCTGACAGACGTACTTCAGCAGTGTCTCCAGCGGTAGGAGAAACGAAACCACGTTTTGGCAGGCGACGCTGTAACGGCATCTGTCCACCCTCGAAACCAACTTTATGGAATCCGCCGGTGCGGGATTTTTGCCCCTTATGGCCGCGTCCAGCAGTCTTACCGATACCTGAACCTATACCGCGCCCAACACGTCTGCTTGCGTGTTTGGCACCCTGAGCCGGTTTAATTGAATTTAGCCGCATCTCATACCTCAACCTTAACGAGATAATGAATTTTATTGATCATACCGCGGACTGATGGGGTATCTTCTAATTCTGCGGTACTATTAACTCCGCGTAGACCTAATCCACGCACAGTTGCACGATGCGATTGCTTGGTACCGATGATGCTCTTGATCAAAGTAAGTTTTATTTTTTTTATATTCTCGCTCATTTTGTCAGCCCCATGATTTCTTCTACACTTTTACCACGCTTAGCAGCAATTTCAGCAGGAGTATTCATTGTCTGCAAACCTTGCAGGGTAGCGCGCACTACGTTGTAAGGATTGGTCGAGCCAATACACTTAGCAAGAATATTATGCACCCCCATCACTTCAAATATTGCCCGCATTGGTCCGCCAGCAATGATGCCAGTGCCTTCGGAAGCTGGTTGCATATATACTTTAGCGGCACCGTGCCTGCCAATAACTGGATGATGTAATGTGCCGTTCTTCAGGTTCACTTTAATCATCTTGCGACGTGCTTCATCCATCGCCTTTTGTACCGCCACGGGTACTTCACGCGATTTGCCCTTTCCCATACCAACACTGCCGTCACCATTACCAACTACGGTCAGTGCAGCAAAACCTAGAATACGTCCGCCTTTCACTACTTTGGTAACACGGTTAATCGCCACCATTTTTTCCTTGAGACCATCGCCACGGTCCTCACCCTGTTGGGTTTTACCTTGCATTCTTCCTTGCACCTTAGCCACAATTTACTCCTTGCTTAGAATTTAAGGCCATGCTCACGAGCAGCCTCAGCCAACGCTTTGACGCGGCCGTGGTACTTGAAGCCAGAGCGGTCAAAGGCAACGGTCTCGATACCGATATTTTTGGCCTTTTCGGCAATCCGTTTGCCAATTACTGCTGCCGCATCAATCGTGCCACCACTGGATAGCACCTTGCGTACCTCTGGTTCCAGAGTAGAAGCGCTGGTCAGCACATTGCCACCGCTGCCATCTATTACTTGCGCATAAATATGGCAATTACTGCGATACACTGCCAAGCGCACCACTTTCAGTTCGGCAATTTTGGCACGGGTTTGACGCGCACGGCGCAGTCTGGATTGTGTCGAATTCAACATGGTTACCTCAATTACTTCTTCTTTGTTTCTTTTATGACAACTACTTCGTCAGCGTAACGCACGCCTTTACCCTTGTATGGTTCTGGTTTTCGATAGGCGCGAACTTCTGCAGCTATTTGACCAACTTGCTGTTTATTTATACCTTTGATTAGTATTTCAGTCTGGCTCAGCGTCTCCACTTTAATGCCTTCCGGCATTCTATGAGCGACGGGATGAGAGAACCCTAACGTCAAGTTGAGCATCTCACCTGCGGCCTGGGCGCGATAACCCACCCCCACCAGCAAAAGTTTTTTCTCAAAACCCTTGGTTACCCCATGTACCATGTTGGCTAGCAATGCGCGCATAGTACCGGACATCGCATTGGCCTGCTTGGAATCGTTCGTAACTTTAACCAGCAAATTATCACCGTCACGTTCAATACTGACATCAGAATTCAGGATATGTCGTAACGTGCCTAGTGGCCCTGTTACCGACACTGCGGAAGCAGATAAAGTCACTTCAACATTGGCCGGAACTGGTATCGGATTTTTACCTACTCGAGACATTTTCTACACCCCTAAGCAACGATACACAACACTTCACCACCTATACCGCTGGCGCGCGCTTTGCGTTCGGTCATCACACCTTTGGAGGTGGAGACTATCGCTACACCTAGACCATTCATTACATTAGGAAGTTTGTCATTGGACTTGTAGATACGTAATCCAGGGCGACTAACACGTTCAATTCTCTCGATTACTGGACGACCAGCGTAATATTTCAGACTAATTTCCAGCGCCGGTTTTCCATCTGTTTCGTGCATCGAAAAATGTTCTATATACCCTTCATCTTTTAACACTTGTGCAATGGCCAATTTCAGCTTAGAAGCAGGCATTGCCACTGAGGTTTTTTCAGCAAGCTGTGCGTTACGTATACGCGTCAACATATCAGCGATGGGGTCACTCATGCTCATCTAGGGCCACCTCTAGAAATCCAATTTTTGTCACAAAAATTGATGCGAAATTTTGAAAAATATAGCACAGCAACTCGCTTAAAAATTTTAATGCTTAAAAAACTAAGGTATTCGCTTGCTACCAACTAGCCTTTGTTATGCCTGGAATCTCTCCACGCATGGCAAAGTCACGCAATTTGCTACGCCCCAAGCCAAATTTGCTATATACACCCCGTGGCCGACCTGTAAGCGAGCATCGGTTACGAAGACGCACCGGACTAGCATTGTGTGGCAATTTTTGCAGCTTAATCCTAGCGGAGTGACGTTCCTCGTCGCTCGCCTTGACACTGTTAATGACGACAAACAACTCGGCGCGGTATGCAGCAAACTTCTTTACGGTTTCACGACGTTTCAAATCGCGATTAATTACAGCTATTTTTGCCATACCATCCTCAATTCTTGAATGGGAATTTAAAAGCTGCCAGCAGCGCCTTAGCCTCTGCATCTGTTTTGGCGGTAGTGGTAATTGTTATATTCATGCCTCTCAGAGCATCGATTTTGTCATACTCAATTTCGGGGAAAATGATTTGCTCCTTCACTCCCATGTTGTAATTACCACGCCCATCGAACGCTCTGCCAGAAATACCACGAAAATCACGAATACGTGGAATTGCCACGTTTACCAGGCGATCAAGGAACTCATACATACGCACACGTCGCAACGTAACCATACAGCCGACAGGATAATCTTCGCGCACCTTAAAAGTAGCGATTGATTTCTTTGCTTTTGTCACTACCGGACGCTGCCCGGCAATTTTTTGCATATCGCCTACGGCATTGTCCATGACTTTCTTGTCTGCGATAGCTTCTCCCACACCCATATTAAGTGTGATTTTACGAATGCGTGGTACTTCCATCAGAGAAGTGTAACTAAACTGCTGCATCAGCTGTTTAACCACGGTGTCACGATAATATTCTTGCAACCGAGCCATATTTCCCTCTTGCTCTCTCAGGCGCCCAATAGTTCGCCGTTCGATTTGAAATAACGTACTTTGCGTTTGTCTTCCAGAATCTTAAATCCAACTCTGTCTGCTTTCTGCGAGGCAGGATTGAAAATTGCCACATTTGAGATCTGAATCGGTTTTTCTATCTCAACAATGCCGCCAGCAGTTCCTTTAGTTGGATTAGGGCTTTGATGTTTCTTTACCTTGTTAACCCCTTCAATCACGATTAGATCTATTCCAGCTACGCGCAGGACAGTTCCACGCTTCCCTTTATCCTTACCGGTAAGGACGATTACGTCATCGCCTTTCTTGATTTTTTGCATACTGACTCCTTGCCGTGCGCTTATAAAACTTCAGGCGCAAGCGAGACGATTTTCATGAAACGCGCATTGCGCAATTCGCGCGTCACGGGGCCGAAAATGCGCGTCCCAATCGGTTCTAGCTTTGCGTTGAGCAACACTGCTGCGTTGCTGTCAAATTTAATCAGCGAGCCATCGGAACGACGCACCCCCTTAGCGGTGCGCACTACTACGGCATTGTATATCTCACCCTTTTTGACGCGGCCACGCGGCGCAGCATCTTTGATGGTGACTTTGATGACATCGCCGATGCCAGCATAGCGCCGCTTTGATCCGCCTAACACCTTAATGCACATAATCGAACGTGCACCGGTATTATCGGCTACTTGTAGAATTGATTGCATTTGAATCATTTTTTACTCACTCTTTCCAACTTTTCCAGTGCAGGATTTCACTGTGTGGATAGTATTGGAACCCGTTCGGGTTATGTCGCTGCCGGATACTGCCAGCAATGCGCGATTAAAAATCTGAAAACCTTAAACTTCAAGAAGCAAAATTATACGTGCATGCCACAAAAGAAACAAGAGAAAAGACGATTAATTTTTAATACCAATATTCTTTTTCTGCCCACCGATATTTTCTACTACCGGTAGGTCTTTTTCTGATCAGAAATTGGTATAACTGGCTAATCAGACCGGGTTGGTTTTCTCGACCAATTTAGCTACTCGCCAAGCTTTGGTCTTTGAAATTGGGCGACACTCTTCAATCACAACCATATCACCCGGATGAAACTCGTTACTTTCGTCGTGAGCATGATATTTCTTCGTACGGACCATAATCTTTCCATAGAGCGGGTGCCTAACTTTGCGCTCAACCAATACGGTAATAGTCTTATTCATTTTATCACTCACCACTTTTCCGGTGAGGGTACGGCTCAAATTGGCTTCGCTCATGATTGTTTCACTTTCTGACTGATTATTGTTTTTGTCCGCGCGATATCACGACGTACATTGCGCAACTGGTTTGTATTGCCGAGCTGTTGGGTTGCATGCTGCATGCGCAGACCAAATTGCGTCTTCAACAACGCCATTAATTCTTGTTGCAATTCCCCCGGATTTTTAGCTTTGAGTTCATTCATTTTCATGATTAACCGCCTATTTGTCGGATAACAAACGTAGTTTGGATCGGTAATTTAGCGGCAGCCAGACGGAATGCCTGACGTGCCAGAACTTCATCGACTCCATCCATTTCGTACAGCATCTTGCCAGGTTGAATTTCGGCCACAAAGTATTCTGGATTACCTTTACCGTTGCCCATACGCACTTCTGCTGGTTTATGGGAAATTGGCTTGTCTGGAAAAACTCGGATCCAGATACGCCCACCGCGTTTAATGTGACGAGTCATGGCACGACGTGCGGCCTCAATTTGGCGTGCAGTTAAACGGCCACGACCAATCGCTTTAAGTCCATACTCACCAAAACTCACTTTTGCACCTCTAGTAGCAACTCCCTTGTTACGGCCTTTTTGCTGCTTGCGGTATTTCGTTCTAGCTGGCTGCTGCATCTTCTGCTCCTGGCTTCACTATTTTTACTGTTTTCTTGATTTCGACGGTTCTGTCAGCAGTCTTCTCAGTGCTCTTGACAGATTTTTTGATCGTCTTCACGTCTGCTTTCGCTTCAGTTCCTACTTTGGCTCTAATAGTAGGCTTATCCCCAGTCATCACTTTGGTAGTACTTGCCGGTAGCTTTCTGGCTGGACGTTTTCTCTCGGGTTCTCCCGTTGGCGCAGGAGTCTGGGTCGTCGGTGTTGCCGCTGCTGAAGATTGTTCGTTATGCCCTATCATCTCACCCTTGAATACCCATACTTTGATACCGATCACGCCATAAGTAGTTTTAGCCTCTGCAGTGCCATAATCCAGATCGGCACGCAAGGTGTGAAGTGGCACACGGCCCTCGCGATACCATTCGGTACGGGCAATCTCAATGCCGTTTAAGCGGCCTGAACTCATGATTTTTATTCCTTGGGCACCTAAACGCATAGCATTCTGCATTGCCCGTTTCATGGCGCGGCGAAACATGATACGTTTCTCCAGCTGCTGCGCGATGTTGTCGGCAATTAATTGTGCATCGATTTCTGGTTTACGGATCTCCTCAATGTTCACATGTACTGGTACCCCCATGCGCCTTTGTAGCTCCCCGCGAAGAACCTCGATATCTTCACCCTTTTTGCCTATCACGATACCGGGGCGCGAGCTGTAAATTGTGATGCGTGCATTTTTGGATGGACGCTCGATAACCACTCTACCTACCGAAGCGTGCGCCAGTTTCTTTCTCAGGTATTCCCGTACTTTGATATCTTCGCTCAACATGACTGGAAAATTCTTACTATTTGCGTACCATTTCGATGACCAGTTTTTTAGCACGGAAAGGCGGAAGCCTGTCGGATGTATTTTCTGTCCCATAATGCCCTCGCGCGTCCCTTATTTTTTATTGTCGGCTTTGTCGCCGACGGTGAGAAGAATGTGGCAGGTCGGCTTTACGATACGGTTGCCACGACCTTTTGCGCGTGTGCTGGTACGCATCAGAGATGGCCCACGATCTACATATATTGTTGATACTTTTAATTCATCTATGTCCGCACCTTCGTTGTGCTCGGCATTCGCAATGGCTGACTCCAGCAATTTACGAATGATGACTGCTCCCTTCTTTGGGCTAAAAGCAAGCAGATTAAGCGCCCGATCCACCGGTAACCCCCGAATCTGATCCGCTACCAGTCGTCCCTTTTGCTCGGATAACCGAACCCCGCGTAATACAGCAGTTGTTTGCATGTTGATCACTCCTATTTCTTCGACCCGGCTGCGGCAGCTTTCTTATCGCCAGAATGTCCCTTGAAAGTGCGCGTATGGGAAAACTCCCCAAGTTTGTGTCCTACCATATTCTCGGTAACATAAACTGGAACATGCTGTTTCCCGTTGTGTATAGCGATAGTTAGCCCAATAAAATCTGGTAGAACGGTAGAACGGCGTGACCAGGTTTTGATTGGACGCTTGTCGTTGGTTGCACGTGCAGTCTCTACCTTACTCATCAGATGGAGGTCAACGAACGGGCCTTTCTTTATGGAACGTGCCATGATTTATTATCCCTTGTTCGAATAGCGGCGGCGTACGATCATACCATCAGTACGCTTGTTTGAGCGGGTGCGGAAACCCTTCGCGGGCGTTCCCCACGGGCTGACTGGATGACGTCCAGCGGCGGTCTTACCCTCGCCACCACCATGCGGATGATCTACCGGGTTCATTACAACTCCGCGCACCGTCGGACGAATACCGCGCCAGCGGTTGGCACCGGCTTTGCCAATGGAGCGCAGATTGTGCTCTTCGTTACCGACCTCACCAATAGTGGCGCGACAGTCTACGTGTACCTTACGGATTTCTCCAGAACGCAGGCGCAGTTGTGCATAATCACCCTCGCGCGCCAGCAGTTGGACCGATGTGCCAGCTGAACGCGCCAGTTGTGCCCCTTTACCAGGGAGCATTTCCACACAATGAATAGTGCTACCTACCGGGATGTTGCGTAGCGGCAGTGTGTTGCCGTTCTTGATCGGCGCATCCCCGCCATTGATCAGTTGCATCCCTGCGACAATTCCTTTAGGAGCGATGATGTAGCGGCGTTCGCCATCAGCATAGCAAAGTAGTGCCAAGTTGGCGCTACGGTTTGGATCATATTCTAATCGCTCTACCTTAGCGATGATACCGTCCTTATTGCGACGAAAATCCACTTTGCGATAATGCTGTTTATGGCCGCCACCCATGTGCCGGGTGGTGATGTGGCCATTGTTATTGCGCCCAGCGGTATGGTTCTGCTTCTCTACTAACTTGGCGTAGGGTGCACCCTTGTGCAAGTCTGGATTAACTACCTTGACGACTGCGCGGCGTCCAGGAGAAGTCGGTTTGACTTTAATCAACGCCATTATTTGGCCTCCCCTTGTGCGATTTCAGCAAAATTTATTTCCTGACCAGATTTTATACCAACATAAGCTTTCTTCCAGTTGCTGCGGCGTCCCATAAAGCGGCCAAAACGCTTTTCCTTGCCTTTGACATTGGCAACTTGCACAGTTTCCACCTGAATGCTCTGGGCTTTCCACATCAACTCGACAGCTGCCTTAATTTCAGCCTTGGTAGCATCTTGTACGACACGAAATATAATCTGGTTATGTTTTTCAGCAATGTAAGTAGCTTTTTCAGAAACCTGCGGGGCCAGTATTATCTGCATTAAACGTTCTTGGTTAAAAGTTTGTATGCTCATGCCAGCATCTCCTCAATTTCTGTCACTGCACTGCGCGTCATAAGTACATTAGTAAAACGCAGAAGACTGACTGGATCAGCATGGCCTACTTCTACCACCATTACATGTGGCAGATTGCGTGATGACAGATAAAGATTCTCATCCACGCTATCAGTAATAATCATGACCTCACCCATTCCCATGTCTTTCAGTTTTTGTGCGAGAACCTTAGTCTTTGGTGTATCTACGGTGAAGTTTTCCACTACCGACAAGCGGTCTTCTCGTACTAATTGCGAGAGAATAGCACCAATACCCGCACGATACATTTTGCGATTCAGCTTGTGGCTAAAATTCTCTTCAGGACTATTTGGGAAAATTTTGCCGCCGCCGCGCCACAATGGGCTGGAAGCCATACCGGCACGTGCGCGCCCCGTACCTTTTTGCCGCCAAGGTTTGCGCGTGGATTTAGCTACATCCGAGCGCCCTTTCTGAGCTCGATTGGCGCTGCGGGCATTAGCCAGGTATGCCGTCACTACCTGATGCACCAAGGCTTCATTGTACTCACGGCCAAACAGGGTATCGGATGCGGAAACGCTGGCGGCTGACTGACCGTTATCATTAATTAGTTTAAGTTCCATTATGCCCCCGCTCTCTTACCGGACTGCGCGCCACCCTTGGCACCCGCCCTTGCATCGATTTTAACAGCAGGTTTAACACCGATTTTTGGAGTTTTGACGCTCGGGTGTATTACTACATCACCGCCTCTTGAACCGGGGATTGCACCCTTGACAAGCAACAAGCCGCGTGCGGTATCAACTCGAAGTACTTCCAGATTTTGGGTAGTGCGTTGTACACTTCCCAGATGTCCGGACATGCGCTTGCCAGGAAATACGCGACCAGGATCCTGCGCCATACCGATGGAGCCTGGGACATTATGTGATTTTGAATTGCCGTGACTAGCGCGATTAGAGGAAAAGTGATGGCGCTTGATCACGCCAGCATAACCCTTGCCAATGGAGATGCCGGTCACATCCACTTTTTGCCCAGTCTGAAAAATATCTACGGCTATAACCGTGCCGGGTTTAAGGCTGGCAAGTTGCTCCTGTGTTACGCGGAACTCCTTGAGCATATGACCAGCCTCTACCGCAGCTTTGGCAAAATGCCCAGCAGACGGCTTGTTAACACGACTGGCGCGGCGTTTACCAAAGGTCACCTGCACGGCAGAGTAACCGTCGATGTCGGATGTCTTGATTTGCGTGACGCGATTGTTAGACACATCAAGCACTGTCACCGGTTGGCTCTCGCCATCGTCGGTAAAAATGCGAGTCATGCCAACTTTGCGGCCGACTAGTCCTAAACTCATTTTAATTACCTTTTTTAAAAGGTGCCGATTACAATTGACCGGCAGATTACAAATAGCTTTTAGTTATGTATTTCATGCTGCCAGCATGAAAGCAGCCAACTTCAAATTCAATACTCAAAAATTATAGCTTTATTTCTACATCTACTCCAGCAGGCAAATCCAGCTTCATAAGGGCATCCACAGTCTTGTCGGTCGGATCCATGATGTCCATCAGGCGCAGATGGGTACGAATCTCGAACTGATCACGCGAGGTCTTATTGACATGCGGAGAGCGCAGTACGTCGAAGCGCTCAATCCGGGTTGGTAGGGGTACGGGGCCTTTCACTACTGCGCCAGTACGTTTAGCAGTTTCAACAATCTCCATTGCCGATTTGTCTATCAGGCGATAATCAAATGCCTTCAGGCGGATACGAATTTTTTGGCTTTGCATATATTAAACCTCGGTTAAACCTCAGGATTGAGAATACAGTATTCTGGATTCGGGATTTCGCTATTCAGTGCCTACCCCCCGGATCTCGTCTCCTTTGTCCAGTTATCACTCGATAACTTTTGCCACCACGCCTGCACCGACGGTTCTGCCACCCTCGCGGATGGCGAAGCGCAGACCTTCTTCCATCGCGATCGGTGCAATCAAATTCACC
>VFJL01000039.1 GCA_009886095.1 Nitrosomonadales bacterium | reverse complement strand
TCGATCCACTGCAAAGGGGTAGCTACCCTTGCCAAAGTGATAGCTAAGCAGCTTTATAGGCAACTGGGTTAGAAACTTTATCCAGGCGCTCTAACACTTCAAATTTTCTTGTGTTCAGATCGGTACACCCAGTGAGTATGTTCAAATGTGGCACCAGATCAGGAACCTTGGTCTTGATAACATCAAGCGCAAATTTACTTAGGAATCTAGCTTTCTCTTTCGCCAGCTCATATTCTGGACCAATTTGTCTGTAAGCTGCCGAAGTCATGAGCACAATACCGCTTGGGCTGACCCGGCCATCGTCGATGTTGCCTTTCAGCAATACAGCCGCAGTTCCAATCGCATCGGAAAGATTCGGATCGAACGGCCCGACAATAAAAGCGGTATTGATGGCGTGCAGCCAATCAAAACCGCGCCCCACCCCCAGGACCCATTCCTTATGCTCGGCATCCTCGATCGGTCTGTTGGAAGCACGAATTTTTCGGGAGTGTTTAATGTTTCCTTCAACTAGCGGGATCATATCCTTGAAAATCCGTTCCGGCATTGAGGGGTACAGCGAACGCAACATACCCTCCAATTCAAGCTGGGATAAGTCTTCCTTTACTTCGGCCAGATCAACAACACGACCGTCTTCGCCATGCAGGATCAAGGCATCAAGATCAGTCTCAATACCGCACACAATCGGTACCACGGCACCCTTGCCATAAATACGATCAAACTGATTCTTGAGTTTTATGGCTGTGTCTCTGGCAGCATTCGTATCGTAATTGAATCCCCTACAACCACGGTGAGTATCCCCACGCGCAAAATGATAGGTCACAAAGATCAGGCAGTGCCTGCCGCGGCCGATGGAGTACTGCGCCCATTGATCCAGAGTTGCCTGAAAGAAGGGCCAGCCTAGATCAAACTTGCCACCCAGATTGCGAAAAGGTTGAATGATCCCGACTGCGGTTCGTGTCATAACCGGTAGGTTAAGCCTGCCATCCATACATTTAAGCGCAGCTATTTCTGTAGGGTGCTCGCCCCGGTATCTGCGACGCTCCATGGCTAAATCAATAAAAGCCCGAGAGTGGCGTGCATTTAGATCAAGTAGGTAATCAGTTCCAGTATTCATACGGTCATCTCCATGTTGAATGTAATATTATATCGAATGGAGAGTCCAAAAGAAAAGAGCTGCGGGATATAAAAATTTCTGTCTGCTGTGCTCTAAGGGGTTGAGCTGGATAACCGGGACAACCACACTTCTGCCGCCACTTGATTGATATGCAGCACACTGTCTGGGAAAAACCCAAACACCAGAACCAGCAGGGCGGGAACGCATAGCAGAGCCAGTTCACGCGGGGATAAATCTTGCGCCTGACTGACAACGGATTGCGTGATTGGACCGAAAAACGCCCGGCGGATATAGGACAGCATGTATGCGGCACCAAGGACTGCACCGATCAATGCAGCGATGCCCAAACTAGCATGTGCTTTCAATGCACCGATAATCAACATCAGTTCAGCAGGAAACCCGCTGGTTCCCGGTATCCCGATACTGGCTAGGGTAAATAAAAAATAAAAACAGGTCAGCCGTGGCATCACTTTAGCCAGACCTCCCAGATGGATAATTTCGGTACTGCCCAAGCGGTGTTGAATCATGCCGGCAACCAGCATCAGCGAACTCGCAACCAAAGTGAAGTTGAGCAATTGGAAAACTGCACCCTGCAGACCCTGCATGTTCAAGGATGCGATACCGACCACTACCAAACCGACGTGACTGACGCTGGCGTAAGCCAACAGGCGGCGCAGATTAGTCTGCTTTAAAGCAATCAGTGCACCATAAATAAGCGTAACAGCACCAAGAATAGCCAGTACCCAACTGTATTCAACCGCAGCAGCAGGGGCTAATGGCATGGTAAAACGTAAGATACCGTAAACTCCCAGCTTCATACCAGTCAGTATCGCCGTTACATGTGCCGGCCCCTCCATTGCAGCGGTGGGTAACCAGGTATGGAAGGGTGCTAAAGGTGCTTTGACACCGAAACCCAGCAGTAACAATAAGAAAACCAGTATTTGTAAATCAGCTGCCAAAGGCGTTTCCAGCAGAACCGGCAAGCTGAAGGATAGCGCCTCGGGAATAGCGCCGCCCACTGCCACGGCGTGATTGGTTGCCAGTATGACAATTGCAAATAGTAGCGGCACCCCGCCAAACAGCATAAACAGCGTGTATTTCATCGCTGCACCGCGCCGTTGCGAACCGATGCCCCATAAACCGATTAAAAAGAAGAAAGGTGGCAGTGTCAGCTCCCAGAATAAAAAGAACAGCACTGTATCCAATGAGGTAAATACCCCGATAGTGACCCCTTCCAGTGCCAGCAATAATGCAAAATGAAAGCGGGGGCTGTGTTGCACCGAATTCCACGAAGCAATGATCGCGGTCAGCGTCAATAGTGCTGACATTGGCAGAAATAACACCGAAATCCCATCAACACCGACCAGATAGTTGATATTCAGGAATGGTATCCAAGGATATTTTTCGACCAATTGGAAATCGCCACTACCGGCGTTAAACAACTGCACTATCAGCAACGTCAGCAGCAGCTCGCAACCGGCAATTACCAGTGCGATTGCTTTGGCCAGCTTTACGGTAGGGGCAAACCCAGTGGCAATAGCACCCAGTAATGGCAACAGAATGGCAAGACTCAGTAGCGGAAAACCGGCTTCACTCATCGTGTCCGCCCTTGACTTCGACAGGCACAATCACAGTGCCAGACTGTTGCGTACCATGATGCGAGGAATCCAATACGGCATCCAGCTCGCTCATGGAGGTCACCACATTCTGGTCTATCATATGCACCCATGGTGACGTGTAAAAGCCGGTGCCGATAAGTAATGAGCAGATCGCCACCGCAATCAGTCGTTTCGCCATGAACCACTGAGGAGTATCGCTGGAGGGTCGCTGAAAGCGTTTAGGCGCGGCAATAAATATCTGTTGAAAAGCACGCAGCAGAAGACCTGCGGCCAGAAGGTTGCCCAGCAATATCGCCGTAACAACCAGCCAGCCATATCTTGAGGCAGTGCCCTCAATCAGCAGATGTGCGCCGTCAAATCCGGGGGTGCCGGGCATGACCATAGTAGTCAGCGCAGAGATCACGAACAAAAATGCGAGAGTAGTCTGGGCATCAAACAGCCCGCCCAGACGTGGAATAAAAGCAGTACGAGTCCGCTCATAAATCAGACCGACACTGAACAGCATCCCTGCTGTCGCCAGCCCATAAGCAATAGAGAGCAGGATGGTGCCTTCCATGCCATATTTGTTGAAATCGAAAATACCGATGACCAGCATGCCTGTATGACTGACGACGGCGAAGGCCAGTAAGCGGCGGATATTAATTTGCATCAGTGCCAGCAGCGCGCCGTAAACAATACTGACTAAACCCAGTGTCAGCACAAATCCGGACCATTGTTCGGCCATCTCTGGAATCAGCGGCAGGATAAAACGAATGGCGCCGTAAACCCCCAGTTTTAAACCCACCAGAAAAATGGCTACGCTGGCGACCGTGCCTTGTTCCGCCAATACCGGTAGCCAGCCGTGAAACGGGAATATCGGCATACGGATGGCAAAACCAAAAAACAGTAGAAAGAAAATCAACGACCCATACTGTAAAGGCGCGTTACTGACTTCTTTTAATTTCAGCCAGTCAAAAGTCAGCTCGGCGTCAGGTACTACATTCATTAAGCCAAAAGCGAGCAACATGAAACCTGCCAAGGTCATCAATAATCCGCTCAGCCAATGCTGCAGCAGAAATGCGACCACCCAGCGCCGGTTTTCCCCGGTTCCGCCACGAATCGTCAACAGCACCACCGGGATCAGCTCCAGCACACACCATAGCCAAAACTGCATCAGGTTCATCGCCGAGAACGCACCAATCAGGATAGCCTCATAACCCAGCAGACAGGCAATGTACATCCGGTCTGTGGCATGCCGGGTAATCGAGGTATAAACCAAGGTCAGTAATGTGAAAATGGCCGTCAGCGGAATAAACAGTATATTGGCGCCATCAACGCCCACGCTGTAAGTAAAGCCAAGGTTATGTATTTCTTCAGCCAGTTGAATGCCAGGGCGATCGGCATCGAAGACACTCAATAGGTAGAAGCTGAGCAATACCGTCGACAGTGTTCCGGCAAAACCGACACGCAATGCCACAGCCGATGAACGTGACAATAGAATAGCAACCAGCGTTGCCAGCGGGATAAGTGTCAGCATAGTCAGCAACGGAAAGGCTGCTGATTCCGACCAGGGGATAACAGGAGTAATTGCCATCAGTCCCTCAGATTGCAGCCGCAAGCAGCAATACTGTGAATACAAACACCACCAGGTAGCGGGGTTTCAGTATCAATTTTTCAAATTTATTGGCGGCATATCCAAGCTGGCGGCCCATGTCAATTGCATCTATGCCGATGCCTCGCAATACCAGGCGATCTTCAAACCAGTTAAAAATATCCGCTGTCCATTGAAAAATTTTGCCCGCGAATCCACTGCCACGACTAAATTCGTCGGTGTCATGATCCGGCCGGGAACTCAGTATTTTCCCTTCCAATTGCGCCAGTGATGATATGGCACGGCCTGCGCGCGCAGGTGTGCCCATGATGCGATCAATGATATGGTCATCAAAATAGCCCAGATCATGTCCTAGCCCGTGAACAGGTCTTACCAAAGCCCTATCAGTAACCGGATCCAGCCAGAAACGCTGGATCGATACGGTATATAGCCAGCGTAGTCCAGCAATATCGCGGGTAACCGGCTTCATCGGGTTGCCATGCACATAATGCAGAAACGACGGGGCGGTCAATACCTGATAACAGCGCACAACAGCATGAGCGCAGAGATGCCAACTAGCCAGTTGCCACAGACCCAGACCACATTCCAGAAACATTAAACCCAACTGAGCGGATATGGCAAAACACAACGAACTTTTGACGTCAGTTTGAGTGAGCCCGACAACAAAGCTATAGATGGCGGTGCTCAATCCCACAACGGCGAGCAACCCCATTGCAAATGGCGCTCGTTCAAAGATTGGCTGCAGCAGAATTACCAGATAGACCCCGGCATGCGTCATGATCGCACCATAAAACACCGCACTCGACGGTGTTGGCCCTTCCATCGCCCGCGCCAGCCAGGGGGTAAACGGCAATTGTGCCGATTTTGCAAAAGCTGCTATGGCAAAACACATAGCGATCACCGTGGCAGTAGGGGTAGTCAACTGTTCTGCTACCGCATTCAGACCATTCCAGTCGATGTTCTTGGCATAGAAATAGCTGATGCCTATTCCCAGAATAAAACCGGCATCGCCGATGCGATTAGTGACGAATACACGAGTTGCATTGATAGCGGCGATCGGACGGTCATAGGCAAAGGCTATCAACAGGTAGGAACACAACCCGGCAATTTCCCAACCAACAAAAGTGCCAACGGCGTTACCCGATAACACCAGCAGCAACATTGCCGAAGAAAACAGGCTCAGGACAAAAAAGAATCGATAGAAACCAGGTTCTTTATGCAGGTAGTTGATTGAAAATCGGGTGACAATGACCAACAAGAGTGAGAACAGAGCTGCCAAGCCGACATTAAAACCCGTAGTGATGAAATTCACCTTTATGCTTAGGCTATCACTGCCTAGCCATTGCCCCGCACTGAACGAGCCGGTGTTTTTATCAAGCAAATCAGCACCCAGCAAAGCCAGGGCCAGTAAGCACGATAAGGTAATGGCCCAAGTGGCGATACGCGCCGTGACCGCTTCATCGGCCACGCCACGCAACATGCCAAAGACATGACCAATGCCAATCACCGCAGCAGCGGTCAATGGTAACAACAGGATCAGAACAACCAATGCATCCATTGCTTCAAACTCCCAACTCTTCAGGCTGCTTAATCAACACAGGCGATATCGGCACCGACAGCCCCTGATAACAATTCACTGATTTCTCAACCATCGGCAATTCCTCTACTTCAGCTTGCCACGGAACGAAACCCACACCACGCTCAAACACAGAAATTTCGCCACTGTCAGGGTCTATCGCGCTCAACAGCACCCAGCCACCACCTATCAGTTCGCGCAAACTTTCCTGACGGCCATAAATTTCCCCGAGTACCGAGGTCTTCGCCTCAACCACAATCTGCAAACGCACCGCTTCATGGATTTCCACCATTTGTTTTGGCAGGCCGGTGCGTAAATCACTGCTAGCCCCCTCCATCACGCCGAATAAGCCGATGATGTTGTGTGGGATTTTGGTGCCGCAGCCAAAACGTTCGTTGTTAATCGTGGAAAAGTAGTATTCCAGGTTAATTCCGGCTCCGACGGGACCTACCGTTAGCAGAACATTCTCGAGCAGCTTGCCTTCCGGATCCTGAGTTGCATCGTAGGAAATAAGAAAAGCGCGCCGATCCAGAAATATCCCCTGCGTGACGGAGCGTCGACCGACGACCGCTGAGGCATTAGTGGCATGTCCGTATTCGGGACGAACCTGACTCAGATCATTGGAACGATTTGTCACATGGCGCATGGCTGCCTCTGGCGATGCCGGATTGCAAGCTGAAAAAAAGCGTCGGCAACGTTCTTGTGCGGAAGCCGCCCGAGCCTGCAAAACGCATGCTTGACAGTCATCAAAAGCGGATCGTAACTTTTGCGGAACGTCTTCTACGTCGTACCAGGTAACAACATCACTGGAAGTATCATGTTCGGCACCGACGAACCAGCTATCTTCAGGAATCACGATCCCCCGTTGCGCCAACAAGGCGCGTACTTCGGGGCGGTTGGCCATTGCTGCGAATACACGCGCATTCGGACCGCCACGCCGCCCGCTACAGGCGCCACAATCGTGGGCAGCTTCGTGCGGATTATTTTGACTGGTCGAACCATGCGCCATGAAACAAACGATCGGCGCAAACCCGTATGCCAGGCCGGCATTGCGCAGGAATCCGGCAAGCCGATCAGCCTGTTCAGTCGTTGTAAAGCCTAATCGTGGATGCTCAGGGGTTGCCGGGGCGGCAGTATCTGCGGCAGTGAACAACAACTCAGTCGGCACTTTGCGTAAGATATTCTGCCGCAGGTTAGCATTGGCCGCATTAAAATAGGTCGGCAGAAATGTTTTGCTTAACAGTGTCGCCAAAGTAAATGGAGCCAGTGCGTCAATGGCTGCATACGATAACAACACATTGCGGCGAAGACTCTGGTTCAGCAAATAAGCGAGCCGCTTATAAAATTTGCGCCCACTGTTATGTGCATGCAGCACCCCGTCAGCGCCTTTTCTCGGGATCTCGTCGACTTCATGAACTGGCGTCACCACCACCGGACACAGCGCCGTCGTGTGATGGTCGTCCAGCCCTTTATAATTCATCGGGATACCGAAAAACCCGGCGGCACCCAGTGTTTCAATGGTGGGGTTGATTTCTTCCAGATGACGGCGAATACTTTCTTCGCGCTCATCAATACAGAATACCACTTGTGCCTGAGGACGTTTATCGCGCCTGGCCCAGCGGCCACGGTTACGATTGGCGCGTAGCGCCTGAAATAATTCTTCCCGATAATGATATTCGTAGGCATCGAGCCAAACCTTGCTGCGCTCAGTCAGGTTAAATTCATCCAATATCGCCAGCATCTGCAGTAGATCTTTTTGCTGCAATTGTTGAATGTGTGCGGCATTGAGCCCCAGATGCTGGCATAAACGAAATAGGCGCCAGCCTCCATTGAATCTGCAGCTTCCAGCATTGGTTTCTGCCATCGGGCTGAACTGCCAAGTCCAGACCAGGTCGGCGAGCTGCTGCCAGTCGGATTGCTTGTGCCGTTCGGAACCAGTGCGACCTATCAATGATTCAGCCGGATGCGTCAGGTACTCCGGCAAGCCGCCCTGATACAATTGGCTGCGTACCATGAATTCCGATAAATTCTTACGAAAATAGAATTGCAGCGAGCTAAATTTGGCTTCTATTTTCCAGGTTTCGTGACAGACCTGATTAAGCCAAAGTCTGTCCAGAATCATCCGGATAGCCAGATAATCCGCCAGCTTTGGTGCCGCATCGTTCTCGGCATGGTATTCCGGATGATGCTGCCGCCAGTTGATTAATCCCGACCAGCCTGGTAATTCAAGTGCCAGCCGCTGCAGATACCCTTCCCATTTGTCATGTGGTATCTCCAGTTGGGTCAGTTGCTGGATAATGGTATCAACCGCATCCTCTGGAGACTCAGCCACGATCTGCTGCCAGTCAGGCAAATCATGTAGAAAGGGATTCATGTCGTATTGCGCTGTTGCCCGCCAGGCAGCGTAAAGGCCCAAGCGGCTACGTTCCGGCAGTTGCCATGCCGCCACACCTTCATCCAAGGCAGACGCACAGATGCGTATCATTTGTGGACGAACGGAGTAAAGAATATCGATCCCGCTCACGGCCAGGATAAACCCGCGTAGAGTGATGCCATCACCGAGTTGAGCCAGTAACTCATCCAGTGAAGCGGTCGCTTGTTGCCGCATGCGCTGATGCAGCGTAAGACCGCTACTATCCGGATCACTGGAATGAATTTTCTCCAGCCAGACTTCAGCCTGATCCAGCGACAAATCAAGCATATTCTCCGGGTGCAGGCTAATTTGCTCCAGCCCTAGCTTACCCGCAACACTTTCCCACAACTGCCTGACGGCAGCACCCTGGTTGGTGTTGTTTGCCAGCAACCGCCTGCGGGCTTGCTCAGGCACATCGGCTTGTACTGTGCCCAGCGCGTCGAGTTCTTCTATCTGCCAGTTCAATTGGCTGACGGTGAGGGCCTGCAAGTCAAATAACATGGCGATACGATAAACATTTTTGCGCGTAATCGTTAAGTCACTCGCTATACAAATGATTTGCTCAGCCTGTAACTGCGGGTTATGCGCAAGCGCTGCAAACAGATCCCGGTCGTTAATGCGTCCCTGCTGATAGAACTCCCGGTTTTGTGCTTCAGGAAGATAGCCAAAGGTACCGGTTAATGCTTCGTATGCTGCCAGCGCCTGTTCAAATGGCAGGTGCTGAAAACCATGGATGGTATTGTGGTGGACGAAATCATGAATCGGTCCTTGTCCAGGAAGGACATGATCCAGATGATCCAGCGCCGCGATGATCTGCTCACGACTGCCAAGAGGTTCAGAGGTTATATGCATCACCAATATCCTATTGAATACGTTGACTGATCAAACTGCTCATATGAGACAGGGTTGCTGACGACAAGTCAATTAGCGGCTCAGGCAGCAGACCAAACAATACAATACCCGTAACCAGCAAACTGGCGGCCAATAACTCGGGGGTACGCAAATCTTCGATCTCTCGCATCTGCGGCTTTACCGGGCCAGTAAATAACAGGCCAATAGTGCGAATGGCATAGGCAGAACTGATCAGAATGCTCAGGCTGAAAAATACCATCAAGCTGCCCCATTGTTGATAACCGCCGATAACGGCATGCAGTTCGGCAATAAAACCCACCGAACCCGGCAAGCCCATCGCCGCGAATAAGGTTAAAGTCATGAACAAAGCAAAACGCGGCATCACTTGGACCAGCGAGCTGTAATCCTGAATGTTGCGGGTATGAGTGCGTTCGTACAGCAACCCTACCAGCAGAAACATCGCGCCGGCAATCAATCCATGAGCGGTCATCTGCAAGACTGCGCCGGTAAGTCCCGTTTCATTCAAGGTTGCAATACCCAATAAGACAATACCCATGTGGCTGACCGAAGAATAAGCCACCATCGCTTTAAGATCACTTTGCCGCCAAGCCAATAAGCCGCCGTAAATCATCCCGAATAAAGCCAGAAAAACCAGCCATGGCTGCAATATTTGCGCGGCCTCCGGCAGCATCACCACAGCCCGTATCAGGCCATAAGAACCCATTTTCAGCAAAATACCAGACAGCAGAATGCTGACCGGGCTGGGCGCTTCAACGTGAGCCAAAGGCAGCCAACCGTGCAGCGGAAAAATCGGCATCTTGACCCCGAAACCGATCAAAAACCCCAGCAGCACCCAGACTTGCTCGTCCCGCGGCATGCTTTGCGCCGCCTCACTCATCGAAGCCATCAATGAACCACCATGTTCCGGCATATAGTGGCCGATCGCCAGCAAGCTGATGAGCATAAAGATCGATCCGCCCATCGTGTACAGCACAAAGTTGAGACTGGCCGTGTGACGCCGTTTACCACCCCAGCGATCAATCAGAAAAAATAATGGAATTAAGGTCAATTCCCAGAAAATATAGAACAGCGCCCAATCCTGTGCCAGGAACACGCCTAACATGCCGAATTCCAGCAACAGGATACAAATATGAAAACTTTTAACACTGTTTGAAATAGTGAAAGAAGCGAGCATTGCAATGGACGTAAGTAGCGTTGCCAACACCAGCATGGGCATCGACAGGCCGTCAACACCCAGGGCAAAAGCACTGCCTAATTTGGGGTTGAGCGTAAACTGTTCACCGAACTGAATGGCGCTATCCTGCTGGTCATAAATGATGACCAGCCAGCAACTTAGCAGAAATGTGAGGGTGGCAAACAGGTTAGCCAGGAAACGAATCGAGCGAGCATCCTGACCGGATGTTAAAGACAAAACTAGAATGCCGACAATCGGGGTCCAAAGCAATAAGCTGAGTATCCCCATGATTTTGGTTTGCCTTTATGCTTGAAAAGGAGATCTGAGGAAATCCCCGCTCCGGAGGAAGGCTCCTTTACGGACGGAGATCAGCAGGAGATCCGCCATCCGCATATCGGATGCCGCGTTCACCTTGGGAAATTTGATGAAGAATAGCAGTCGTGCGCGCAACATACTGGCCGCAACAGGGCCACACTCGACGCGAATTCGGCTACCAGAAGTATCCAGCATCCCCTTTCCTTTTTTTGATACGACAATGTCTTGTGTCTGAATTCACCCAACAGAATCAATATTCTGTTTCTTATCGACTCTCGATTAAACAGCCACATGGTCATTGCAACCATGCAGCCATAACCGTTTTAATAAGTAGTTTTCGGCATCAAGCGAAGTCCACCAATCATGGTTAGAGCTTTTAAGCCGGGTGAAGCCCCACAGTGCAGTCTGTCTGGAGACAGGCTGCACGCAACCACTACCCGTGAGCAACGCTTGATAGAAAAACCGGGGTCAATATGAGACTGCTGGCCCCTCAACCCAGAGACAGTCCGAAATCAAGCACATACCACCAAATTCTTTTAGCCTGGGACGCAGTGCCGCAATTAACTTCTGCGCCTGCTCTTCCTGGCAAGCGAGAATTACCATGGCATTTTCTTCCTGCAAAAAGAGACCATCGGGTCGCCGTTCACCGCGCGACCCAAACCCGCCCGTATTCTTGATGAAGCTGTAGCCACGCACGCCAGCCTCCCCCAATAATGCGATCAGTTCGTTGAGCTTTTCTTCATCGACAACGATCTCAAATCGTTTCATTGCTATCAAGTTATTCATAGCTTCCCCTTAAAATTATCGAACAATGCTTCAATGGAAGAGTTGTAATCTATTCGTTCTATGCAGGAGCACCAACGAAGAATTTCGCCATCTCATAGTAAATCGGTACACCGATAAATATATTAAATGGGAAAGTCACCCCGAGGGAGGCCCCAATCGACACCGCTGGATCCGCTTCCGGTACTGCGATACGCATGGCTGCAGGAGCAGCGATGTAGGAGCAACTGGCATATAGCACACCCAGCATCGTGGTACCACCCAACGACAAGCCGAATGCAGAGCCCAGAAAACAGCCCAGCAACCCGGCAGCTAGCGGGAACATTATGCCGAACACGAGCAGGAACGGACCTTTTGCCTTGATTGCCGACAACCTTGCCGAGGCCAACAGACCCATCTCCAACAGGAAGAAGGCCAACACACCCATGAATAGATCCATGAACATCTTGTCCAGCGGCGAAACCAATTTCACGATACCCGCGTAGTAACCGATGACAACCCCGCCAACCATCAGGAAAATACTGGTGCCGGTCAGGATCTCGTGCATCAGTTTGCCCCACGCGGTTTCACCCCCCGCGCCGCGCCGCGCCAGGATCGTACCGGTTACTAGCGCCGGTATCTCCATCAGCGCCATGATCAGAACCATGTAGCCCTCTGACGTCTGCCCTACACCCTCAAGGAAGGCAATACCCACAGCGAAGGTCACCGCGCTCACCGAACCGTAGTGAGCAGCTATAGCTCCCGAGTCAGCTTGGTTAAATTTACCCACATATTTCAATATCGGGTAGGCACACAGAGGAACCAGTGCCGCGAGCACAACCATGGACAGAGCAATGGGCAGCACTTCCATGATTTCGTACTTGGCCATCGACACCCCGCCCTTGAGGCCAATCGCGATCAACAGGAAGAGACTCATACTCTTGTATAAAGCCTCGGGGATCTTGAGGTCGGATTTCAACACACCGGCCAAAACCCCCAAGATGAAAAACAGTACTACTGGTTGTACGGTTGGCATACTTCATCTCCCTATTGTGATTAATTTTCTACTGGCAATCCAAGTGCAGCAAATTAGCATAGCAGATGTGAAGAAAACATCTTTTAGATGTGATTAATTTGTGAGGGTCACACAGCAGCCATGGTCAGGGAAAGATAATGTGGAAGGTCGCACCACGCCCGGGTGTGCTTTCGACCTCGATACGCCAGCCATAGTGATCGCAAATGCGCTTAACGATGGCCAGCCCGATCCCCAGGCCTTCACCTTGCGTCGACCCACGGAAGAAACGCTCGAAAAGGAAAGGCAGGTAGGATGGTTCGATGCCGATGCCAGAATCGGAGATCATAAGGTGTCGCCCACTGAATTTCACCAGGATAGAACCATGGGCAGTATATTGCACGGCATTACGCAGCAAATTCACCAAGGCAGTATGCAGCGCCTGACGGTTGAGCACGAGGATGGCTTCCGGCTCCACTACTACCTGAAAGTCGAGGTGTTTGCGCGCGATTTCCTGGTACAGAGGTTCTGCTGCATCGTAAACGCATTCTGCGATTGCGACTGGCTCCATCACGCCTAACGCCTGTTCGCGGGCAAGAAACAGTAAAGCCTGCAATTGCTCGCCCATGCGGGTCGCTGCCGACTCGACCATGCCGATGCGGGTGCGCACCTTTTTGGACAAACCTGGCTCGGTGGCCAGCAATTCGCAACTTGTCAGAATCGTAGTAATCGGGGTACGCATTTCATGGCTTACGTTAGCCGTAAATTCCTGCTCGCGCTGCAGCATACGTTTGATGCGGCTCTGGTAATCATCCAGCGCACGTGCAAGTTGCGCCACTTCTTCGTCCATCCCCGTTTGCGTCAGCGTTACGCCCTGCACGTTGCCGGGCGCAAGATTCCTTACCTGCTCGGCAAGACCAGCGACTTCTCTGACGAGTAATCCAGCCAGCAGATACCCTACCACGAGTGCTACACCAACTAGCGAGATGAGCGACAGCCCGATCAACAGCCCGAACTCCTGTTTGCGCTGCTCATGCAGCCCGATTTCATACGCAACAAGAAACTTGACCCCATCAATATGCCGTATCGCAACACGAGTTTCATCGGGACCGCGAAATACTATGTGACGCCTTTGGCTGAGGCCCTGCAAGTAAGCGGGTAGCTTCAATTCCTCGGCGCGGTCACGTACGATATAACCTTCAAGGTTGGAGCCCGCTTGTGGAATAAAATCAGCCTGCTGTCGATATCGCTCAATGAGATGATCCATCTCCATTTCAATGACCTGCTCAATGTGCGCTTCCTCGATATCACCGGAAGCGACATAAAGGCTGATACCAAGGGTACCGACGACGAAGATACAGAATATTGCGAACGCCAGCGCAATACGCAGGCGCAGGCCGCGCTTAAGTTTGAACACGAGTAATCAGGCGGTAGCCGAGGCCGTGAACGGTCTCAATCGGATCGTAACCGCCAGCCCGGATCAGTGCACGGCGCAGTTCGTGCATATGACTGCGCAGGGTGTCGCTGGTTTCCTGCGTATCCCCCCAGACTCCCGACTCGAGCTCTTTCCGGCTGAATACACGGCCGGGCTCACCTAACATCAGTGCCAGCAGGCGGATACATTTTGGTGGTAATTTAACCGCTGAGCCAACGAAATTGATCGACATCGTTTTCGGGTCGAAGGAGAGATCGCCAGTTTCCAGCATACGGGTAGTAACCTTGCCGCTATGGCGTTTGTGCATTGCAACCAGACGCGCTTCGACTTCTCTTAATGCAAACGGCTTAACCAGATAGTCATCGGCCCCATGCTCGAAACCCTTCAGTTTGTCCTCAAGCGTGTCACGCGCTGTCAACATCAACACCGGCGTGTCGAGATGCGCTTCCTGCCGCAATTTTCGGCACAATGTGATGCCGTCCATACCCGGCAAACCAAGATCGAGCAGAATGCCATCAAAGTGTTGCGTAATCGCGAGATGAAGACCGGTAATGCCATCAGCAGCCGCATCGACAGCATGTCCACGGGCCTCTAGAAAATCATAGAGATTGGTAGCAATCGCTGGATCGTCTTCAATAATAAGTATATGCACGGATGGGTGTCCTGCTGAAATAATACAAAATAACGAGTTGCTGCGATGCGATCTGAATTGTTAGCTGGGTACCTCTAAAATAGAGATACCCGGCTATATCCCATTAGCACTGGTGATATTTACGACTAATGGCATGGACAGCTTCCGTCATGGTCAGGACGCTTTCTGGTGGCGTGAACTGGGAGATGCCGTGGCCAAGATTAAATACATGACCGCTGCCGTTACCGTAGTCAGCAAGAATTTTTTCCACTTCAGCGGTGATAATCTCCGGTGTAGCAAATAATACTGCCGGATCAAGATTACCCTGCAGCGCAACCTTATGGCCGATACGTCGACGCGCCTCAGCAATATCCACGGTCCAGTCGAGTCCTACAGCATCACAACCGCTGTTGGCAATGCTTTCCAGCCATAGTCCACCACCCTTGGTGAAAACAACAGCGGGGATACGCATGCCATCATGCTCGTGTATTATTCCAGCCAGTATCTGTCTCATATAGCGCAAGGAAAATTCCTGATAGGCGTTATGCGATAACGCCCCACCCCAAGTATCAAAAATCATCACTGCCTGTGCACCAGATTCGATCTGTGCATTAAGATAGGCGGTGACCGCCTGGGCATTGATGTTGAGAATATGGTGTAGCAGGTCGGGCCGCTGGTAAAGCATGGTTTTAATTTTCCGGAAATCGGTACCGCCGCAGCCTTCCACCATGTAGCAGGCAAGCGTAAACGGGCTGCCGGAAAAACCGATCAGCGGAACCTGGTTATCCAGTGTCCTACGAATCTGCGCCACCGCATCCATCACATAACGTAAATGTACGTCAGGATCTGGCACTGTAAGCGCACGAATTTCCCACTCCTCACGCAAGGGCCGCTCGAACTTGGGACCCTCGCCTTCGGCGAAATAAAGCCCCAGTCCCATCGCATCTGGAATGGTAAGGATATCGGAAAATAGTATCGCCGCATCCAGCGGAAATCGTGCCAGCGGCTGCATGGTGACTTCGGTGGCGAAGTCGGGGTTCTTACACAGCGAAAGAAAATCACCAGCACGTGCACGGGTCTGGTTGTATTCAGAGAGATAACGCCCAGCCTGACGCATCAGCCATACGGGGGTATATTCGGTGGGTTGTCGCAGCAGCGCCCGTATCAGCGTATCGTTTTTTAGTTTTGTCATTCGTAAGCCTATCGCATCGTGGAAATTCGATCTAATATTACCAGCGATTGGCTTCTGCGTACACAGCACATCGTCTAACTGTCAGCCAACACACCATCCACGAGCAGTGCCGTAACGACCGATCTTGATACATGCGCTGCCGACTACCCACATTGCCGGAATAGCCGAATTATCTATTGTTTAAAACTATCATTTACTCAGTTTTCATCAATGGCGAATAACCGTTGGTATTCCCGGATTGCGTAACGATCTGTCATGCCAGCGATGTAGTCAGCAATGGCCTGATGCCCATCCTGTTGGTACTTGACCTGGTGCTCCGGCGGAAGCAGCTGGGTATCCGAGCTAAACACATTAAACAGCATTTCGATAGTATGCCGTGCTTTGTTGCTCATGCGCATCACCTGATAGTGCCGGTAAAGATGGTCGCGCAAAAATTTTTTTAATTCCTGCTGCTCCTGCCTGATTTCTTCGCTAAAGCCAATCAGTAGCGGGGCTATTCGCACCGAAGACAGATCTTCTAACCGGGCAGCAGTGATGCTGATTGCACTTTGTCTGGTCAAATCCGCCACCAAGGTGTTGATCATGCGCCGCACGGTTTCATGAATCAAACGCCGCCCCCGAATCTTGGGATAGAATTTTCTTACCATCGTTAGATGCCGTGAAAATAGGCCGACTTGCTCCAGTTGCTCCTGAACGATGAGACCAGAGCGCAAACCATCATCCACGTCGTGATTATTGTAGGCAATTTCATCGGCAAGATTGGCAAGCTGCGCTTCTAGTGATGGCCTTTGATTTACGAGGAAACGCTCTCCTACATCCCCAAGTTTTTTGGCATTCCTCTTCGCGCAATGTTTAAGTATGCCTTCACGGGTTTCAAAGCATAGATTCAGGCCGTTAAATGCACCATAACGCTCCTCCAGCACATCAACCACACGCAGAGACTGAAGATTATGTTCAAACCCGCCGTGATTTTTCATGCAGTCGTTCAGCGCATCCTGGCCGGCATGACCGAATGGTGTATGCCCCAAGTCATGCGCCAAGGCAATGGCCTCAACCAGATCTTCGTTAAGGTGCAAGTTGCGCGCGATGGAACGACCAATTTGTGCCACTTCCAGGCTATGGGTTAAACGGGTACGAAACAGATCTCCTTCATGATTGACGAAAACCTGGGTCTTGTATTCAAGCCGACGGAATGCGGTGGAATGGATGATGCGATCACGGTCACGCTGGAACTCACTGCGCCCGAAAGGAGGCTCCTCCTGGATACGCCGACCGCGGGAGTTTGCCGATGATACTGCATAATGCGCAAACTCTTGCATTAGGGCCACTTTAAACAATACCCTCTACAAGGGTTTCAGTTAGTAGTGCTGCAGGTACCTCGGCATGGATCACTGCCTTACCAATACACTCGAGAAGAATGAAACGCATTTTTCCATTCTCAATTTTTTTGTCTAACCCCATCAGGTGTAGATATCTTTCCGAGCCGAGATTGGGTGCTATGACCGGGAGTCCAGCCTGCAAGTAAATTTTGCGAATGCGTTTAACTTCTTCCGCACTAATCATATGCATGCGCTGTGACAATTCCGCAGCCAGCACTGTGCCTGCCGCCACCGCTTCGCCGTGCAACCACATACCGTAGCCCATACCGTTTTCGATAGCATGAGCAAAGGTATGGCCAAGATTGAGCAGTGCCCTCACACCACTTTCACGTTCGTCAGCCGCAACAATTTCGGCCTTGTTCATGCAACTTCGCCAAATTGCTTCATTCAGCACATCAGGATCACGTGCCAGAAGACTGCTCATATTTCGTTCCAGCCACTCAAAAAAAGCAGGATCCCGGATCAATCCATACTTGATGATCTCAGCAATGCCGGCACGTAACTCTCTCTCAGGTAAAGTATCAAGTGTTGTGCTGTCCGCCAATACCACACGCGGCTGATGAAAAGCACCGATCATGTTCTTGCCGAGCGGATGATTGATGCCAGTCTTACCGCCTACCGAAGAGTCTACCTGCGCCAGCAGCGTAGTTGGAATCTGAATAAACGGCACCCCACGCAGATAAGTTGCGGCGGCGAACCCGGCCAGGTCACCGATCACTCCGCCACCCAACGCGATGACCGCAGTGTTACGCTCACAATGATTTGACAGAAGATCATCGAAAATGAGATTCAATGTTCGCCAGTTTTTATGCTCCTCGCCGTCGGGAAGGACGATAGAAACAGACGCTACCCCATGATCTTCCAGTCTCATACGCAACCGTTTCAGATAAAGCGGCCCTACTGTGGTATTGGTAACGATGGCAACCCGCTTCTGCGGCAGGTAGGGCAAAATAAGACCGAGCTGATCCAACATACCAGCGCCGATGTATATCGGGTAGCTACGCTCGTTTGATGCAGAGACAAGCTCTACCGTAATAGTTTGCATGATATTCGTATGGGTTCGCAGTGTCAGCGTTACAGCAAAGCCACCAATATTGGTTCGCTGAGGCTAATCTGTTTTAGCCCCATCTATTTTTAAGTCAGCCCCAGCCAATTGTTGCGCGAGTGATTGGGTCAGTTGACGGGTGCTCTGTGTTCCACTCTCAACAATGATATGCGCAGTTTCACAGTAAAGTAGGTCACGTTGCGCATAAAGCTCAGCCAATTTGGCATGTGGATTCGGGGCCTGAAGCAGTGGCCGCCCCCTGTCGTGCCGGGTACGCCGCCACAAATCATCAACTGTCGCCCGCAGATAGACTACGGTACCATTACGCCTTAACAGATCGCGATTCTCTTCACTCAGTACTGCGCCCCCCCCTGTGGCAAGTACAATATTCTTGAATTTCATCAGTTCCCGCAGCATTTCTGTCTCGCGCTTGCGAAAACCGGTCTCTCCTTCAATTTCAAAGATCACCGGTATGCTGACTCCAGTACGTTTCTGGATTTCGCGGTCCGAATCAAAAAATGTTTTATCCAGACAGTTGGCCAAATATTTGCCAATGGTGGTTTTCCCCGCGCCCATCATGCCCACCAGGAAAATATTGCCGCCCGCTTCTGTCGCAGCAGGGTTTTGTGCCATTGTCGCCTTAGCTGAATTCATTCGGGCAATTGTAGCGGAAATACCTGCATCCGCGTAAACACAAAAAATCATACCGGGCGTTCCTGGCACCGGAGAAAATTCTCTGTGGTCAGCGTAAATTAAGACTGTCTTTCAATATGCGCGGAGTAACAAAAATCAGTAATTCCGTTTTATTATCCCTTATTGCTTGATTCTTGAAGAGGTTTCCCAGTATCGGAATATTTCCCAATAGTGGCACCCTGTTGGTCAAAGTACTTTCGTCTCGTTCAAAAATGCCGCCAATGACTACCGTCCCGCCATTTTCCACCAGCACCTGCGTAGTGATCTGCTTGGTGTTGATGACCGGTGGTAACGTAAGACTTGTTTGCGCTCCAATGCTGTCCTGATTGACGCTCAGGTTCATGATGATATTGTTGTCAGGCGTAATCTGTGGTGTAACTCTGAGGCGTAGCGTTGCATCCCTGAAAACCACGCTGGTGGCACCGCTGCTGGTCGCCTGCTGGAAGGGTACTCGCGAACCCTGTTCAATAGTAGCCTCAACCTGGTCGGCAGTTACTATCCGTGGGCTGGCAACAACCTTGCCTCTGCCGTCAGTTTCCAGTGCAGATAACTCCAAGTTGACCAGAGAGCCATTGTTGATCTTGATCAGGCTGAGCCCTAGTGTAAATGGCCCACCCAATGCGGCGGCGGCGCCTGTAGCACCGAGTGCTGGCATATTGACATTATTAAGCAGGGTCGAGCCGCTGGGGGATCCACCAAGGGCCAAGGCGCTGGAACCAGCCTGAGTGCCGGAAATTCCGAGGTTGTTGATGCCGGAACTCTGGACACCGAAGCGGGCACCAAGATTGCGGCTGAATGTATCAATCGCCTCCACGATACGTGCTTCGATCATCACCTGCCTCACGGGTACATCGATTTTTACAAGCAGTCTGCGTAGCTCTTCCAGTTGTGTGGGCGTGTCTCTAACAAACAAGGTGTTAGTGCGAGCATCCATGGCGACGCTACCACGCTTGGACAACATCTTCTGCACTGGGTCAGCCAGCATTGTTCTGATCACATCGGCTTTCTGGTAATTCATCTGAAAACTCTCGGTATAGATCGGCTCCAGATCAGAAATCTGCTGACGGGACTCCAGGTCCAGTTTCTCCTTTGTGGCAATTTCATCACGTGGCGCAATCAAGATGACGTTACCAACCTGGCGCTGACCTAATCCTTTGGCCTGAAGCATGATATCCAGCGCCTGGTCCCAGGGAACATCTTTCAAGCGCAACGTGAGATTGCCAGTGACTGTGTCACTGGTGATAATATTGAGTCCAGTAAAATCGGCGATTACCTGCAACACTGCGCGCACGTCTACGTTCTGAAAATTAAGCGACAGCTTGTCGCCCTTAAAACCTCCACGACCGGATTTTCCACTCGCAAGCCTGTCGAGATCCTCTGCTACCGGTTTGACTTTAAGAATAAATTTAGTATCCGCTTGATAAGCTGAGTGTTCCCATAACCCCTTGGATTCAATTACCATGCGCACGTTTCCCCCATGAGTGAGGGTTTCGATAGTTTGTACTGGCGTGGCGAAATCCACTACATCCAGTCGCCGCTCCAAGTTACGTGGTAAGGATGCCTTGATAAATTCGACAATGATATTTTTACCCTGCTGGCGGACATCAATCCCGATACCAGCATCCGATAGATCTACCTGTATCTGCCCCTCTCCATCAGCCCCACGGCGGAAATCCACATCCCGTAAACTGAGGAGCTGTGACATGTCTGGCTTGATTTCAGAAAAATGTGCGGCCGAACCAGTCGCCGTAGGCTCGGCGATTATTCTCTGCAGAGTGATTAAAACGACTTTATCTTCGATTGCAGCGACATAATTCATGGGTCGAGACAAATTCATCACCAGACGAGTACGGCCCCCAACCTCGACAACATTAAGGCTACGCAACCCACCTTCCTCAATTTTCAGGATATTCTTGCCCAGCGCGTTGGAAGTATCGAGGAAATCGAAATAAACCCGTACCAAGTCTGAGCTGTTCAGGGAAATGCCAACGGGAGGAGTAGTCAGGGGCTGATTCATTGTCACCTTGACCACCGTTATACCCTGTGTGGTGGAAACGCTGATATCTTCAATATTGTATTGCGCAGCAGCAACCGGTACTGTGTCAGCCGCGATTGCGGGCGGAAGCGCTGCCAATAACAAGGTGCATCCCAGCCACGCATAACGATTCATAACATTCGGTATGCTCATTTACTTACCTCCTGATCTTCTAGCATTAGGGTGCTGACACGTTCAGCCCAGTCACTGTTACTGTCTTGCACGTTTTCTTTGAGTCTAACCTCTGACTCCGAGACCGCAGTTATCAACCCAAAATCCTGGCCCAGATAATCGCCCACTTTGACTCGATGGAGAGTATTGTCCGGTGCTCTGATCAATGCGTAGATCACCTTGTTTTGCTGTAGTGAGCCGACCATTTTCAGGCTTTCCAGCGGAAAATTTTCCAGGAACTCTTTGCGTTCCTCGCGTCGCTTGAAATCTGGCTGGAGTCCGCCACCTTCACCTTTCATCAGCCTGATCCTAAGCGCATTGAATGGGTCGGGAATATCAAATGCGTTATAGGAATAGTACTCATAAGGCTTAATCGCAGGTGGAGGAGCTACTTTACCATGCAGGCTTTTTCCGGAATCTCTGATGAATTGATCCAGATCGCTGTAGGTGCCATCGCCACAAGCGGATAACGCTAATGGAATCACCAGCGGCAACAGACGAAACCACTTCATCACTCTTTACCCCCAGCTGCCAGTGTGGCAGCCTTTTTCTGCTTTGCCACCTCCTCCTCATCAAGATAGCGAAACGTTTTGGCTGTGGCATCCAGCACTAGATTTCCTTTGGTACCGGGAGCAATGTTTATATTATTCAACGTTACAATACGCGGCAACTGCGCAATGTCGCTGGCAAATGCACCAATGTCGTGGTAGCTGCCAGTGACACGAATAGTAATAGGCAGTTCGGCATAGAACTCTGTAATAATCTCGCTGGTTGCCGGCCTGAATAATTCAAATTGCAATCCACGCCCCAGCCCCGCCTGATTGATGTCTATCAACAGCGCATCCATTTCTGACTTACTTGGCAACTGCTTCAACAATGTACTGAGAGACTTTTCGATATCCCGCAATTGCTGTCGCAGGATATCCAGATTAACCACATCCATTTTCTTTGCCAGATAGGTTTTTTTCAGCTCTGTCTCTTCTGTCTTGGCCCGATCCAGAATTTCCCACTGTTCCCGCCAGTCCAGAGCTAAGCCAGCAGCAATGACTGCCATCAATAGCGTAGCGAGAGTGCCAGCCTTTATACTTGCAGGCCAGCTTCCTGGATCCCGGGGATTAAGTTGATTTATTTCTTCGAACAGGCTCATGGTAATTTAATCTTTTTTCTTTTCCACAGGCAGCTCTATCCCTGCGGAGAGAATCTCGTCATTGGCATTCTCGGATAAACGGGTAAGCTTTACATGAAGGTTGAACTCGTTGAGGCGAGTGTTATTCACTGTGGCAGCCTTGATTTCAATCAATGACGGCGATTCCAGCCAGGGAGATGACTCCAGATTGCGCATCAGAACCGACACCCGTGAATTGGACTGGGCGTATCCTGCCAAATTAATATCATGGTCGGTTTGCTTGATGCTTCTGAGATAAACTCCGTCGGGGAGCAGTCGTACCAGTTGGTCCAGCAAATGCACCACTTCAACACGGTCGTCCTGCAAAATCTCAACCACTTTCTTACGCTCCAGCAGCGTATGGGTTAATACCTTGATTTTCTTGATCTCTTCAATTTGCTTATCGAGGATAACAATCTGGCCTTTCATATAGTCATTGCGTCCATTCTGGTGCTCAATCTGAGCGACGATCGCAATGTGGACTACACCGACGATTATGAGTCCCAGTATGAATGTCACCCCGGCCAGCACAGCAATTTGCTGCTGTCTTGCCTTGCGCTTGAGTTCACGGTGAGGCAGCAGGTTAATACGAATCATGATGGATCAAAACTTCGTAAAGCTAGACCGCAGGCGACCAGAAGCGAAGGAGCATCTGCACTCAGTTGTTTCGGTATAACACCACTGGATAGTTCCATACCAATGAAAGGATTGGCAACCAGGGTACCGACTTGGGTACGAATCGCAATAGTCTCATCCAACCCCGGAATGATGGCGCACTCCCCTGCCAAGAGAATATAGTTGATAGCGGTAAACTGGGTCGAGGTAAAGAAAAATTGCAGAGCACGAGCCACTTCCAGCGCCAGGATTTCGCGAAATGGCTGCAATGTTCTTGTCGTATAATTATTAGCGGGTTCGTCCCCACGCTTAGCGGCCTCTGCTTCTTCCGGTGAAAGATTGAAATAGCTTTGAATCTCCTGCGCGAGATGGTCGCCACCAAACGGTTGATTGCGCATATAGACCGACTGCCCGTTGTGCATCGCATTGATATTTATGCCGGTGGCACCAATATCGATGAGCGCGACAATCTGACCTTTTCCGCCGCCCGGCAATAAGTTTTCAATCAACGCAAAAGCAGCCTGTGCGGCATATGGCTCGACGTCCATGACCACAGCCTTCAAACCAGCTGCCAACACCACAGCTACCCGTTCCTCCACTTTTTCCTTGCGTGAGGCGACAATTAGTACTTCCACCTCTTCCAGATTGCCGGGGGTCGGTCCCACTACTTGAAAATCGAGATTTGCCTCATCCAGCGCGAAGGGGATATATCTGTTAGCCTCGGTTTCGACCTGAAAAACTAGATCGTCTTCCTTTTGTCCTGCCGGAACGGTGATTTTCTTAGTAATCACCGCTGCCGCCGGTAACGCCAAGGCAACTGTCTTAAGCCGTGTCTCCATACGTTTCCAGCAACATCGAAGGCTCTCGCTTACCGCTTCCAGATTAACTACATTACCATCCAGCATGGCATCTTTGGGTATGGGCTCGATCGCATAATGCTCAACCCGATAAATATTACTGTTCTTCCCTACCATGGAAAGCTCAACCATCTTCACCGAAGACGAACCGATGTCTACGCCTATCAGTGTTGGTAGCTTTGGCTGATGAAAGACAAAATTTATGTTGAGCTTCCCGTTTAGCATTAGCCAGTTAGAAAAAACATAAAAAAATAGATTAGTTTGAATTATTCACAAAGAAAGAAAAGAACACTGTAACAGTTTGATATGAAACGATTCATAAAGAAACTCCTACATAAAATAGGTACAGGATTCTGTCCATCTCACATTCCATTCTCAGAACGGCTACGTTTTTCAACGGCTGTAAGCTTCACGGTCTGGGCCGATTTCAATGGAAGGCTTTCTTCCGGCCACCGGCCGCTGCTGCTGCGAAGTGGGTTGCCAAATTGGGCTGACCGCAGGCATTACCGAAGCCTCATCCGTGCGCCTGTATGAAGAATTTACTATGCGGCAGCTTCCTAGCCAACCTCATGCGCTTACAATTTCACGCTGCAGCCTGTTGGGTTACATCAGCAGTTGCGTGCAGGGTACCAACATACCAAACTCTTAACTGCACCGCCCGGCTCGGCCATCTTGAAATTATTCAAAATCGCCATGCAGGTCAAACAGTACAAAGATCGCCTTGTCCTTCATCTGCCTTACCGCATATGCGGCAAAATACCTGCTTCTTAACCATTCAACTCAAACCAATCTCATCCGGAGTAACTGACGTATTACCAAAATTGACACTTTTGACACTTGCGGTGGAAATCAATACAAAGTTATGCTTGGAGCGATTTATGACACATTCAGATTAAATATCCTTGGCGACTATAGCGCATGTAGCGTATTTTTACCAACCATCCCGCTTATAATGTCATATGTTTATTATGGCTTTTTAAGCATAGGCTGTTTTCAGAAAGATTGAGCATATATCCATTATAATTCAATGATATTTATTTTTACCCTCCACTTCGAAGTTCCTTTTTTATGAAAGCACGTTGGTGGCTTTATCCAATCGCGGCTTTGCTGGGGTTGAGTCTGCTCGGTACCCTGCTAGTTGGATTTGCGGTATTAGTTACCCTCCCCACACTACCATCGCTTGAAACTCTGACCGATTATCGTCCGAAAATTCCGTTACGGATTTATAGTGCAGAAGGTTTGCTAATGGGGGAATTCGGCGAGGAGCGCCGCGCTGTGGTAAAAATTAGCGAGGTACCGGAACGCCTTAAACAGGCAATTCTGGCGGCAGAGGATGATCGCTTTTACCAGCATGGCGGGGTGGATTACTCTGGCGTACTACGCGCAGCTTATTCCAATTTCACCTCCGGCGGCATTCGTCAGGGTGCCAGCACCATCACCATGCAGGTAGCGCGGAATTTTTTCCTGACCAAGGAAAAAACTCTGGCACGAAAATTTAGCGAAGCTTTGCTTGCATTCAAGATTGAGCATAGCTTGAGCAAAGATGAAATCCTCGAACTCTATATCAACCAGATCTATCTCGGTCAGCGCGCCTATGGTTTCGCTTCCGCAGCACAGGTCTACTTCGGCAAAACTATGGCCAATATCACTCTGGCTGAGGCTGCCATGCTGGCAGGTCTACCCAAAGCCCCCTCGCACTATAACCCGATAACCAACCCCAAACGCGCCAAGACGCGACAACTCTACGTGCTAAGACGTATGAATGAACTTGGTCATATCTCCAGCCTGGAACTCAAGGAAACGGGGGAGCAGTCATTACGAATCAAGCGAAAATCACAAGAATTTGCAATGCGGGCTGACTATATATCTGAGATGGCGCGCCAAGCGGTCTATGACCGCTATCAGGAGGAAACCTACACCAAAGGTTTTAAAGTCTATACAACTGTGAGGAAACTGGATCAACAAGCGGCTTATCAAGCTCTGCGCCAAGGCGTAATGGATTATGACAAACGTCACGGCTATCGCGGCCCTGAAGCATCTGTTAATTTTCTGAAAAACAGTACGCCCCAAGAAGAGATACTGGAAGATGCGCTACAGAATGCGATCGACAGCGATGATATTTATGCTGCCGTGGTGTTAACCGCCAACTCCAAATCCGTACATGCTTACCGGCGAGGGGGTGAAAACATCGAGATCACCGGAGATGGTCTTAAATTTGCGCATAAATTCCTCACCGACACGGTAGCATCCGGTCGGCAGCGTATTCGCCCCGGAGCATTGATCCGTGTACAGAAAAATGAAAAAGGGGTATGGCAAATTGTGCAACTCCCTCAAGTTGAAGCTTCGCTGGTTTCAATCGATCCGCAAGATGGGGCTATTCGCGCGCTGGTAGGTGGATTTGATTTCAACCGTAATCAGTTCAACCACGTCACGCAGGCTTGGCGTCAACCGGGTTCCAGTCTGAAGCCTTTCATCTATTCAGCTGCACTGGAAAAGGGTTTTACCCCGGCAACTGTCATTAACGATGCGCCGATTTCCTTTAGCGCTGCTGAAACAGGCAGCAAACTGTGGGAACCAAGGAATTTCGATGGCAAGTATGAGGGGCCATTACGCATGCGTGAAGCGCTTGCCAAATCCAAGAATATGGTGTCAATCCGTATTCTCCAGGCTATTGGCATCCACTATGCTCAGGATTACATCTCCCGTTTTGGTTTTGACCCCAGTCTGCACCCACCTTACATGACTATGGCATTGGGTGCGGGATCGGTGACGCCAATGCAGATGGCAGTAGGTTACACGACGTTCGCCAATGGCGGCTTCCGTGTCTCACCCTATTTCATCGAGCGTATCGAGGATGAAAAGGGCAATGTACTTGAACAAGCACAACCAGCACGGGTGACAAAAAATGCCAAGCAAGTCATAGACCCGCGTAATGCTTTTCTTATGACTAGCATGATGCAGGATGTAGTGGAGCGAGGCACTGCGACCAGAGCAAAACAACTCAGTCGTACTGATCTGGCAGGAAAAACCGGTACTACTAATGATCATATCGACGCTTGGTTTTGTGGTTACCAAGCCGATCTGGTCGCAGTAGTCTGGATCGGTTTCGACAATCCCAGATCATTGGGTGATAACGAAACCGGGGGTCGAGCTGCTTTACCCATATGGATGAATTATATGGGTAAAGTATTGCACAATATCCCCATGGCTATCTATACACCGCCAAGAGGCGTTACGATGGCCAGAATCAATCCGGCAACCGGTCTAAGAGAAGCGCATAGCACAATGGAAGAGTACTTCCTTCAGGAGCAACTACCACCGGAAGTTGGCCGTGATGATGATGTCGCCAAACCGTCAGGAGGTATGCCGGATCGGTTGTTGTAGCCGTAGCAAACAGCCCACCATGGGCAACTCTAAAAATCCAGATTTCGTCGCAATAGTTGGAGCCTTGAATTTTTAGATGCGCCATCACGCTATTCACAGCTACCCTCTACTTCTCCTGCTTTAGCCAGTCCGCCGCTTCCAGTGCATAATAAGTCAGAATACCATCTGCCCCGGCACGCTTGAAAGCCAGCAACGATTCAAGTACGCAGGCCCTCTCGTCGAGCCAGCCATTTTGTGCGGCAGCCTTGAGCATGGCGTATTCACCACTGACCTGATAGACAAACGTGGGAGCACCGAACTCACTCTTCACCCGGCGCACTATGTCGAGATAAGGCATACCGGGCTTTATCATCACCATATCGGCACCTTCCTCCAAGTCCAATCCAACTTCCCATAGCGCTTCATCTGAGTTAGCGGGATCCATCTGGTAAGTATATTTATTCCCCGCCCCCAGATTACCAGCAGAGCCAACCGCATCGCGAAATGGACCATAGAAACTGGAAGCGTATTTCGCCGAATAAGCAAGAATGCGGGTGTGAATGAATTTCTTGCTGTCAAGCGCAGCACGTATCGCGGCGATACGTCCGTCCATCATGTCAGATGGCGCGACCACATCGGCACCAGCCTGTGCATGAACCAGTGCTTGCTGTGCCAACATCGCCACTGTCTCATCATTCATCACGTAACCACTGGTATCAATCAACCCGTCCTGGCCGTGACTGGTATAAGGGTCAAGAGCGATGTCGGTGATGATGCCTAGCTCAGGAAAACGTTTCTTCAGCTTGCCCACTGCCTGGGGCACGAGTCCCTCGGGGTTGATAGCTTCAGCGGCAGTAAGGCTTTTCAGGTTGGACTCAATCACCGGGAAAAGTGCCAATGCCGGGATACCAAGTTGCAGGCATTTTTCCGCTTGATACATTAGAATATCAATACTTTGCCGCACCACTCCCGGCATTGAGGTGACTGTTTCTTCACGCTTTTTTCCATCCAGCACAAACACTGGGTAAATTAGATCGTCTACATGCAAATAGTTTTCCCGCACTAGGCGGCGGGAAAACTCGTCGCGACGTAAGCGCCGCATTCTTTTCTGTGGAAACTGACTGAAGATTGACATCACTTACCTATGATAAAAAATAAAATTTAACAAAAAATTAAAATTCGAGGAACTTGTTCCGGGATTCTATCTCTCATGGTTAGACGTTGTTTGACTGTCTCCCGCTTTCCCTCCCTTAGCGGGGCCTTAATACTTGTTAAGGCAGTTTGCCCCCGGTTTTATTCCCCTTTAACCGGGGGTTTTTTATTTCAGAGTTTGACGTCGGATTGGGTTCCTGAGTCAAGGCTGTGTTCAGTTCAAGCCAACCTCCAAGCACAGCAGAAGCCTCTTCGACACCTTCTTTGGCCATACTGGAAAACAATTGTGCGCTGCATTGTGGATAGCTTTCCCGTAAAAAATCCTGTACGTCCGCAAGTGTTTTTCTACCCTGCTGCCGGGTGAGTTTATCTGCCTTAGTAAGTATCACATGCACCGATTTTCCAGTTGGCGCAAACCAGTTTAGCATCCGCCGGTCAAGCGGGGTTAAAGGATGACGCACGTCCATGATAAGCACCATGCCGTGAAGCGATTCACGGGTTTGCAGGTAGGTGCTGAGTAGATGTTCCCAATGCAGGCGAATTTCCAGCGGCACCTTGGCGTAGCCGTAACCAGGAAGGTCAACTAAAAAACGATCATTCCCCAGCTGAAAAAAATTGATATGCTGAGTACGGCCTGGTGTTTTGCTGACGAAGGCGAGGCGGCCACGATTAGCAAGAGTGTTGATAACACTTGATTTACCTGCATTAGAACGTCCGGCAAAGGCGATTTCCACTCCTCCAGGCAGCGGTAAATCTCGCAGGTGGTTAACCGTGGTGTAAAAAATCGCGTGCTGAAAAAGAGACATAAATTTCCGAATTAGACGTAGTGGAACTGGAAAATTAATTGTTAGCTGTGTGGAAAGTATTTTCTGATTCTGACTTACGGTAACGTCCTTGTAGTTTCTTCCGCAATAGCTACCAAACCTTCCAGCACCAGATTATCTGCCATTCTAGCGGGAATATTAAGCCGCGCCAGCAACAGCGGCGCCGTACCGCCGCTAACGATGCAGTCGGGTACGTGACCTAATGTAGCGGTGAGCTGCGTAGCCATGCGTTCCACTGCGCCGGCCATCGCCTGCACTGCACCACTGTAGATAGCATCAGCGGTGCTATCCGGATAGTCACAAAATTCTCCTTTTTCAAATCCCAATGATGCAGTGTTTGTCGTCAATATTTTCTGCGTCAATTCAAGACCGGGAACGATGATACCGCCAAGAAATTCGCCTGTATCGGATAGCGCATCCACCGTCATCGCGGTACCGGCACTCACCACCAGGCATCCCTGCCGTTGCAACCTCCATGCTGCAACCAGCGCCGCCCATCGATCGCTACCGAGCTGCACCGGATCGGCATAGTAGTTGCGTACCCCGCACTGATATGCGCTGGCAACCGCCCATTGCGGCTCTGTCTCCCAACGGGAAAAAAATAATCCAGATAGTTCCGTCTTCATTTGCATGCCCGCCACGTTGGAAACCATGATACATGACGGTTTTGGCAGATCTTGCCATTCCTGCTCCAACGCCGCTCTGCTGCTTTGCGCCACCACTCCCTGTTTCAACCAGCCGTGCCCATCATGCAACCCCCACTTGATACGGGTGTTGCCGGAGTCAACAGCCAGCAAATAGGTCATGTCATGCCACCCTGCGCAACGTAACTTCACCGCTGCTGTAACTACGATTACCTGTCGGAGTTTGCAATAGCAGCGAACCATCCATCCCCACGCCATGCACTACACCTTCCTGGCTTGAACCATCGGGCAGGTGCAAAATAACGCATTTATTCTCGAAACCGTGATAATGCACCCACTCATCTCTAAAAGGTGCAAAGCCTTGACATTCAAACTCTCTCAGCACCGTCACCAATTCGGTCAGTAGTGCAGCCAGCAGCTTGTTACGGTCAGGCATTTCGCCAGTAATGGAAAACAAGTCTGTCGCGCCCTGATTTATATGAGTCCTTATGCAGTCCGACTGTTTCAAGTTCATCCCAATACCGATCACAGCAACAGTGGGGCCAAGCATATCTCCTTGCAATTCTATCAGGATGCCCGCCAGTTTACGGTAGTGGAACAATACGTCATTAGGCCATTTAAGCACCGCACCTCCGATCCCGGATGATTGCAGCACACGTATGATGGCTACCCCCACTGCCAAGCTCAAACCCGATAAGAGATTTGCGCCCTGCTGAAAACGCCACAGCAAAGAAAAAGTAAGACCATCGCCCAGACCAGAGTACCATTTCCGTCCACGCCGCCCGCGTCCGCCAGTCTGCAGTTCAGTCACTACAACATGCACAGTGCCGCTGCTAGAACTCATTTCCATTGCAGCCTTCTGCAACAACAAGCTGTTAGTCGATTCGACCGTATCCAAAATTTCGAGACGAAAAATTTTTGTTTCCTTGTCGAGGTGCTTCAGGATCATCTCCCGTTCCAGCCATTGCACCGGATCAGGCAGGCGATAACCACGGCCGTGAATTTTATGTACCACCAACCCCACTTCATCCAAACCACGCAACGCATTAGACACACTGGCACGCGACACACCAAGATTTCTAGCGATGGTCACACCGGAATGGAATTCGCCATCATTCAGCAAACGAAGAACGGAGAAAGTGAGGGGCTTCACAGTAAATTATCGGCAAGTATCGAAATTATGAGGACAACTACTCCAATATAGACTCTTATTCGCACTGAATCTGAATGGTTGGTTATTATATAATGTGCTCTGCCATGCATGGCGAATTACCTCACGAGAAACCAACTTGAAAGATACACCTGTAATCACGCAGCCCATCGCCCCAATCGCGCCTGTTACCAATTTCATTCGCAATATCATCGACGAGGATAATCGCACCGGTAAATGGGGCGGGCGAGTTGAAACCCGGTTTCCGCCTGAGCCAAACGGCTACTTGCACATCGGCCATGCCAAAAGTATCTGCCTCAATTTCGGTCTTGCTCGTGACTACGGCGGCATATGCCATCTACGTTTTGACGACACCAATCCGGAAAAAGAAGAACAGGAATACGTCGATGCAATACTTGAATCAGTTAAATGGCTCGGCTTTGACTGGGGGCAGAACCTTCATTATGCTTCCGACTATTTTGATAAATTATTTGCATTTGCTGAATACCTTATCAACCGGGGGCAGGCGTATGTGGACAGCCTCACCGCTGAGGAAATCCGCGCGCTGCGCGGCACCCTGACCGAAGCCGGCGAGAATAGTCCGTACCGTGAACGCAGCATTGCAGAAAACTTGGATCTGTTTCACCGCATGAAGGCGGGAGAGTTCGCCGATGGTGTACATGTGCTGCGCGCCAAAATCGACATGTCCTCTCCCAATATTAACTTGCGCGATCCGATCATCTACCGCATTCGCCGAGCTCATCACCACCGCACTGGTGACAAGTGGTGTATCTACCCGATGTACGATTACACCCACTGCATCTCCGATGCGCTGGAAAACATTACCCACTCCATTTGTACGCTGGAGTTTGAGGATCATCGCCCACTTTACGATTGGGTACTGGATCAACTTCAAGATGTGGTTCCCTGCCATCCACAGCAAATCGAGTTTGCCCGGTTGAATCTCACCTTCACCGTGACGAGCAAACGCAAGCTGATGGAGTTGGTGGAGGGCGGCTTTGTGGATGACTGGGATGATCCGCGCATGAGCACTCTGGTGGGAGTACGTCGCCGTGGCTATACACCCGAGTCTATCCGCCTGTTCGCCGAGCGCATTGGGGTTAGCAAAGCCGATTCATGGATCGATATGAGCGTGCTGGAAGACTGTTTGCGCCAGGATCTGAACGAACGTGCCCCGCGCCGCATCGCCGTGCTGAGGCCGCTGAAACTCATCATCGATAATTACCGGGAAGATAACGAGGAAGAATGCTTCGCTCCTAATCATCCGCAAAAGCCTGAATGGGGAAAGCGTGTCGTACCGCTATCAAAAATTATCTACATCGAACGCGATGATTTCATGGAAATACCTACTAAAGGTTACTTCCGTCTTTCACCCGGAGCGGAAGTCCGCTTGCGTTATGCCTACATTGTGAAATGCGTTAATGTAGTGAAAAATGCTAACGGTGAGATCGAAGAAATTCACTGCACTTATGACCCGGAAACCAAGAGCGGCACAGCAGGCTCGGAAACACGTAAGGTCAAGGGTAATATCCACTGGCTCTCGGCCAGACATGCGCACTTGGGCGAGGTGCGACTATTTGACCGGCTATTCGCCGATCCCCATCCCGATGCGGGCGGCAAGGACTACAAGACGTTCCTCAATCCGCACTCGAAGGAAATCATTGCTGCTTATCTGGAACCTGTACTCAATGAAGTCCAGCCGGAAGAATTCTTCCAGTTTGAGCGCCATGGTTATTTTATCGCCGACCGTGTGGATGCAACACCGGGCAGACCCGTGTTCAATCGTGCGGTAACATTGCGCGACTCCTGGGGGAAAAGTGCTTAAGACCTTCCCTTGGCGACCACCCCATAGATTTCACGAATACTTCACTTTTACATTACACTTTCTTCACCTGCGCCATGTTATTTTTCCTGCCGCAATGTAACATCCCATTTTCTAGCCGAGATTAGCCGACTATAGTATCCCGATAATCGGCAAGCAGTAATCGCCATGTCTGAGATGAGTGTTCTTGCACCTGTTACATAGGCGCTCTGACTCTTCATCCTGTAAAGCACAAAGGATCACACACGGAATAGTATAAATTCCTGTACTTTAATTTCAAAATCTAATACACGCTTAATAAGGTAAAGGAGAGTTAAGTGCTAAATAAACAAAAAATTCTCGCACTATTGACAGTATCTAGTCTGACACTCTCGGGCTCTATATCGGCCAGTACAGACAAATCAGACGATACCCAGGACTTCCAGTCCTGGAATAATGTCACAGCGATCGGCAAGTTTGACGCTCTGGGTATCACTAATCCAAAACTGGCAAACTTCAGATGGTGGATGGAAGGACAGGGGCGTTTTGGCGACGATGGAACGCGTTTTTCTCAAGCCATAATTCGCCCCGGCATTGGCTATCAAATTCACAGGACCACCAGTATCTGGCTGGGTTATGCTTGGGCTCCAACCACCTCGCCTTTTGCCAGCACCTCATTTGACGAGCACCGGATATGGCAGCAAGTATTATGGACCGAGCGATACAAAATAGGTTCTTTCAATCCGACGGTCGCTCTGCGCACCCGCTTTGAAGAGCGCTGGGCAGAAGATTGGAAGTCACCTAGCAGCGATACCGCTTATCGTTTCCGGCAATTGGCCAGGGTATTGATACCACTCCCACAAGCCCCAGCCTTTGGCCTGGTACTGGCCAACGAAATATTCGTCCATCTCAATCCGGTTGACTGGGGACCACGCAGTGGTTTTGATCAAAACCGGGCATTCGCGGGAGTGGCTTACACCGTCAATAAAAATGCTCGTGCCGAGATTGGCTACATGAACCAGACACTTAACAGAATAAATACTCCAAATAACCTGATGGATCATATTTTATCGGCTAATTTGTTCCTCAATTTTTAAAAATATGGAAGCAGAACACAAAGCAGCCTTGGTTCCGTTAATTCTGTCCACTGTGGCACTTCTGACCTCACCAGCCCTATCCATCGCTAGCCAGCAGCATATGGCTGATTATGACCAGTGCATTTTTGCAGCGGCCAAGGGGGTAGCCGGGGGCTTGGCAACCCACGAAATGGTTCACTCCTGCCTCGAAAAATTTCCTGGGGAAAGATCGCATAACGGAGATCTGCCGACCGAGGTTCTGAATAGACTTGATACGGATGGTGGCTTTGGCTACGGAATATTCAGCGGCAGTATCTACAACGGTAATAGTGATTACACGGTCACACAAGTCACCCTTCTTCTCACTCCGCTGCCAGTCGAATCACCTTTCGCTTCGGTGACGAGGGAATACAACATCAATGTGATTTTGCAACCACTTACCAAGGGCGCACTTTCAGTGCCGATTATATCTGATGACACTTTGGAATTCTCCTGGAAACTTATAAAGGCTCGCGGCTACAAAACTCGCTGAATATCCTGACTCCAGAATCCACATTAACTCTTCCAACTTGGTTCGATAACGCATCTGGAGATTATGCGTGATGGAAACTATTCCGGCACATGTACTACCAGGATCGCACAAGGCTACCTGGGCTCCTACAAAGCTTGAGATGTTTACATGCCCTCAGCAGGAATTAATTCCTGGCACCCGCTTTTTTGAGAAGTTGCACCATCCCCTGATGACTATTCCGCGATGCCATCATCAGTGCCGTGACGCCATCGATCGACCTGGCATTCACATCTGCGCCAGCGGCGAGCAGCACTTGCGCTACCTCCTCCCTGGCATCCTGCGCTGCCATCATCAGCGCGGTAATGCCTTCGCTCGATCTGGCATTCACATCGGCTCTGGCGGCAAGCAGCACATAAACCACCTCCTGTCTGCCATCCTGCGCCGCCGCCATCAACACAGTGATACCCCCGCCCGTACTGGCATTCACATCAGCCTTGGCCTCAAGCAATTCATGCACTACTAACTGGTGGCCTTCCTTCGCCGCCAATAACAGTGGGGTAACCCCTTCGCTCATTCTGGTATTTACATCAGCGTTAGCAGCAAGCAGCGCCTGCACCACTCTCTGGTCGCCTTTCTCCGATGCTATGAGTAACGCTGTTAAACCTTCTTTTGTCCGTGCATTTACATCGGCCCCGGCTGCAAGTAATTCATGCACTACCATCAGACGGCCCTTTAGTGTTGCCGCCATCAACGCAGTAATGCTATCACCTGTGCTGACATTCACATCAGCCTTGGCGGCGAGCAACGTTTGTACTATTTGCGGATAGCCATTTCCAGATGCTATGAGCAAAGCTGTCATACCATCGTTTGCTTTGGCATTCACATCGGCGTTAGCTGCAAGCAGTATCTGTACCACTTCCGGGTGACCCATCTCCGTGGCTATCAGCAATGCCGTCAAACCATCCTCTGTCTTGGCACTCACATCAGCACCAGCAGCGAGCAAGGTCTGTACCACTAGCAGATGTCCATTCTGCGCCGCCCTGAGCAACGCCGTGTCTCCATTGCTTCTCTTGGCGTTCACATTGGCTGCAGCAGCGAGTAGTTCCTGCACTATCAGATGGTAACCCTTCTCCGACGCAATGATCAATGCTGTTAAACCATCATTTTTCCTTGCATTCACATTGGCCTTGGCGATGAGTAGTTCATGCACCATCATCCGGTAACCTTCCTGCGTCGCTGCCATCAACGCGGTGGCACCATCGCTTGTACTGGCATTCACATCAGCCTTGGCAGCGAGTAGCGTCTGCACTATTTGCGGGTAACCAATTGCCGCTGCTATAAGCAAAGCCGTCATGCCGTCGTTTGCTTTGGTATTCACATCGGCCTTGGCGGTGAGCAGCGCATGCACTACTTGCCAGTTACCAACTGCCGCCGCCGCCATCAACGCGGTAGACCCATTACTCATCCTGGCGTTTACATTGGCCTTGGCGGCAAGCAGTGCCTGTACTACTGCCTGATGGCCTGTGGTTGACGCCGCTATTAATGCTGTAGCGCCATCTTCCCTTGCGGTATTTACATCGACCTTGGCATCAAGCAATACTTTTACCCGATAAAGGTCACCTCTTCTAGCTGCAGCAAGCAATTCGGTATCAGCCAATACACTGGCGGAAGCGCAACATAAGGCTATCAGTCCACAAAAAATAGGCACTCCCCGCGACATCAACATTCAGCTCTCCTTTTCATGAATTCATACCTCCCGTTTCTTCCTGCTAATGAATCCATGGTGAAGCTTAGGAGCATATTAACTAGGCGCAGGCAAAGACGCACCATCAAACGGTTAGACACTCAAGCAGAAACGTTGATTTACAAGCCGTAAACAGCATTCTTCTGGGTGACACCAGGCTGGGCCAACCCCTACAGCAGGGGTTTGAACATCGCTTCCAGTTTATTTCGACTGAGGCGACCCAGATGGGTACCAGTGATTTTTCCGCTACGGTCGATAATGACCGTAAAAGGTAGTGCCCCATGGTTGTTTCCTGCAGCTTCTGCCAGCGCCATAGCTTGCATGCCCCCTGTCAGCACCGGGTAATTGATACCAATTTCTTTGCTGAAAGCCGCTACCTTCTCCGGTTGATCCACAGCAATGCCGATAAAAAGCAATCCCTTGTCACGGAACTGTTCCTGAAGTTCGATGAATTCGGGAATTTCTTTGCGGCACGGCTCACACCAGGTCGCCCAAAAATTGACCACTAGAACTTTACCGCGCCACTGCGAAATAGCCTGACTCGTACCTTGCATGTCAGGCAAACTAGCGGCGAATATCGTCTCTGCTCCCATATTTGCACCACCTGTCGCAACTATAGGGGAATTGCTATCGGCCAACTGTCCCCGCAATAGAAAACCGGCAGTCACAGCGAATGCTGCGATGCCCACATACAATAAAATCTGCTTTAATTTCATCATCTAGATTAACACTGCATTGAGTACTGTAAGAAAACGTTCTGCGTTCTGATAACCAATCAGTCTGACGCCTGGAATTTCACGCCCTTGCGGATCAACGAACAGAATACCGGGGGGACCAAATAGCTTGAAACGTTTGAGCAGCGCCATATCATCAGGGGTACCGGCAGTAACATCCACCTGTAGTAACTTCACGTCTCTCAGTCGCGATTGCACCCTGGCATCGGTAAACGTGAAACGCTCCATTTCTTTGCACGAAATACACCAGTCAGCATAGAAATCCACCATTACGTATTTATCCCTTGATTGGAGAATATGCTGATCAAGTTCAGCTATTGACTTTACCCGCTGGAATGGCAAATGCCCCGCCACACCTACATTGACCTTGCTTGTCCCTTCCACAGCAACACTGGAGATATTTATTTTTAAAAGGGGTTGCAGAATATCACGGCCACCTGACAAAACGCCTATCAGCAGGGCTACGCCCGTTAGCAACGCGATCATCCCCAGTCCTTTCAGAAACTTGCGGAAGCCCGAAGCCGCCAGCGGCAATGGGTCAACGGCGTGCAGATAAATAGCGGAGATGATCAATAGCGCAGCCCATAACAGCATATGCGCCACTGCCGGAATTACCGGCGATATCAGCCAGACCGCCACCCCCAACAACAGTACACCAAAAAAACGCTTAACTGACTCCATCCAGGGGCCGACTTTGGGCAACAGCGCTCCAGCGGATGCACCTAACAACAGCAATGGCACACCCATGCCCAAAGCCATGACAAACAGAGCCGAACCACCCAGCACTACATCCCGTGTCTGACTGATGTACAGTAACGCGCCGGCCAGCGGTGCGGCAACACAAGGCCCGACAATCAGTGCGGATAGCGCGCCCATACCGAATACGCTGGTCAAATGCCCACCTTTCAGATGTCCGGCCTCTTCAGAAAGCTTGCTCTGGAGAAAACTTGGCAATTGCAATTCATAGAAGCCAAACATGGAAAAGGCCAGTGTAATAAATATCAGCGCAAATGCACCGAGTACCCAGGCATTTTGTAGGGTTGCAGACAGCATTGCACCAGAAAGTCCAGCTGCCACGCCTGCAGCGGCATAAGTAAGCGCCATCCCCATGACGTAGGCCAATGCCAGAATGAAACCATGGGTCTTGGTAATATGCTGCCCCCTGTTCGCAATGATCCCCGACAGAATAGGAAACATCGGGAATACACAAGGAGTGAACGAAAGCAGCAAGCCAATACCAAAAAAACCGGTCAGAATCAGCCAGAAACTGCCACTCTCGAACATCTGGTCAATTCTGTTTGATTCTGTCTCAATGACAGGAGACCCGGTCGGAGATAGAAACAGTTCCGCAGTAGCATCCGGCTTGGCAGCGACCGCATCGTTGCTGACCGCTTCAGCCACCGCTCCGGCCACAGCTCGCACCGCTGGCAGTGTTAGCTCAATTACCTTGCTGATGGGCGCATAGCACACACCTATCGGTTCGTTGCAGCCCTGATAGGTAGCGGCAAGAGTCAACTGGTTCGTTGCTGACACCGCTCGCTTCAGGGAAATTACCGCCTGGAACGGTTTATGAAAAACTTCGACTTGGCCAAAGGTCAAATCACTCTTCATCTCCCCTTGGGGCAGCGATATTTTTTCAATAAATATTTCGCTGTTTTGTGACTTGAGTACAATTTTATCGCGATAAAAGTAATAGTTTTTCGCCGGCACGAAATCTGCTACCAGCGTATTCGCATCACGTACCCTGACCGTAAGCTTAAAAGCCTGATCCGGCGGCAACAGCTCTTCTTCGTTTTGGCTGAGATTTACGCCGAGCTGTTGCAGTCCGGACAGCAGGTTGAAAGATTTCCCCTCTTCGGCAAAAACATTGATGCTGACAGCACAAAGTAGCAGCAATAGGTAGCGGGGCAAGCGCATAGGTAAAGCGATTTTATTCATATTTTATCCGGAAAGACCAGCGTTCTCTTTGGCTATCCATTGCATATAAGCGGGCAAACCATCGCTTATTGGGACAGCAATAATTTCCGGGAGTTCGTAAGGGTGCATCGCCTTTATCACCTGCTCCACCCGGGGATAATGCTGCGCCAAGATCTTGATGAATACCGGCACCTCGCTGGCGTTCTCAATTTTTTCTTGCCAGCGATAGACAGAAGTACAGTCAGCCAGTACGTTAACGCACGCAGCCAGCCGTTCATCGACCAGTTTTTGCGCAAGCGCCAAGGCGCTTACCCTATCTGGAAAATTGGTAATGACGAGTAAGAGCTCTATCGGATAGGCCATCGGACGTTGATACCAGTTAGACCAGCAGGCAGGATTTTACCCGCTTTCCGGGCTGATTGCTGCGCTCGCAGCAATGCCGGCGACCACGGTCGGGTAGCGCAGATTTACATGCAACTCATGCTTCATGCGCGTGTTCGTCAGGCGCCGCGATTCGCGCATGAATGACAGCATGCCGGGTGATATGCGCCCATTGATCTCGGCGCGAGCAATACGCGGTGGATGCGGCAAACCGAACTGATCCGCCACCAAATCAAAATACTCCCCCATTTTCAAATGCGAATCATCGCAGACATGGTAGGCCCTCCCTGGCTTTGCGTAGCGCAATGCGGCATAAAGGCTGGCAGCAAGATCATCAGCGTGGATGTGGTTGGTATAGCTATCCTCTTCCGGTAACAGTGCCGGCACACCCTCCCGCAAACGGGCCAGCGGCAGGCGGTCAGTGGCATAGATTCCCGGCACACGCAGAATTGAAACGCTCACACAATTGCGCAACCCCCACTCACGCACCTGCCTCTCTGCATCGGCCCGGCGCATTGCCCGCTCGGTTTGCGGGTTGATCGGATGAGTTTCATCTATCAATGCGCCACTGCAATCGCCGTACACCCCGCTGGTACTGATGTAGACCAGCTGTTGTGGTAATATTCTCTCCTTTGGTTTCGATCGTTTTGTTAGTGCTGCCAGAAGATTGGTTGTGCGTGTATCGTGCTTGCCATGATCCGGTGGCGGTGCCAGATGTAGCACCGCGTGAGCCATACCCGCGAGCTTGACGAGACTCTTGGAATTATCGAGGTCTCCTGACACTGGAGTAATTCCGTGCAGACGCAGCTGACGACAACTTTCCGTTCTGCGGCACAACCCCAGCAGCCGGTAGTGCGCCTGTAACAGAGGCGCCGCACGTAAGGCGATGTCGCCGCAACCAACGATTAAAAGCGTTCGTTTTATACCCATCAATTTTATTGACTACCAGTTATTTTTGTTGCAACGTTTACCAGCCAATGTCATATCGAATCACCATCCAACCCAGCGGCCACTTTTTCACTGCAGAACCCGGCGAAACCGTGTTACAAGCTGCACTTCGCCATGGCTTCCCACTACCTTATGGCTGCCGTAACGGTGCATGCGGCAGCTGCAAAGGCAAAATCATACAGGGAACAGTTGATTTCGGCAGGCATAATGCAGATACGCTGACTGAGGTAGAGAAGCAAACAGGCATGGCACTGTTCTGCTGCGCCTTGCCGTTGTCGGAACTAGTGATCGAATCTCGTGAAATCGGTGCGATCAAGGATATCGCGGTTAGAACCCTGCCGTGCCGCATACACAAACTGGAACGGGTCGCACCCGACGTAATGATCATTTCCCTGAAACTTCCGACCAACGAACGCCTGCAGTTTCTCGCCGGGCAATATATCGACATTCTGATGAAAGACGGCAAACGCAGGAGCTTCTCTTTGGCCAATGCGCCGCATGACGATGAATTGCTGCAATTGCACGTGCGTAACTATCCCGGCGGCACCTTTTCCGAGCACGTATTCACTTCCATGAAAGAAAAGGAAATTCTGCGTTTCCAAGGACCACTTGGCACTTTCTTTCTACACGAAGACTCGGACAAACCGATCATACTCGTTGCCAGCGGTACCGGCTTCGCACCGATTAAAAGCATGATCGAGCACATCTTCCACGGGGACAATATGCGTGGCAGCGAGCGGCAAATGGTGCTCTACTGGGGCACCCGCACCAGAGCTGATCTTTATCTGGCGGAGCTGGCGGGAAGCTGGCAACAGACGCACGATAATTTTACTTTCATCCCGGTGCTATCGGAAGCGCAACCGGCAGATAACTGGCGTGGTCGGACCGGCTTGGTGCATCAAGCCGTACTGCAGGATTTCGACAGCCTCAGCGGATATCAGGTATATGCCTGTGGTGCGCCGGTAATGGTAGGAGCCGCCCACAAAGATTTCACCCAATTGCGTAACCTGCCGGAAGACGAATTTTTCTCTGACAAATTTACCTTTTCGCCAAGTGAGTCAGCATAATCCCAGATGATCCTAAATCCGGCGACTGGATGGGGTAGAGTGTACAATTTTTAATTACCCTGCCCCGGGTATTTCCAGCTGCTTTAATACCAACTCATGCCCCTTGTTATAATGCTCTCTTGCCAACTCAGGCTTATCAATTTTCTCGTTTAACCGCGCCAGCACCAAGTAAGCCAGGTGACTAGGCTCCAGCGACAGACTCGCTTCCAGATAATTCTGCGCTTTTCCCCACAACTCGCAATGGAAGCAAAGCTTACCGAGAGCAAGCAGCAGGCCAGCATCGTCGGCATGGGATTCGAGCCACGCTTCAGCGCGCTTGATCTGTCCGACCGCATCTCCCCTCAAGCATTCCGCATAAAGACCGATAAGTTCCGAATCCCATTGTCTATCCAGACTCTGTTCGATGATCTGATGAGCAACCACGCACTCACCCAGCGCCATGTATGCCTGAGCGGCGACGGCAGCCAGCTTGCTGTCCTTTCTCTCTGCTGCAGGGATAGCTTGCCAGTAGTCCTTTAACCGCTGTGGACTTATTACTTTGCTTTTGAGATTTTCCAGATGGACATTGCGCCGCAATTGCTCGACCAGGGTCTTGTCCAAGGCGTTACGCTGTTCCAGTTGCCCGACCAGATCCAGTACTACATCCCAATTTTTCAGCTGTTGCTGTGCTTTCAATTTCAGCCGCAATACTGCAGTGTGCTGACGCACTCCAGCAGGATGCAAGGCCTGCAATACTTTCAAGGCTTCTGTGGGATGGCGCTCATCCAACAATAGCTCGGCTTGGGTGATAAACCGTAATGCAATTTCTTCCGGCGCGTCATTTTCTGCCACGGCAATAAACTCATCGCGTCGCAAATACTCTCTCAGCTCGTGTGCAGAACGGGCCGCGACAACCGCGTTGATCGCACTAACCGTTGGCGACTCTCTCAGTTCCAGTGCGGCAGCGGCATATTTTTCGGCTTTGGCGTAACGTCCTTCGAAGAAGGCCTTGAGTCCATCCAGCATAGCTGCACGCGCTTTCTCGCGGCGGCGGCGCAGACGAGATTCGCGTATTTCCGTTGGTAGCCACAGGGTAATTCCGATCAACCGCACCACAAAATAGCCAACTATAAATGCCACTAACAGGACTACCACCAGCAGATTAAGTGAAAGTTCGATTCGATAAGGCTGTACTACCAACAACACATAGCCAGTGTTATATTTGGCTGCAAGCGCCACCGCCACTGCCGCGATACACAACGCCAGCAGCCAGAACACCAGTTTCATCTGCTTCCCCGTTCGCGTGCCAGACGGTAATTACGCACTGCGTCAAGACTGGCTGAAATATTAGGTAACTCTATGCCGATCTCACTGTCGTGCAACTGGCGCAATGCCTCCAGCATATTGGTGGCAGGCTTCGATTTACTGTCGTAATAGCGGTTGATCCAGTCCAGACAGGCTTTGATATCCGTCTTGAAACTTGCCGTATCGCGTACGAGCAAGGCATGTCGCGCTGATAAAAGCCGCAACTTAAGATTCTCACGTAGAAAATATGCTTGTGATGGCGCTAACAGCGGTAAATCCGGTTTGTCCATATTCTGGATACGCACCAGTTGCTTCATGTCTCCCCAGACCTCGCGCGCGAACTTAAACCAGACGCTCTCCGCTACTGGTATTGGTTCCGGAACAGGGTTGGTTTCCGGCGGACGGATTTCCATCGCCAACGGCAGCATTGCTACTGCGACGGCAAGAGTGTCAATACGCAGACTGATTCCCACTGTATCGACATAGTGCGCAGCTTTCAGCAAATCCATGTCCTTCAACATGACCTTACGTAGGGGTGATAACTGCGGACGATCAATGCGTTGCAAACGGACATCGGCTTCCTGCATCGCGATCAACGCAGCTTTCACATTGCCGGCCAGTTGCAGTTGTTGGCTGGCAATGAGCAGCAACTGCTCTACTTCCTCCAGCGTCACTTCATCACGATTACGCGCCACCTCCTGGTAGAGTGCTTCCAACGCCACTTGCTGGCTCTGTGATTCAGCCAGTTTAGCTTCGAGCAGACTAAGCTTGGTATCTGCCTGGCGACCTGCCTCACGCGCTTCTGCCGCTAGATTACGCGATTCTTTGCCGGAAGCATCCGCCTCCGCCAATCGTTTTGCCAACTCCTGTTGCAAGCCCGTGATCTGGCTGCGGGTGTCATACCACTGCCACGCTACCACGATGGCAACGATAATAAGCATGGCAACGACCATCAGCGGGTTGATGCGATTGCGCAAGCTTTGTGGTTTATCGGCAGTGCCGGATTGAGTTTCTGCGTTCATGGCTTCTGTGGAGAACCAACTATGACTCCCGCTCCCGGATCGAAATAAGCTAACAAACCTTGTAGCAACCCCTCGTCACCCGTCGTGGCAAGTATCACATCAACGAATCCGAGCTTCTTCGCAACCTGCACTATGCGCTCATGCGATACAAATAAAGGAGTTCTTTTAAGCCAGAATTGGCCAGAATCGCCAACCATGTCAAACAAATTACGTAGCCCTTCACTGCTGGTCACGACAATGGCATGCATCGCGTTATTTTCCCAAGCTTGCAGCAGCGGTGCAATATCAGCGTTGGATCTGGCGCGGCAGTAACATTCCGCATATTCGACTGTAGCGCCACGTTTCACCAACGTATCCCCCAACAATTCGCGGCCGCCGTCGCCACGAAAGATTACTACATGTTTGCCCTCAATCTGCTGCAATTCTGCCATGTCGAGTAATGCTTCGCTGTCAAAACGGGTAGTGGGTGCAAGCACTTCACTGATACCAAACTGTTTCAGATCCTTGGCACTGCTCTGGCCGACAGTGGCAACTCTCAGTCCAGGCGGCAGCACCCGTTTTGTGAGTATCAGATTCATCGCCTTGTTGACTGCGTTGGGACTGATGAAAATCGCCAGGTCAAATTCATCCAGACGTGCGATTAAATCGAGTAGCGGAAGTGGATCTTTCACATCGCAGATTTCCAGTACTGGAAATAATACCGGCATACCACCCGTTGCACGAATCATAGCGGCAAGATTGCCTGCCTGATGTGCTGGCCGCGTAACCAAGATATTGATCCCGGTCAGCGGCTTAGTCACGGATAGCTCGCGGCTTCCAGCGTACTCATTCTAATTCCGCCAGAATTTCTGCCGCACCCTGCGCCTTTAAATTCAGCGCCAATTGTGCACCCATGATCACACCCGATTCCGGTTTGCCACTCAATTCACCACTAACCATGCGTGTTCCATCAGGGCTGGCGACAAACCCGCGCAACCGCAGCACACCATCGGCAATTTCTGCAAAACCACCCAACGGCACCTGACAACTGCCATTAAGCGCACGACTCATGGCGCGTTCGGCCTCCACACATTGGGCGGTTTTCAAGTGATGCAGCGGTTGCATGAGCTTTATCAGATCGGTTCGATCGGCGCGGCATTCTATCCCAAGTGCCCCCTGCCCCACTGCCGGCAGACTTAACTCAGAACTCAACAGCGTGGCAATACGCGCGGCCAGTCCCAGCCGCTTTAGCCCCGCTGCCGCTAAAATGATTGCGGCATAGTGATCTTCATCCAGTTTGCGTAAACGAGTCTGCACGTTGCCACGCAGCGGCTGCACTTGCAAATGCGGAAAACGCGCACGCAACTGGCTTTCACGCCGCAAACTGGAAGTACCCACCACGCTGCCAGCAGGGAGCGCGTCGAGACTGGTATAGCGATTGGAAACAAAAGCATCGTGCGGATCTTCACGTTCGCCAATGGCAGCCAGTGCGAATCCCGGTGGCATATGCATCGGCACGTCTTTCATCGAATGCACCGCGATATCCGCTCGCCCTTCTTCCAATGCCTGCTCCAACTCCTTGATGAACAGTCCCTTGCCACCAATTTTAGAGAGCGAAGTGTCGAGTATCTGATCACCGCGTGTTGTCATGCCGAGTATGCTGATTGCGGTTTGCGGGTATAATTCCATCAGCCATTGCCGGATAAAATTTGCCTGCCATAAAGCAAGGGCACTTTCCCGTGTAGCGATAACGATTGTTGTGAGCATGGATGAATTGGGCATGTATATTACGATGAGAAAATTACGCGACCTGCGTTTGCCGTTTATTTTAGCACGGTCGGCACTGACTTGGCTCGAAGCGCAGCGGGGATTCGTCCATATTCCTACTACACCAGGTATGGCGCGATGAGTTCCCTTACTCCCGGGATTAACAGTTCCGAAAAAAATCACAACGATGACAAGGATCTGCCTCTGCGTGAGGACATCCGCCTGTTGGGACGCATGTTAGGTGACACCTTGCGCGAACAGGAGGGTGAGCCTACTTTTGCACTGGTCGAAAACATTCGCCAGACTGCAATCCGCTTTCGGCGCGAGCAGGATCCCAAGGCGCGGCAAGAGCTTGATACGATACTCAATCAGCTTAGCAACAAGGCTACTGTCGCGGTGGTGCGTGCATTCAGTTTCTTCTCACAACTTTCCAACATTGCCGAGGACATTCACCACAACCGCCGCCGCCGCGCTCACCTCTGCGCCGGATCGCCACCTCAGGCCGGCAGCGTGGCGCTGGCGCTGGACCGGGTTCTATCCAGCGGAGCTGATAGTGACACCTTAGCCAGGTTTTTCGCCAAGGCGGTGGTATCGCCAGTATTGACCGCGCATCCCACTGAAGTACAGCGCAGAAGCATCCTTGATTGGCAGTTGACCATCGCGCACCTGATGAATGAGCGTGACCGCATGCAGCTCACGCCTGATGAATTGCACGATAACGAGGAGGGTCTGCGTCGCGCTATTCAAATCCTGTGGAAAACCCGCATGCTGCGCTCGGCGCGTCTGTCGGTGCATGATGAAATTAAAAATGGCCTCGCCTATTACCGCTATACCTTTCTCACCGAAGTGCCGCGTCTCTATGCGGAAATCGAGGATCTGCTCGAATGCCGCATGGGTGTGAATGCCCCGCGTGTTCCACCGTTTCTGCGGATAGGCAGCTGGATAGGCAGCGACCGCGACGGCAATCCCTACGTCACCCATCAGGTGATGCTGCATGCAGCCGAGCGTCAATCGGCACTGGCACTTGATTTCTATATAGGTGAAGTACACCTGATTGGCCGCAGGCTGAGTCTGACCGACCGTCTAGTGGAGGTGAGCGGAGATCTGGCGGAGCTGGCGGAGGCCTCGCCCGACCGCGCTGACAGTCGTGCCGATGAGCCTTACCGACGCGCATTGATCGGTATTTATGCGCGCCTCGCCGCCACCAGTCACCGACTTGGTCATGCCGTCACACAGCGACGCTCGGTCGAGCCTGTTGAGCCTTATGCAAACAGCACGGAGTTCGTGCATGATCTGGACATTGTGATTTGTTCGCTTAAGCAGCACAAATCGGAATTGCTGGCGCGCGGAGCACTGCGCCACTTGCAGCGCGCAGTGGAAGTATTCGGCTTTCACCTGGCGCCGCTGGACATGCGTCAACACAGCAACGTGCATGAGCACGTGGTGGCTGAATTATTCAAGCACGGCGCGCAATGCCAGGACTATCCTGCACTGACCGAGGCGGAACGCACACGCTGCCTGCTGACCGAAATCAGCAGCCCGCGCCCACTGCTCTCACCTTATCTGGATTATTCTGATACCACCAGCAGTGAACTGCACATTCTGCAAACAGCGGCAGAAATTCATCGACGTTTCGGTCGCGCTGCGCTACCCAATTACATCATCTCCAAAACTGATGGTGTCTCCGATGTACTGGAAGTTGCGCTGCTGCTAAAGGAAGTGGGACTACTCCAACCCGGGGAAACCCCTTGCCTACATCTCAATATCATCCCGTTGTTCGAGACCATCACCGACCTGCGCGGCTGCGGCACCATCATGGATGAGTTATTCTCACTGCCCTACTACCGCAAACTACTCGATTCTCGCGGCGACGTGCAGGAAGTAATGCTGGGCTATTCCGACAGTAACAAAGACGGCGGCTTCCTCGCCGCCAACTGGGAGCTGTATAAGGCCGAGACCGAGCTGACCAAGGTATTCGCCAAGCATAAGATCGAGTTGCGTCTGTTTCATGGCCGTGGCGGCACGGTCGGGCGCGGTGGCGGACCGAGTTACCAAGCGATATTGGCGCAGCCACCGGGCAGCGTCAACGGACAGATACGCATCACTGAGCAGGGCGAAGTTATCGGCAGCAAATACTCCGATCCAGAAATCGGCCGACGTAATCTCGAAACGCTGGTAGCTGCCACCATCGAGGCTACCTTGTTGAGCCACGATATCCTGGGCGAACGCGCTGCCGGTTACCATCAGGTCATGGAAGTGCTGGCTGGTAATGCGCTCGCCGCTTACCGCAACCTAGTATATGAAACTCCCGGCTTTGAGCGCTACTTTCAAGAGTCCACTCCGATCAGAGAAATCGCCGGACTGCATATCGGCAGCCGCCCACCTTCACGCAAGCAATCTGATCTAATCGAAGATCTGCGTGCGATCCCATGGGTATTCAGCTGGAGCGTCAGCCGCGCGATGATCCCCGGCTGGTATGGCTTTGGCTCGGCAGTGGAGGTATTCGTCCAGCATGAGGGCGAACGAGGGCTGGAACTGCTGCAGGAAATGCATCGCGTCTGGCCGTTTCTGCAAACACTGCTGTCCAACATGGACATGGTGCTGGCAAAAACCGATATGGGCATCGCCTCCCGCTACGCTGAACTGGTGACGGACGTTAAGCTGCGCGAAGAAATCTTTGGTCGTATTGAGGCGGAATGGGATCGCAGCGTGAAATGGTTGTTTGCCGTGACGGGCCACACTGAACTGCTGCAGGATAATCCCACTTTAGCGCGCAGCATCCGTAACCGCATTCCCTACATCGATCCGCTCAACCATCTGCAAGTGGAGCTGCTACGCCGCTATCGTGCTGGTGATACCGGCGAAATGGTACAGCGTGCAATCCATCTCACCATCAACGGCGTCGCCGCTGGACTAAGAAATAGCGGCTAGCAGGGAGTAGCTAATATGGGCATGAATATGCTGTCAGCGCGCTATCAATTTGCGGCAGACCAGCCAAATCATATGCTCCAGGTTGCATAGTCTTCAACAGTCGGTCATCTGCAAATTACTCATATTTGAGGTGAAGCAATGCGCTCATGAGTATTAACCTGAATTGAACTACTACTAAGAAATTCGTTTCCACGGGCAAGTTCCGTGCGCTGTTGATAAATACCAATTACCTCTTCAACACTCCCCGCAGCAACAATCTGCCCATGCTCCAACAATAAAGCCTTGTTGCAGAGTTTTCGGATTATTGTATCGGCATGGGAGGCCAGAACGATAATTTTGCTTCGGTTAATGAATTCGTTCAGTCGCTTTTCTGCTTTGTCTGTGAAAGCGGCATCACCAGTTCCAATAACTTCATCCATTAAAAGAATGTCTGAATCCATAGCCGTCACGGTGGCAAAGGCAAGGCGTGTCGCCATACCTGAAGAATAAATGCGGACCGGCAGATCGAGGTATTCGCCGAGTTCGGTGAATGCGGCAATACCATCCAGTTTCCTTTGTATTTCTGAACGCTTCATGCCAAGCAGAAGCCCTCGAATAATGATGTTCTCGAAGCCGGTAGCTTCTGGCTCCATACCGAGAGAAATATTCAAAGTGGAAACAACCCGGCCCTTTACTCGCATGGAGCCTAATGTCGGCTGATAAATGCCAGCCAGCACTTTGAGTAGCGTGGATTTTCCTGCGCCGTTATGGCCCACCAGGCCCAGTCGATCGCCTTCCTCAAGAAAAAAATTTATATCTCTGAGCGCACTGACAATGGGAACTGTCGTGCCGGCAGAGATTAGTCCACCTGTTGCAGCACCGAGAATGCGATTTTTTAGCGAACGGCTACCGATACCGACTAGTGGGTAATCAAGATACACGTGGCTAACTTCAATCGAACTCATGCAATCAGTCTCATACCCAGAAAACGATGCGAGTACTTTTGCTTCGATAGACCCACACCGCAATGAGTGAAGTGATTGCAAGTGTCAGTACCGCCACTCCCCAAGAAATGAGTTCTGGGGGATTACCTAAAAGAGGGGATCTTACCAAATCAATAAAGTAGGCGATGGGATTCGCCGCAATGACCCAACTGGTATCCCCGAACAAGCGTGGAAACCAGAAAATCGGAGTAATGAAGAACACAACTTGAAGAATACTTTGGGTGATCTGTGCGAGATCCCTGAATCGAGCGCCAATGATACTAAGCGGGATTCCGATTACTGCCAGATTGAGCAATACCAAAAAAAAACCAGGCAGGGCTAACAGCCCAACCCAACCTGGCCAGATGCCAAAATACAGATAGATTCCCAGCACAATAAGCAGGTTGTGTCCAAAAACAATGACGTTTCTAGTCAGTGCACGCAACAGAATAATCAGCGGGTTAATACGCATCTCTTTGATATAGGAGGCATTATCAACAAACAGATTAGGCATTTCGCTCACGTTACTGGCAACCAAACCCCACACAACCAGCCCAATCGAAAGAAAAGGCAAAAGCTCGGAGGTTTCTATCTTGAATAGCTGGCTAAAGACCACTCCCAGCACGACGCAGAAAATCGCCATACTGAGTGTTATCCAGAATGGTCCAATTTTTGAACGTCGATATTTTATCTTGATGTCATGCCGCGCCAGAAAAAACCATAAGTCATAGGCCATGACGGCTGCGAGTAGGTCGTTTTGCTTGCGGTCTTGATGAGAGGTCACCTGATGAGTCATTGGCTCACTGAGTTTGGAGTTTCTTTATTTCACCTGCACCCACTTTCATATTCATTTTATTTTTTGTCATCAATTAAACCCGCAGAGATTAAACATTAGCTGCGATAACTCGCATTAATCTTAACATAATCATAGGAAAAATCGCAGGTCCATACCGTGGTTGATTCATGTCCCCGATTGAGCACAACCCGCACAACAATTTCAGCTTGCTGCATCACCCGTTGACCGTCCTGCTCAAGATAGCTTTGTGCCCTGCCGCCATTCTCCGCAACCAGAACGTCATCAAGATAAAGTTGCAGCTTGCTCACGTCAAGATCATCAATGCCCGCGTAACCGATGGCTGCGAGTATCCTACCCAGGTTCGGGTCAGAGGCGAAGAAAGCGGTTTTTACCAGCGGCGAATGGGCAATGGCATATGCAGCCTTGGCACATTCATTCTGAGTTTTCCCATTTTCAACCCGCACCGTAATGAACTTGGTCGCGCCTTCACCATCGCGCACAATAGCCTGCGCAAGTTGCACTGCAACCTCCGTCACCGCCTGTTGCAATAGGTTGAATTCGGCACTCCGCTTTTCTGTGATTTCCGCATGGCCAGCACGACCCGTTGCGATCAGAATGAAAGCGTCGTTGGTCGAAGTATCTCCATCCACGGTGATGCGATTAAACGAGCTATCTGCCGCATAACGCACCATCTGCTGCAACAACGGCTGGCTCACAGCCGCATCAGTCACCACATAGCCCAACATGGTCGCCATATTGGGATGAATCATGCCGGAGCCTTTGGCAATCCCGGTAATGGTCACAGTAGTGCCGTTGAGTGCAATCTGCTTCGACACTGCCTTGGGCACAATATCGGTGGTCATGATCGCCTGCGCCGCAGCAAACCAGTTATCCGATTTGAGATTAGCCAGCGCGATGGGCAAGCCTGCAACAATTTTCTCCAGCGGCAGCGGTTCCATAATGACGCCGGTGGAAAATGGCAGCACCTGCCGCACATTACAACCCAGCAATCTGGCCAGCTCGAAACAGGTAGAGCGGGCGCAGGCAATCCCTTGTTCGCCAGTACCGGCATTAGCGTTACCGGTATTGATCACCAATGCGCGGATTGAGAATTTTGAATCGGAATGGGAGAGATGCTCTTTAGCCACTATCACAGGTGCAGCACAGAAGCGGTTTTGCGTAAACACGCCGGCAACCTGCGCACCCTCATCCAGCACAATCACCAGCAAATCCTGGCGATTGGATTTCTTGATTCCCGCTGCGGCGATGCCGAGCGACACGCCCTTTATTGGCAGCAATTGTTCGGGTAAGGGAGGCGTAATATTGACTGGCATGATGATCGAACTATCAAAGATGCGTTATCCTAACTCATCTTCAGCATTACGTTTTCATATTTACCGAACTCGCGCAGGTAGCATTTCTGTAATCAATTGATTATTATAGGACGTTGTAATTAACGAGCCAGGAGAAAAAACATGAATTTCGACAAGGAACTGGACGTGCGGGGCTTGCTTTGCCCGCTGCCGATCCTGCGTACCAAGAAATCTCTGGCGGATATGACCACCGGACAAGTGCTGAAAATTGCTGCCACCGATCCCGGTGCAACCATTGATTTTCAGGTTTTCGCCGATCAGACGGGGAATGAACTGCTGCTCTTGTTAGAGACAACAGGAGAGTTTACATTTTATATGAAAAAGAAATGAGGTGATCCGGCGTAATCGGAGCATCATGCCCCCTACTCACTTTACTGCTGTTCAAGATCAGCCCAGCAGACTTGCATGCACATGCATGCCGCACATACATAAAATATCGGACTAAAGTGCCGTGCATGCATCAATTGCGGCAACCAACTTGCGATAGCGCGCCAACCACTGCAGCGGGATGGGAGACGCAGAGCCGCCCTGCTTTGCCATATGCGCTGCCACGATGGCACCGAGCATGATGCTACGGCCGCAGTTGTCTCCCCCAGCACGAATGTTGTCCTCAATTGCGCTGCGGTAATCCCGTGCATGCTGCGCGATATGGAAAACCACTGGCAAGCCCTCTGCGACATGGCAAGCCATACCAAAGCGCGCCGCAACTGCAATGCTATCCAATGTTGGCACGGCGAGCGCCTGCTCCAGTAGCGGCCTAAGAGTATTACCTGCAAACGGCAAGGCGCCCGCCAATGCCTGCGCAATCGGTGTACCACGCAGCACTTCAAACAACGCCACAGCGGAACATTGCGCGGCAGTAACCGCCAGCGTATTGTTATTGGTGATGCGCACGACCTCTTCGACTCGCTCCATCAGCGCTACCAGCGATCCGCTGTGGGTCGCCACCAGTGCCGGTAGCGCTGCCAGTGCCGCAAACTGATCGTCATTGGCACCGGATGCCGCCGGAAATGCCGTCGGCTCAAGCGGCAATAACGTGCGCAACGTCAGGCGGGTGGGCGAATCAACATAACCCACGAACGCACCGCCTGGCCCAAAGTGTGCGCGGTATTCGGTCTGGTACTCAGTCCGCTTAAACTCCCCATGCTTCGCCAGATGCTGGAGCATCAACAGGCACACCTCACCGTACCCGCTCGATTCGCCAGCTACTCTGCCGCCATGTGCGAAGTAACCCTTGGCGCCGGCGTAGTCGGTTGCATCGGGTGGTAAAAACACCAATCCCTTCCTTGCTTCAATCTCTGTAATGCGTACAGGGTCATAAAGCCAGTGCAGGCCAAGCGTGGCAGAGTCAGCAACGACAGCGCCAAGAACGGCAGCGGTAACTGGATTCATTTTTGTATATATCCGTAGCGAAATTTTTCCGGGCTAAACTTCTTCTTCGGCGGGCAGTTTGCGTGCCTCGTCTTCCAGCATCACCGGAATACCATCCTTGATGAGAAAGGCCAGTCGGTCAGCCTTGCAGATCAACTCATTCTCGGTTTTTTTGTATAGTAATGGGCCCTTGCACAGCGGGCATACTAAAATGTCGAGCAGCTTTGCATCCATGAATCATTTCCTCAATTTATAAATTATCTGGGCCAGTCCAGCTCCAGCCTCTGCCCACACTGACAATCCTAAATCCGGCAGTTGGACAGGATTCGCTTGGTCATTTCTAAAAATCCGTATTTCGTCAGGAATACTTTGTTGCTCACAAGAACGTTGCCTTGCAAACAGCTAAAACAATTCAGGAGACCGCGATGAATCATGGCACAAAAATAACAGGACTTCCAGATTTAACCGCGCATCTACTGCGTGACGGGGTTCCTGTTTGCCGGTTTGTGAATATAACTCTGAAGTAAGTGCCAGAAGTACGCTGTCCTCACCGGAAAGTTATGCTACGCTTCCCGATAATGGGTGCCACCCGCAAAGTCAATAACTGACCACCAGATATGCCGAGGAGAAATTGTGGCTTTTCTGCCGTTTTACGTACCTAAAAATAAACAGCTCAAAATTGTGATTGCAGGAGGTGGTTACGCCGGAATCTCTGCAATGACATCACTGCTGCGTTACATGCCAGAGGCCGACATCACCATCATCGACCCCCGTTCCCAGCATGTTAAGATCACCCATCTGCATGAGACTTTCCGCTTCCCACTAGAGGACGTGCTAGTACCCTTTTCCGCTCTGGAACGCCGTTTTGGCTGCCGTCATATCTGTGCTGAACTGATCCCGCAGGAAATTGCCCTGCAACAATGGCAGAACGACAAATTTATTACGCTCGAAGACCAAATACTGGAGTTTGACTACCTTCTGATTGCATCGGGTGCCGCTGCAACGCAAGTGGAGCGTACTGAGAATGTTCTTGTTCTGCAAGATTTCATGGCCAGCAGTGGGGCAAATTTATTAACCAGTCATTTGAGTACAGACACCGTAGACGAACAATCCATCTCCGTAATCGGCGGGGGCGCTACTGGAATTCAATTTCTGTTTGAAATCGCTCATTTCCTCCATCGGCGGAAAATCAACAGCAGACTGCGCTTGATCGACAGCGGGGAACGGGTGCTCAAACAATTCCCCGTAGGCTTCTCCCGCTATACCGAAGCGCGCATGAGCGATCAGGGTATCGATTTCCATCCTGACACGCTTTACCGTGGACAGGAGGGTGGCAAGATTCTGCTGGAAGAAAAGGAGAGCGGGCGACAGTTCGCTTTGCCTTCCGCGCTATCATTCCTGTTCCTCGGCAAGAAACCGGACAATCTGCTTGCTGCCAACGCCTTCGGGCAGGTGCTGGTCGATCACGAGCCGCTGCAAAATATTTTTGCGGCGGGTGATTGTTCCAGCTATCATTCCTATGGCTCCAATACCATGTCGGCACAATCCGCAGTGCGTAAAGGAAAACTGGCGGCACGTAATATTCTGCGGCACTCGGGAATGCTAAAACTGCTTGAACCCTATTTACACCACGATCTGGGTTATGTCGTCAGTCTTGGGCCAACCGATGCAGTGGGCTGGCTGGCACTGGAGGGTAACGTAGTCAGTGGCATTCCAGCGCTGGTGATCAAAGAAGTGGTGGAGGCTCAATACGATTTGTTGCTGACAGGAATAGACACTTATCTGATTTGAATAAATACCACAGAGAGAGGCAACTCTATGTTCGGTTTGCTTAAAGATATACAGGTTACCGGTAAAGCTGGTGCAGTCATTCAACGACAATGCGACGACATTTTTAATTTTGTCGGTACCAATTTTTTCAAGAATTATCCACGCTGGTCACCAGAAGTTCTCGACTTGAAATCTCTGACAGAGGGGCCGATGAGGCTTGGCACCCTGTGCCGCCAGGTTCGTATCGATCAAGGCAATCGCTCAGAATCAACTTTCAAGGTCACAGCTTTTCAACCGGGCAGACGCATTTGCTTTGAGGGCGTTTCCAACCCTTATCGTTGCGATTATATTCTTGAGCCAGCCAGTCCCGCATCGGCGAGCCGAATCACCTTTACTTTCGAACTACTCAGGCTGGAACTCTACATGAAGCCGTTCGAGAAACTTGTTCGTCTGGCGGTGCAGGATGGCACCGATAGAACAGTTAGAAATATCAAACAATTGATTGAAAACGAGACTGTCGAGTCTCCAGTGCCATGATTCTTGATTTTTATATGTGTCGTTTTCAACGCACTGTCATATTAACAAATTAATATTGGAGAAAAGCGATGACTACTTTCATAGTTGAAAAAGATCCCGGATTAATTCCGCAGATCCTGACCAAAATATTGGACTCCTGCGTCAATGGCGTGACTCTGTCTGACCCCGACCTGGAAGATATGCCACTCGTATACGCAAACAAAGCCTTCGAGACGGTGACGGGTTATAGCCAGGAAGAAACCATAGGGAAAAACTGCCGTTTCCTGCAAGGTGCGGATCGTGATCAGGAGGATTTACCTCGGTTGCGGGAGGCACTCAAGAACTGCCAACCCATCGAAGTTACGCTTAGAAATTACCGGAAAAATGGTGAGCTGTTTTATAACCACCTCGCGCTTACCCCATTGTTTGATTCCAATGGCAAATTACTTTATTACCTGGGCGTGCAGTACGACATAACCGCGCAAGTCCATGCGGAAGAAGAAATCAGGCGGCTGACCGGTTGCCTTGAGTCACTGACGAAATAATAGCAGATTCCTTCCGCCCGGAGTCCGGCTGAAAAAGCTTGTTGCTGGCTCAACCGCCGCTGAACTCGCACAATGCAAATACCTTGTGCCCCAGTTTCTCCAGCCGCACCCTGCCGCCGACATCGGGCAGGTCGATCACGAAACAGCACTCCACCACTTCTCCACCCATCTCCTGTATCAGCCCGGCGGCAGCTTCTGCCGTGCCGCCGGTAGCGATGAGATCGTCTATCAGCAGTATACGGTCGCCCGGCTGAATCGCATCCACATGGATCTCGATGCGATCACTGCCATATTCCAGTTGATAGTCGCGCCCGATCGTTGCCGCAGGCAGCTTGCCTTTTTTACGTATCGGTATAAAACCCAGGCCAAGCTGGTAAGCGACCGGGGTACCAATGATAAAGCCGCGTGATTCGATACCAGCGACTTTGTCAATCTTTAACTCCTGGTAGCGGCTGGCAATCTCCTGAATGGTCGCACGCAGCCCAATCGGGTCTTTCAGCAGCGTGGTAATATCACGAAACATTATTCCCTGATGGGGGTAATGCGGGATAGTGCGAATACGGGATTTAATTGACATAACAAGTCCTGTCTCTGGCTGCTGAAGGAGGGTTCCTACCCGAATGTTGCATAAATTTTCGTAATGATCGCACAGGATTCTATTTGACAGACAAATTTTGTACGGGGGCGATAGGATTATAATTACCCGGAGATTATTGAATCTCTAATTCTGGCTGATTTCTCAGACGGTTAATCGTAAAACCATACTGATGAGAGCATAACCATGCTTCCCACCCTGCGCGCCATAATCCTGATCATCCTGACCGCCGGTTTATTTGGCTGTGCCAGCTTTGAGCCGCGCTATCAAATCACTCACCGTTATGAGCCGCCGACCGATCCCGCAGGCATTATTTGCCTGGGGAAATGCACGCAACAACTGGTGGCATGCCAGCAAGGCTGCGCGTCGACTTACCAGGCATGTCTACAGCGTATCGAACCTCTGGCGGAACAACGCTATGACGAAGCGGTTAGGCGCTATGAAAGCGAATTCAATACCTACCGGCAACAGTTAAATAATTCCCGTCTCTCCCAATCGTTCGGCTGGGGACGCTCCGCCTGGGGTTGGGGTGGCTATCCCTTGGGTTGGGGCCCTTCATGGGGTTGGGGCGGCTCTCCCTGGTACGGCCTAGGGTACTCCTCCCCATATTACTATTCTCCTGCGCCGCCTATTCGGCCCGACCGCGCCAGGGAATTTGACCGGTTACGCCATGAACAATGCGAGGTGGAATGCGGTTGCCAATTCGTCCAGGATGCCTGCTTCCTGAGTTGTGGCGGCAAGAAAACCGTGGAAGAGCGATGCATCGCAAATTGTCCCAAGTAGAATCTGAAAGATACCAGGAGCATATCAGTCCGCGCTAATTCATCTGGCATCAATCTCCAGGTTATCGATTAGCCGAGTTCTGCCCAACCAGGCCGCTGCCAACACCATCAGATCCGAGGCCCCCTCCCCTGCTGAGGCCAAGGTGTCGCGTTGCCGCAATGCAATATAATCGACTCTCCAACCGTTGCTGGCAAGATTCTCTTGCGCATTTTTGCACGACTGCTGAAAATTTCTGTTACCCGCTTCCACTTCCTGCTTTATATTGGATAAGGCTCGATACAAACGCACCGCTTCAGCACGCTCCTCGCCACTCAGATAGCGATTGCGCGAACTCAGTGCCAGGCCATCGGGCGCGCGCACGGTATCACCCGCGATAATTTCCAGCGGCAGGTTCAATTGCCGCACCATTTCACGCACAAATTGCAGCTGTTGATAATCCTTTTTGCCGAACACCGCCACTTGGGGCTGCACGATATTGAACAGCTTCAATACCACCGTCATCACACCACGAAAAAATCCAGAGCGAAATTCGCCTTCCAACTCATTCGCCAGCAATGGTGGTTCCAGCAGAAATTCCTGTGGCACCGGATAAATACCTTTTTCATCAGGTGCAAATACCACGTTGACACCCTGATTTTCCAGTAACTTGTAATCATCTGCCAGAGTACGCGGATATTGATCGAAATCCTCAGTCGGTGCGAATTGCAGACGATTCACAAAAATACTCGCTACCACGCAATCTGCTTTTTGCTGCGCAAGTCGCACCAATGACAAATGGCCTTCATGCAGGTTACCCATGGTCGGAACAAAAGCAATGACAGACTCGCGCTTGAGGTATAAACGCAGGGCTGGGATGTCGGTGATGATCTCCACGGCCTCTCAGAACCCATGCTCAGGTCCGGGAAACTTCCCGGCCTTCACTTCCTTGACATAAATTTCCACTGCAGCCTGGATACTGCCCGCGCCAGCCATGAAGTTTTTCATGAATCTGGCTTTCCTGCCAGAGGAGATGCCCAACATGTCATACAGCACCAGTACCTGTGCCGAACAATCCACACCCGCACCTATACCAACGGTTGGAATCGAAAGTTTCCTGGTAATTTTTTTGGCAAGTGCCGCCGGAACAACTTCCATCAACAACATACCCGCACCGGCTTTTTCCAGTAACACTGCATCCGTCATCAATTGTTTTGCCTGATGATCGCTTTCGCCCTGTAGTTTATAGCCGCCCAACTGGTGTACTGATTGCGGCATCAGACCAATGTGGGCGCATACCGGGATACCACGTTGGGTGAGGAATTCGACCGTTTCCGCCATGATGTGGCCACCTTCGATCTTGACCATATTGGCGCCTGCCGCCATGAGTTCGGCAGCATTCTCGAAGGTGTCCTCCGGTGTTATTTGCGACGTGCCAAAAGGCATGTCGACCATGACAAATGCTTTGCTCGATCCGCGGACCACGCAACGGGTGTGATAAATCATGTCATCCAGCGTCACCGGCAGCGTAGTCTCTCTGCCTTGCAGCACATTGCCCAACGAATCGCCTACCAGCAAAATATCGACACCGGCATTTTCCAGCACTGTCGCAAAACTCGCGTCATAGCAAGTGACGATAGCGATTTTCTCACCATCATCACGCATTTTTTGTAGCGTACTTTGTGTGGTTCGCATAGTTGACCTCCTGAGAATTCTCTGAACAAGCCCCCATATGAGCGTAGCGGAGGGTCTGTTCAGAAGCTCCCTATCCCCGGTTAAAATATTCCCGTGGACCGCGCATCTGCTCTACCCGCTGCAACAATAAATCAAAATCCTCACGACTATCAATAAAATTGAGATTCTCGCTGTTGACGATCATCACCGGCGCGGCTTCGTACTGATAAAAAAACCGTGTGTAAGTTTCAGCCAGCCGCCACAGATATTCTGCGGAAATCCTTTTCTCGAAAGCGCTGCCACGCCGCTTTACCCGTTCCATCAAGGTATCGGGAGAAGCCTGCAAATAAATCACCAGATCAGGTGACTGGGCCTGGGGTTGCAAGTGACGGTAAATCTGCTGATAGAGTTCGTACTCGGCGTCGCTCAACGTAAGTCCGGCGAATAGTTGATCTTTGTCGAGCAAAAAATCGCTCACAGTTGTCTGGGTAAATATGTCCATTTGCGCCAAGCCCTGCACCTGAGCAGCACGCTGAAACAGGAAAAACAATTGTGTCGGCAGCGCGTAACGGGGAATATCGCTATAGAACTTCTCGAGAAACGGATTCTCGGCGGGCTTTTCCAGCAGCAGCGCGCTGTTCAGATGATTCGCCAAACGCTTTGCCAGGCTGGTCTTGCCCACGCCTATCGGACCCTCAACTACGATGTAACGATACATTTCCAGCTTCATTGCTGTTGCGCTCGTTCAAGCCGTTGCCCGGCACATGTGGCCAGCAATTCAGCCACCGCGCCACGCCCGGGAATGCAGCAATCCGGCTCGATTTCCATGAGTGGCTGCAACACGAATGCCCGCTGATGCATGCGCGGATGCGGCAGGGTCAGACCGGGTTCGTGGCATTGCAAATCATCATACATCAACAGATCCAGATCAAGGATACGCGGAGCGTTGAGCGATTGGCGCAGGCGCCCACAGCGATGCTCGATCTCAAGCAGGGCTTTGAGTAAGTCTTGCGGCGCAAGCATGGTTTCAATTTTCGCTACGGCGTTGATGAAATCAGGCTGATCAAGTCGCCCTATTGGCGCGCTGCGGTAAAGCGAAGAGCATAATAACAAACGACTGACAGGAAGCCGCGCCAACTCTTCAAAAGCCCGTTGTACCTGGAACACCGGGTCTTCCAGATTGCTACCTAGCGCAATCAAGGCATGACAAAGCAATTGCGGTTTGATACCGGACGTCAAGATATCACCGCATCTGCAGCTGAACTGTCGGGGCTGGCGCCATCTCCGGCCACGGGTTCGCGACGGCTACGGCGTTTTCTGCGTTTCTTTGGTACTTCATCCTTGAGCAACATGGCTTCACGTTCACCAGCATCGGCTCGCTGGAACGCCTCCCACCACTGACCCAGTTCAGGATCTATCTCGCCACTTTCGCAGCGCAGCAGCATGAAATCATAAGCCGCGCGAAAACGTGGGTGTTCCAGCAGACGAAATGGCCTGCGCCCTCCTCTTCCCAGAAAGCGCAGCTGCATCGCCCAGATTTCCTGCATGATGACATCATAGCGGCGCGGAATCGCAAGCTCTTTATCCTGCACAGCAAGCACATCATCCATTGCCTGTTGCAATGCAAGCATTGGTTTCTCTCCTGAAGCCTGCCGGATATTCCACTGCGCCAGCACCTCGTGCCATAACAGCGCCGCAAATAGAAAGCCGGGAGACACCGGCTTCTCCTGTCGCACGCGCTCGTCGGTATTTTTGAGTGCAAGTGTAATGAAACGCTCACCCAATGGTTGTTCCAGTATGACATCTAGCATTGGCAGCAAACCGTGGTGCAGTCCGCGTGCACGCAAATCCACCACACTGGCCAACGCGTAGCCGGACAGCAGAAATTTCAGCATCTCATCAAACAGCCGCGACGGCGGTACATTTCGCAACAGCGGGGCCAGGTCGCCGATGGGAGCAGCGGTGGCCTCATCAATCTGCATTCCGAGTTTAGCTGCCAGTCGTACCGCCCGCAACATGCGTACCGGATCTTCACGATAACGCTGTAAAGGGTCGCCGATGATGCGCAACCGTTTCGCTTTGATGTCATCGTAGCCGTTCAGATAATCCCAGATTTCTTCTTTGGCTGGATCGTAAAATAACGCGTTTACGGTGAAATCACGCCGCACTGCATCCTCTTTCTGACTGCCAAATACATTGTCGCGCAGCAAACGTCCATGCTCGTCGGCATGCTTGTTCGCTGTGATCCCATTGTCCTCGTCAGTGGATGAGTCGCCACGGAAAGTAGATACCTCCACGGTTTCAGAGCCACACATTACATGCACCAGACGAAAGCGGCGACCGATAATGCGCGAGCGGCGAAACACGGCGCGAACATCCTCCGGTGTGGCATTAGTAGCGACATCGTAATCCTTCGGCTCCAGCCCCAGCAGCAGATCGCGTACCGCCCCTCCTACCACGAAAGCGGAATACCCTGCCTGCTGCAGTTCTGACGTAACTTTTGACGCACAGGGGCTGATGTGATGGCGAGGAATAGCATGTTGTTTGCGCGGGATAATACGCAACTCGGCACCAGAAGTGCCGGGAGTAGAAACGGAAGCGGATGGCTTACGGCTGAAAACGCGATGAAGAAGTTTACGGATCATTACGAAATGTGGGAAGCGTCAAGCTGTGAATTATACACCCGGTACCATTCCCGGCACGAAATGGCGTGCGTTCCCCGTGCCGGATTCCTCCAAGCTGCACTGGTAGAGCGTTTCCAGATTATCGCGGTAGAGTATTTCTTCTGTGCGCCCGGCAAGGGTGCGGCCATTGTCGAACAACATCAGCACATGGTCGCAATAACGGCTCGCCCAGGTGATGTCGTGCAGCACCATCATCACCGCGCTGCCCTGCATGGCCAATTCCTTAAACAACGTCATGGCGAAAAACTGGTGGCGCAGATCAAGATGTTGCAGCGGCTCATCCAGCAAATAGCACTGCGGCGACTGAGCAAGCAGCAAAGCAATGCGCGCACGTTGGCGCTCGCCGCCGGAGAGCGTAACCAGCGGACGCTGGGCGAGATCCGTCAATTCCATACGGCCGATGGCCTGAATCGCAATGTCCTGGTCAACAACTTCCCAGCCGAATAGATTCCTGACGTGCGGATGCCGCCCCAGCAACACGTATTCCTGTACATTACCCCAGAACTCGCCAGGCTCCTCCTGCAACATGACGCCGAGCTTGCAGGCAAGCTCACGCCGGGGCCAGGCTTGCAGCGCTTTTCCCGCCAGCGTCACGCTGCCCATGCCACCGCTATCGGCGTGACGTAAGCCACCCAGCGCATGGATTAAAGTGGTCTTGCCACAACCATTCTGGCCAAGTATGGCCCAGCACTCACCGGGATTGACGGTGAGATTCAAGTCGAGGCACAGCAGCTTGCCGGGATATTGCAGGGTTAGATTTTGGGTTTGTAGGGTCATTAAATTTCCAGCCGACCCGCTCATTGTATTACTTATGGGGCAGT
>VFJL01000014.1 GCA_009886095.1 Nitrosomonadales bacterium | reverse complement strand
TATTCGATGTGGCAGTAGACCTGCGCAAGAACTCACCCACCTTCTTGCATTGGCACGGCGAAGTACTTAGCGCACAGAATCAACGCAGTTTGCTGATTCCGGAAGGATTCGCGCATGGGTTTCAAGCGTTGACCGAAGATTGCGAGCTGATTTATCTGCATACTGCGCCTTATATGCAACAAGCAGAAGCTGCGCTGAATGTTACAGATACCAGACTGGGAATTATTTGGCCGCTTACACTCACAGAACTCTCCGATAGGGATCGTTTGCACCCAATGATTACTCCTGATTTTGAGGGAATTTCTCTATGAAATGTCGTCACTGTGGCGCCAAGTTGACGCTGCCATTAATTGATCTCGGCAGCGCACCGCCCTCGAATGCCTACCTGACTGAAGCAACCCTGCGTGCGCCGGAGAAATGGTTTCCGCTCCGCGTGCTGGTATGTACCGAGTGCTGGCTTGTTCAAACTGAGGATTATACTGGCGTAGCAGAACTTTTCGACGCTGAGTACGCCTATTTCAGTTCATTTTCCACCACTTGGCTGCAACACGCTGAGCGCTATGTTGCGGAAATGGTAGAACGCTTTGGTTTAAACACCGGTTCAAATGTAATCGAAGTGGCGGCGAATGATGGTTATCTATTGCAGTATGTAACAGCCAGAGGCATTCCTTGCCTCGGTGTTGAGCCTACCGCCAGCACTGCCGCTGCGGCACGTGCGAAAGGCATCACTATCGTCGGAGAATTCTTCGGTTCCCAGCTTGCCCAAACACTGGTTGCCCAGAGCAAGCGGGCAGATTTGACGGCTGCCAACAATGTGCTGGCACATGTGCCAGATATCAACGACTTTGTCATGGGCTTTGCGCAAGTGCTCAAACCGCAAGGGGTCGCCACGTTTGAATTCCCGCATCTCATGCGTCTGGTGGAGCAGACCCAGTTTGATACGATTTACCATGAGCATTTTTCCTATTTATCATTGACAGCTGTGACGCGCATACTCGATCGCAACGGACTCCAGGTATTTGATGTGCAGGAAATTCCAACGCATGGCGGGAGCTTGCGTATATTTGCCCAGCGCAAAGACTCGGGTAAACATGAGATCACTGCTGCCGTTGCAGCGCTGATTGGGCGTGAAGCTGCCGCAGGCATGAAAACAGCACAGTACTACGCTGATTTTCAACAGCGTGCCAATCGCATCAAGCATGATCTGCTTGCGTTTCTGATTGAATCCGGGCACCAAGGCAAAAAAGTGATCGCATATGGTGCGGCGGCTAAGGGCAATACCCTGCTCAACTATGCCGGTGTAAGACCCGACCTGCTTCCATTCGTGGTGGATCGCAACCCTGCAAAGCAAGGAAAATATATGCCAGGTAGCCGTATTCCTATCGTTGCCGAATCGTACATATCAGAACAGAAGCCTGATTACATCTTGATTCTGCCTTGGAACTTGCGGACTGAAATAACTGAACAGTTAGCCTATATTCGTGAATGGGGTGGGCAATTCATTACATCGGTTCCAGCATTGAAGGTGAGTTGAGGCGATATGAAGATTTCGGTAACCGGTGCCAGCGGTTTTATTGGGCGGCATGTATTAACTGAATTGCTGGAGCATGGGGCAGAGATCGTTGCCGTGACTCGTGACGTGACCCGGTTAGCCGGATTGAGTAAAACCATCCATATTGTAGAAATGGACATTGCTCATTCCCCACCAGATTGCTTTGAGCAAATGGGTTGTCCGGATGTCTTGATCCACCTTGCTTGGGATGGTCTGCCAAATTACAGATCATTGCATCACTTTGAAACCGAGTTGCCAAGGCAATACCATTTTCTTAAAACCATGATTGAGTTGGGGCTACCTTCACTGCTGGTGACCGGAACCTGTTTTGAATATGGCATACAATCTGGCGCACTTTCAGAAGATATGCCGACCAAACCGAACAACCCCTATGGTTATGCCAAGGATGCATTGCGGCGGCAGCTAGACTTCTTAAAGTTGATTAAACCATTCGATCTGACTTGGGCGCGTCTTTTTTACATGTATGGTGAAGATCAATCCGGTGCCTCGCTCTACCCAATGCTAAAGCAGGCTGTATTGCGCGGGGACAGAGTATTCAATATGTCTGGCGGAGAACAATTGCGTGACTACTTGCCGGTGGAAGAAGTCACCCGCCAGATTGTTCAGATGGCAATGGCGCAGCGTAACATCGGGGCTATCAACATTTGTTCCGGGAATCCCATTTCGGTGCGCGGGCTGGTGGAGCAATGGTTACGTGAAAACAAGTGGGAAATTACTCTTAACCTTGGTCATTACCCATACTCTGATTATGAGCCGATGGCATTTTGGGGTGACTCATCTCGCATCGACAGTTTCAGCACAGCAACCCGTTAATCAAAGATGTACTTCAAGCTTTGAATCTGCGTGCTAAAAAATGAGTATCTGTGCGGTCATTGTCACTTATCACCCGGGTGTGGAAATCACAAAATATTTCTGCGCTACTGGAGCAAGCGGATGAGGCGGTCATTGTGGACAATGGCTCGGGCGCTACCATCAAAGAGTTATTAGAGAAGTTGAGCTGCCATCCCAAGTTGAGTTTCTGGCAAAAAGAAACAGGGGCTGTCAGAATTGGCTTCGGAAGACTGGATAGTATGGTCAATGAATTATTGGGAGAAGTATGATCAGGAAATTGGTGGAATATTTATGGGATGCACGTGGCCGCCAGAGAATGTGCATTGCTCTGAGCAAAGGTGGAACAATGATGCTTGCGAGGAACCTCAATCTGACGCAACCTGCGACTTGGGAGTTTTCCGGCTTCAGTCAAAATGGCGAGGACGGCATTCTTGATGTCTTACGGCGACAACTCTTGAGCAGCAACCGATATTTCATTGAGATTGGTGCTGCAAATGGCATCGAAAACAACACTGCCTGGCTTATTGTGGCAGAAAAGTATAACGGCCTGATGATTGAAGGTAATCCCCTGCTTATGGAGCGTGCCAGGCGAATGCTCGTCAGGTACAGTATTGGTGCTGAATGCCGCAATATGTTTGTGACGCAGGAGAACGTGAGTAACTTGAAATCCATTGCATTCCATCATGATCCAGATGTATTTTCGCTCGATATAGACGGGAACGATTATTATATTGCGAAAGCCATTCTAGACGGGGGATTTCGCCCGAAAATATTTGCGGTTGAATACAACTCGGTCTTCGGGCCAGAGCGAAGCATGACTATTGAGTACCAGGATAATTTTTCTTTTAAAAAAGCGCACCCGACACAACTTTATTACGGTGTTTCAATCTCGGGTTGGCGAAATTTTTTTGAACGCTACGGCTACCGTTTTGTGACTGTGGATCGGAATGGTGTGAATGGATTTTTTGTTGACCCTGCTGCCTTCAATGCGACTTTCCTGGACGAGATACAAGGGCTTAAGTTTGCAGAGAACCGCTACCAGTACACGAAATTCCGGGGGCCGAACGAAGAGCAGTTTGCCCTGATTGCAGATCAGAAGTTTATTGGCATTTGAAAAATTTGCCACTACTTACAAGAGAAAATAAATGACTATTTTGTTCCGCCACTTAAAAAAATTGAAGTGGAAATTTCATTTGTTAAAAGATTTCTGGGGAACAAGAATTTGGACTAAGACTACCGAGACGGTGACGCCTCTTGGTTTCAAGCTAACATCTGGTTTTCATCCTGCGTATAGGTTGATGCGCATCGGGAAATTTGAAATAGAGGAAACAGCGATAATTTCAAAGCTGCTGGCTCGAGTGGATCTATTTGTGGATATCGGTGCTAATCTTGGCTACTACACTTGTCTTGCATTACAAAATCGGAAACCAGTAGTCGCCTTTGAGCCACAACAACAGAACCTAGAGTGTCTGTTCAAGAATTTAATGGCCAATGGATGGCAAGACAAGGCAGAGGTTTTTCCGCTTGCTTTGGGTGAGAAACCAGAACTGTTAACACTGTACGGCGCATCTGGCCCGTCAGCTTCTTTAGTAAAAAATTGGGCGGGTTACTCTTCACACTTTAAGAAGGTCGTGCCAGTTTCGACTCTGGACAATATTTTAGCTGGCCGTTTCTTGGGCCAACGTCTGTTTATCAAGATGGATGTTGAAGGTGCCGAATATCGGGTGCTTAAAGGGAGGGGGGGGGATTCTGGCACGTAGTCCTAAACCAATCTGGTTGTTGGAAGTATGCCTTCAAGAATTTCATCCGGAAGGTAAAAATCCTGATTTCTTGAAGACATTTCAGCTGTTCTGGGAAAATGGCTATCAAGCTTGGACCGCAACCGAAAATCCAGAATTGGTGACATCCAACGATGTAGATGATTGGGTGAAAAAGAACCATGCCGATTCTGACACTTTCAACTATGTGTTTGCAGAGACATCAGATATTTTTCGCGAGCAATAAGAAATTGACATTCAGCCGTTCCATAATATGACTCCTGCAAAGTTATCTATTTGTATTGCGACCTACAATAGAGGAAAATTTATTGGCGAGACTCTGGACTCCATCCTTGGTCAATTAGTGCCGAGTGTCGAGCTCATCGTCGTGGATGGCGCTTCACCAGATAATACCTCAGAGGTAATGGCACAGTATTTGTTACGCCATCCTGAGATCCGTTATTACCGCGAGCAGTTAAATTCCGGCGTTGATGGTGATTATGACAAGGCAGTGAGTTATGCGACAGGCGAGTACTGCTGGCTCATGACCGATGATGATCTATTGAAACCCGATGCTATTTCCCGTGTTCTTGAGCTTATCGATGGCACGCTCGATCTTGTGATTGTGAATGCCGAGGTGCGGAGTGCTGATTTCTCAAAGATACTGAGACAGAAGCTTCTCCGTTTCTCCGGCGATAAAGAATATGGTGCGGGAGACAGCGAAAAGTTTTTTTCCGATGTGGCTAGTTGCCTTTCGTTTATCGGTTGCGTTGTGATCAAGCGCGATTTGTGGCTAATGCGTGATCGCTCCTCTTATTACGGCACATTGTTTGTGCATGTCGGCGTGATCTTTCAACATCCGCCGATTGCAAGAGTACGGGTCATTGCCGATCCGCTGATAATTATCCGCTATGGTAATGCGATGTGGTCTGCGCGTGGGTTCGAAATCTGGTTATTCAAATGGCCACGCCTGATATGGTCATTTGACGATTTTTCGGATCGAGCTAAGGTTCTGGTTTGTCCTCGTGAGCCATGGGAACGTATCGACAAGCTTATTTTGTACCGGGCGATGGGGGCGTATGCGTTAGCGGACTACCATAATCTATTTGCCGGCGGAGCGTATGGCCTGTCACGTGTCATGCCATTCGTGATAGCCACTATCCCTGTATTCATGGCGAATTTTTTCGTGAGTCTTCACTGTGTCTTGGTACATAGGAAAGCCAGTATCACCATCTATGACCTTGCACGTAGTCAACATGCCACTTGGGTCAGTCGCTTGGCCGCGCGTATTCTGAATGCTTGATATTTGATGAAAACAGCGCTGATTACCGGATTAACAGGACAAGATGGATCGTACCTGGCTGAGCTATTGCTGGCAAAAGGCTATCGTATTGTTGGCGCTGTGCGGGATGTGCGGCAAGCAGCAGATTTGCTCCCCTCAACCCTGAAGGATAAGGTTGAGCTGGTTGCATGGAACATGCTGGATCAGCAGGAAATAGTGGCGATTCTGAGGCATTGCCAACCTACGGAACTATATAATTTCGCCGCTTATTCTTCCGGTGCGGGCATGTATGATGACCCTGTAGGGATTGGTGAGGTAAATGGATTGGCGGTGGCACGTATGCTGGAGGCGATACGTAAGGTGGATATCGACATACGATTCTGTCAAGCATCAAGCAGAGAGATTTTTGGTGAGCCACTTGAAAGCCCACAGACAGAATGTACGCCAGTCAATCCACGCAGTCCCTATGGAGCGGCGAAGATTTATGCTGATTTCATGATTCGAATTTATCGCCAACGCTACGGATTGTTCGCATGTTCGGCAATTTTGTTTAACCATGAAAGCCCTCGCCGTGGTCTGTGTTTCGTGACGAGAAAGATCACGCATGAGGCAGCAAAGATCAAGCTCGGACTGACAAAAGACCTTCAGCTTGGCAATTTGGGTGCACGCCGAGACTGGGGGTTTGCGGGAGACTATGTGCGTGCCATGTGGTTGATGTTGCAGCAGTCACGTCCGGATGATTATGTAATAGCGACCGGAGAGACACATAGCGTCCGAGAGTTCTGTGAATGTGCATTTAGATGTTTAGGGTTGGACTACCGGGAGTATGTGCAGGAAGACTCATCCGCCTTCCGCCCCCTAGAGCCGACTCTGCTAGCGGGAGATGCTAGAAAGGCAAAGCGGGTTCTGGGTTGGGAACCACAGATCGGATTCGACGAATTGGTAAACATGATGGTCAACGCCGACTTACAAATGCTTGACGAAAACAATAAATAAACTTGTAGAGACTGATGATGACTTACAAAAAGATTGAACAATGCAGGATTTGTGGCAATTCCAATTTGGTGAGAGTGCTCGATCTTGGCAAGCAGATGCTCACTGGAGTGTTTCCGCGCGAGAAAGGAGAAAACGTTACGGTTGGCCCGCTACGGCTGGTGAAATGCATGGGCGGAAGCGAAGTGTGCGGACTTTTGCAGTTGGAGCACTCCTATAATCTGAGTGAGATGTACGGCGAGAACTATGGTTATCGCTCCGGTCTTAATGCCAGTATGGTGATGCATCTTCACGGCAAAGTAAAAAAAATCCTTGAGCAAGTCGAGTTGTGTGAGGGTGACTTGGTGGTGGACATCGGCAGCAACGACAGCACCACGTTACAGGCCTATCCAGTTCCTGGGCCAATGTTGGTTGGCATGGACCCAACGGGTGTGAAATTCCATACTTACTATCCGTCTCATATTCGGCTCATTCCGGATTTCTTTTCTTCTACCCTACTTAAGGCGCAATTCCCTGGAAAAAAGGCTAAGATCATTACTTCATTTTCCATGTTCTATGATTTGGAAGACCCAATTGGGTTTATGCAGCAAATATATGATGTGCTGGCAGATGATGGGGTTTGGGTATTTGAGCAGAGCTATATGCCAACCATGCTCGAAACAAATTCATACGATACGGTCTGCCATGAGCACTTGGAGTTTTATACGCTGCATCAGATCAAATGGATGACGGATCGGGTGGGGTTCGACATCGTTGATATTGAGCTCAATGACGTGAATGGTGGCAGTTTCTCAGTCACCGTTTCAAAATCATCTGCTAATGTCAGTATGGCGTCATCGGTTCAAAGCATTCTCGCTGAGGAGCGTGCAAAAGGGCTTGATACGCTTGCACCTTACCAGGCCTTTGCCAGCCGTATTGCCCAATCGCGGCATGATTTGTTGGAATTTATCAAGGCTGCCCACGCAGAAGGGAAGATTGTGGCGGCACTTGGGGCTTCCACAAAAGGCAATGTTTTGTTGCAGTACTGCGGCCTGACGGAAAAGGAAATTTCTTATGTCGGCGAAGTGAATACTGAAAAATTCGGCTGCTATACCCCGGGGACTTGGATACCCATCATTTCGGAAAAAGAGTTACTTGCCATGCAGCCAGATTACCTGTTGGTCCTGCCTTGGCATTTCAGGAAATTTTTTGTAAGTAGTGACAGGCTGAAAAATTTTTCGCTCGTCTTCCCACTTCCCCTGCTTGATGTATTGAAGACGAAGCAAGCGTAGCCCATACTCATAGTTCAGAAAAAGTTGCGCTTCGTTGTTGAATCCACGAAACTGCACGAACTCTGACTTCGTCAGCCTCGAACAACAGCGGAATAACAGCGAACATGGTTACATTTTTGAAGGATATTTTGTCAGTTTTTCTGGTGGCGCTTTATGGAATAAAGGGCGGCTACACCAAAGTAAACGTGCGGGGTCAGTCGATTCGCGTCGCCGTGGATCATTGGCGGACTTTGATGCGTGCTAAAACTTATTCCATCAAGGAACCGGACACACTGAACTGGCTTGACAGCTTTGAACCCGATTCGTGTTATTTCGATCTGGGCGCAAATATTGGTCAGTATTCGCTATACCCTGCCAAGAAATATGGCGAAAAGGTGCGGGTGTACGCTTTTGAGCCGCAGGGCCTCAACTACTATTCGCTGAACAGGAACATCTATTTAAACAAGCTTGAAAAGAACATCACGGCTTATTGCGTCGCCGTATCCGGCGAGAGCGGATTCTCCCAATTGTATATTCCCAAATTCATTCCCGGCGGGAATCGTTCCCAGTTTGGTAAGGAAGACCTGAAGAATATGAAAAGACCGGCCAGCCACATTCAAGGTATGTTCGGGGTAACGCTGGACGACTTGTGCGAAAAATGGGGATTTCCGTACCCCAACTATATCAAGATAGACGTTGATGGCATAGAGATTGCAATTCTCAAAGGTGCTGAGAAGGTGTTAAGAAATCCCGCGCTCAAGTCGATCACTGTAGAACTGGGTACCGTTGAAGAACAGCAGGAGGCGGTCAGTCTGCTGGAGCAGGCGGGGTTCAAGGTGAAATTCAAGACGACCGAGAATTGGGGCGAGACCTGTTTTGTGTTTGACAGAATTTAATTTCAGTTTTCTGGTCTGACAACTGCAACAACTCCCACCATGCCGTCAATCCAGATAGGAGCGTTGGACAGGATTCAGCTTGTCGTCAAGTTCGTACACCAGTGGCTGACCAGTGGCGATTGTTAATCTCATCGCTTGGGCAGCAGACAGGCCATCCAGCAGCAGCCTCAACGCGCGCAGAGTATTCTTGTGCGATACGATCAGAACCCGTTTCCCGCACCGAATCTGCGGCAAGATGGTTTCATGCCAATAGGGTTGCACGCGCAGCAAGGTCTGCTGCACACTCTCTGCCAGCGGCAACTCCTTTTTGTTGATGGTTAAATAATGTGGCTGGTTTCCCGGGAAACGCGCATCGCCAGGATCCAGGGGCGGCGGTGCTGCGGTAAATTTTAATTGGCAGCTGAGTACTGGCCACAGACCAAATTGCCCAATGGCACCTAGACGGCTATACCCTTCCATGGCGCCAAAGTGGCGCTCGTTCAGACGCCAGCTTTGCTGTATAGGTAGCTGGGCTAGTCCCATCACTGTCAATACGATTCGTACCGTATCGCTAGCGCGTTTAAGTTCCGAGGTAAAACACAGATCAAACGCATGCCCCGTCTGCCTGAGCAGGCGACCGGCTCGTTCTGACTCCTGCTTACCTTGCGAGCTGAGTGCGCTGTCGCTCCAACTAGTGAAACGCCCCTCTCGGTTCCAGATACTTTGCCCGTGCCGCATCAGGACGAGTTGCGTCATACGCTATGCCAATTGACTTGGAAAGTTACTGGATGGCAACTTCCCAAGTACCCGATGTGGAAGTTCTTCGCTGTATAGCTTGATCCATGCCTTGGTGATTTCCCGGGTCTGCTTCAAGTCTTTTACCCGTTGCGATCATAAGCCGAGTAGCCATGTTTCTTGACTAGCTCGTCGCGCTCGGCGCTCTTAAGATCTTCGCGAACCATCTCGGCTACCAGCTCGTGGAAAGTGACCTTCGGCACCCAGCCAAGCTTTTCTCGCGCTTTAGTCGGATCGCCTAACAGTGTTTCTACTTCGGTGGGGCGGAAGTAGCGGGGATCTACGCACACGATGGTGCGTGGTTTATGATTCGGGGAGATCGGCGCAAGGTGACCAGTTTCCTCTATACCGCTGCCTTGCCAATGAATGCTCATGCCCAGCTCCGCAGCAGCGGCGTTCACAAAGTCACGCACGCTATATTGCACTCCAGTGGCGATGACGAAATCCTCCGGTTTATCTTGCTGCAGCATCAGCCATTGCATTTCAACGTAGTCTCTGGCGTGCCCCCAGTCGCGCTTTGCATCGAGATTGCCAAGATAGAGGCAATCCTGCAAACCGAGTTTGATACGTGCCAGGGCGCGGGTGATTTTGCGCGTGACAAAGGTTTCGCCGCGAACCGGACTTTCATGATTGAACAGGATGCCGTTGCAGGCATAAATGCCATAGGCCTCGCGATAATTTACCGTGATCCAGTAAGCATAGAGCTTGGCCACTGCATAGGGGGAGCGTGGATAGAACGGGGTAGTTTCCTTTTGCGGCGTTTCCTGCACCAGTCCGTACAATTCGGAGGAGGATGCCTGGTAAAAACGGGTTTTCTTTTCCAGACCAAGGATGCGGATTGCTTCGAGTACGCGCAATGCGCCAAGGGCGTCGGAGTTAGCGGTATATTCAGGTTCCTCGAAAGATACCGCAACATGGCTTTGTGCGGCCAGGTTATAGATTTCATCCGGTTGTACTTGCTGAATGACACGTACCAGGCTGCTGGAATCAGTCATATCACCGTGGTGCAGGAACAGGCGTGCCTCCGGATCATGAAAATCCTTGTACAGGTGATCTATTCTGGCAGTATTAAACATGGAGGTGCGGCGCCTGATACCATGCACTTTATAGCCTTTATTCAGCAGAAACTCGGTCAGATAGGAGCCATCCTGCCCGGTGACGCCGGTAATCAAAGCGATTTTCCCTTTATGCATTACGTCTAACTCCTAAGATTCGATTAATTCCATCTCATCAGCGACACTTCGTTGATATTCTTACTTGCGCCTGGCCGTACTATTCGCCCCAAAGGAAGCCTCCTTGAGGGATATCCTGCCTGCGGCGTTTGTTCGTTACCACCTCTTTTCACTTTCGACCTGAAATCTAAATTGGAATAACTACTCCTGTCTTGCCATTGATATGAGATATATCGACTGTCAACGCATGCTGCTGATGCGCGCGCCAATATTTACTGAGATTTGCACCGCACGGCTGAGGTTGAGCGAGATGACGTCTTGAAGGTCGATATCCGCGATTAACGTGGCAGCATCCGTTGGACACTTTGTTTCTATGCGCTGCAAACAGCGATGCAACAATTCCAATTTTTGTTCGACTACTTCCCGATCCATGCCAGTCGCCTTTCTGCAAGCAGTCTTGTTCGATACGGCATGAAATCTGCTTGCTCAAACAGGTGCCGGCTAATCAAGTTGCCATACAAGGTATCGCTGCCCAGCACTCTTCTGCCATGACGCACTATTTGTCCAAGCAGTGGCTCTGAAACCATAGTCAAATCAATCAAATCAATCAAATCAATGGGCCGTCCGGTTTGCTCTGCTAATAAGCTGATCATGGATAGTTTCTCATCGGCAGTCAGTGGGTGGCCGGCAGCCACCGCAATATCCAAATCACTATCTGCGCGCTGGCGTCCCAAGGCAACAGAACCAAATAGCACCGCGAGCACAATCTTCGGAAAATGTGCCAACACCTCCTTGAGTTGTGCATCTATTGATTGCTGAGATTGAGATGCTGCTTCCATCGTCGCCATCTGTTTATCACCCATTCATATCTTGCCGTAGGCGGATTCCATTTCAAAGTGCAATAATCAATGGTGGCTTGATATAGCGCGCTGTCTTTCCGAAGAATACCTCAAACGTGGCTCCAAACCCAAGCTCCTTGCGAAGCCCGTGGAATGGTAGAGGTGCGCAAAGTAGATGCCAGTCTTCAACGTGTTGCTGTTGACGCTTCGCTCCAGATGCGCCGTAGCGCATCCCACAGCCCCTTACGTACGGTTTGCAGATAAAGCGTATTGTCGCTCAGGCCATTCACCAGACGGCGCTGTGCCTTGCCGAGATTATGGTAGGGCATGCTCATGAAAAGATGGTGCGTGGCGTGATAGCGCAGGCCTACCGGAGCCCATAAACCGGTAATAAACAAATTACCTGGGACATTGATGGAATCAAGATATTGCTCGGCAAATTCCATCTTGTGTTCACCGGGATTGCGGTAGGCATGAGCGGCAAGCGTGCGCAACGAGTTGAGAAAGAAAATGAACATGCCAATCACATACCATAGAACCAGCGCCCGGTAGGGCAGGATGTTCAGCGCGATGCAGGCAACAATTATGGCTGCAAACAGAAAAGTGGCGAATTCCTGCAGCCGCCAGTTTTTGTCATTGCGGATGGCATTTTCTGCACGTTTGTAATTCATATCGATGGTGAGAGATGATGCTCGTTCCCAGATGAATTTACGCAGCGGCGGGATCAGATAAGACAGTGGCGTAAGTACCAGGAAGCGGCCGATAAATAGCAGCGGCAAAGCAAACGACAGCAGCACGTAGCCAACCATCTCCGTCGGTTTGCGGGTGGCAAAGGGGATATATTCCCCGTCCTTGCTAGTGCCGTAGACATCAGGTTTATGGTGGTCATTATGCACACCATCATAGGTAAAGGATGGGATCAGCAGCGGTATGCCGCAAATTAGGTTCCACACCAGGCGGAATGTCTGGAATGTGCCTTTTTTCAGGTGTGCCAGTTCGTGAATGAAGATCACCGCGCGATAAAGTGCGAATGTTGCAATCACACAGGACAAAAGCTGCCAGACAGAAAATAGCGGCGTATATAGGGCTGTCGCAAAGGCAGCCCAACCCAGGGTGACATGGAAAATAAAGTCCAGCCAGTAAATCCAGGGATTGGGCGTCATCAGATCGCGTACAAGACTGTGTGCTTCGCGCAGCGGAAACTCTCGGGTAGCGGTCGTGTCCGTCATTTCCTGTTGTTGCTCTGCAGACGATATATTGTCACTATCCGGATTAAGGCATTCATGTTTTTGTAATTGCTGTTGCTGCATACCGTAGATTAAACTGT
>VFJL01000003.1 GCA_009886095.1 Nitrosomonadales bacterium | reverse complement strand
CTTTTAATCCGTTGGTCGCGAGTTCAAATCTCGCACGGCCTACCAATAATATCAAGGAGTTACAGGTTCTTGCTTGTAGCTCCTTTTTTCTTTATAAGTAAATGTAACCAGTTTGTAACCACGTTTTTTCAATGGCGCGGCGTTTCGCCAGAACCTGTTTGACAGAACGCTGGCCGATGCCCATTATCACGAATGGGCATTACCGCAATTTGCCTGAAAATAATCTACCACTTACTTTTAAGGTGCATCGAATGAAAAAAGAGATTAACGTTCTAGGTAACGAATTATAAAATACCACTGAATTGACGCAAATTGACGGGGTCTCGAGTAATACCGAAAAAATGCCATGGCATAGCCCGAAATTGCGTGTGCTTCAGGTTAGTCAAGAGACTGCCGTCCAATGTTTTAGTGACTGTAATATTTAGCTGCGGATTATTACAGATAATTTTGTATTTTAGCGGCCTACCAGTCGACAGTACTGGATTGGAATAATCACCGTTACCAGAATGGTCTAATCTTATTAAAATGCATCCAGGCCCGCTGCAGCTCCAGCTTTTTCAGTAAAGCCAGGCTTGCACTCCAGCCTAGGACTATGCCGACTGCTTCATGTTGGCCATCCTCATCCTCGGTGATAGACACTTCACTTAGTCGTCGTTTGGCATTGGCGGTATCGTTCATTGCGCCGAGAATATCTTGCAGCACGAACAGGGCTCGGAGATACCGCTTCGTTTCCTTGCACGGATAGAATCCGGCGAAAAATTCAACGGTGTAGCGCTGCTTCTTGACGATAATGCGCAGAGCATGCAATTTTTCTATGCTGAAATCCGTCAGTTCATTGCCATATTTATTCAGTTGCCGGTGACGGTGCTCCAGCAAAGCCGTGGCGAATTTCTTCACTGGTGTTCTGGCTTTAATTTCAGCTAGTTCAACCGATGCTGCTACCGGGTCAGGCTGGCCGAGCCAGGCTTCTGCGTTTAACCAAGCACCCAATTGCAACATCGATTCTACATAACGGATAGATTCGATGGCGTGGCGTGCGGCTTCGTTGTGTTGATGGCGTAATTGCTCACACTTAGCCTGTAGTGCCACCATTCCTGGGTGATTGGGTAAACTGGTGCAAACTGGGGCTAATGTTTCTGTCATAAAAACATCCCAGTCGCGGGCTGGACCAAATTGGCTGGTAAGCCATTTCAGTTCCTGTGCTATCGGAGTAAATGCAATATTAGGCAATATCCTGGAAAAAATGTTCAGGGCTGAACGCTGCCGCCGCAGGGCAACGCGCATCTGGTGCAAGTATTCGATGTCACGGCCTGCCAGCATACCGGTTTCATTGCTATGTAAATGGTTGAGACAATTCCAGCTGATGGCTGCGAAGGCTGTGCTCACACTCATTTCAGCATCAAGTTCGATTGGTGCAGCTTTAAGTGGCGGCGAGTTGCCATCGGGGTAAAGCAGGTAGCCGCGCTCCGCTTTACTCGCATTCTCCAGCCTGAGGGGAATGCTGTGCAGCAATTTCAGCGCGAACTGAAACAGCTGTCCGGAGTTGCCGGATTTCAATTCCAGTTCGATTTCGCAAATTGGGGTACTGGCATCACCGGCAATAACTTGTCCCCGGTCGAGACAAAACTCTGCTTCACCGCCGTCGGCAAGCCGCAACATGCGGATGCTGCGAGTGAACTCGGTGGTAAATACCGGTTGTAGTCGCTCGCGCAGATCGGTGGCAGCAAACAGCTTGATGAGAGCGGGGTCGGTGATTTTGGTGAAATCAGGTTGCGCTTTCAGCACTGGGGCTTCCCATTCATCGCGCTGATGCAACCCTGCCATAACGCTGCCGCCACCCTTTATGGTTTGCACCCAGCTTCTACCGCTACGGCGCAAGCGTAGCGCAATGCCGTGCCGCTTGAGATCGAAATCGGGAGTATCATAATAGACGCTGTAGAGTTTCTGCGTGACTGGTCTGGAAACACTCGATGATTTCAGCAATGGGCTACGCTGCAGCCGTACGACACAATCAGCTGGCAGACGCAGCTTGAGTTCGGTTTCGGTGGGCATGGCTTCAGAGGCTCCTTAGTATTATCCGCGTTACCCCATGCTCGATCTCAGTCCTGCTTTGCCGCTGCCAACTCTGTGAGCAACGCCTCCTGGGCGCAGAATTTCTTGCTGCTGCGGGCAGCTCTGAGTTGGTAATGACCATCCGCATCCATTTCCCACGATTGGCTGTTATCCTTGAGATAGGGATTCAGGCCTTCGGTGAGTACGCGTTTTTTCAGCCGCGCATCCAGAACAGGAAAGCATATTTCGATGCGCCGAAAAAAATTTCGATCCATCCAGTCGGCACTGGAAAGATATATATCGTGAGCGTTGCTGTTGCAGAAATAGAAAATGCGGCTGTGCTCGAGGAAACGTCCAATTACCGATCGTACTCGGATATTTTCCGACAATCCTACGATGCCAGGGCGCAAAGCGCACACACCACGCACAATGAGATCGATTTTTACCCCGGCAGCGGAGGCATCGTAGAGCGCCTGGATGATTTGCGGCTCCAGCAACGCGTTCATTTTGGCAATGATGCGCGCGGGCTTTCCAGCCTTGGCAATCTGAGTCTCGTTGTTAATGGCTTTAAGTGCCTGGTTATGGAAACTGAATGGCGATTGCCACAGATGTTTTAATTTTCCAGCCTTACCAAGACCGGTCAGTTGGATAAACACTTCGTTCACATCGGCGCAGATTTCTTCATTGCAGGTGAATAGGCCAAAATCAGTATAGAGCCGGGCTGTGCTGGGATGGTAGTTGCCGGTACCCAAGTGCACATAACGTCGCAATTTATCTCCTTCGCGTCGTACTATCATCGCCATCTTGGTGTGGGTTTTGTGACCTACTATGCCATACACCACATGCGCGCCAACTTCTTCCAAGCGACTGGCCCAGTTGATGTTGGCTTCCTCGTCAAAGCGTGCCAGCAGTTCAACTACTACCGTCACCTCCTTGCCTCTACTAGCCGCAGCAATGAGCGCTTCCATTACTACCGAATCAGTACCGGTACGATAAACTGTCTGTTTGATGGCCACGACACCAGAATCTGCCGCTGCCTGCTGGATAAAGTGAATTACTGGCTGAAACGATTGATACGGGTGGTGCAACAGAATGTCATTCTTGCGAATCATCTGAAAAATATCAGTAGCCTTTTTTTTCTGCGGTGTTGCCGGCAGGCCGGGAATAAAGGGCGGGTATTTCAGATCAGCACGTTCAATACGGTCCGGAACCTGCATCAGTCGCACCAAATTTACCGGCCCCTCCACCTGATAAAAATCCTCTCGAACCAGGCCAAATTGCTCCAGTAAGAAGTCTGCCATGCGTGGCGAACAATTGTCAGCTACTTCCAGTCGCACGGCATTGCCTAAGTGTCGTAGCGGCAACTCACCTTGCAGTGCGATACGCAGGTTCTTGACTTCCTCTTCATCGACGAATAAATCGCTGTTGCGGGTGGCACGAAATTGATAGCATCCCAGCACATTCATACCGGAGAACAGTTCGCCGACATGGGCATGCAGGATCGACGTTAGAAATACGAAATCATATTCATTGTTACTGATTTCCTTGGGTAGCAGAATCACTCGTGGTAGCACTCGTGGCGCCTGCACAATAGCTGCACCGGAACTGCGCCCAAAAGCGTCCTTGCCTTCCAGTTCTACCGCAAAATTCAAACTTTTATTGAATACGCGGGGAAAAGGGTGCGACGGATCAAGGCCGATGGGAGTCAGTACCGGCATTAATTCGCGAAAGAAAAAAGCCTTGATCCATTCACGTTGGATATCATTCCAGGTAGCGCGACGCAAGAAATTGATACCCTCACTTGCCAGTCCTGGCAGAATATCCTCATTCAGCAGTTGATACTGGCGTGCTACCAGCAGGTGAGCTTGCTCAGAGACCAGCTTGAATACTTGGCGTGGCACCATTCCATCGGGGCCGAAGCCAAGTGTATTCAGCTTGATCTGCTCTTTCAGTCCGGCAACACGAATCTCAAAAAACTCATCGAGATTACTACTGACTATGCACAGGAACCGCAGTCGTTCCAGCAGTGGATTGTCCCTGTTCTCGGCCTGAGCGAGCACACGCCGATTAAACTCGATCTGGCCGAGTTCGCGGTTAAGAAACTGACTGGAAGTAGGAAGTTTAATCATGGAAGGCAAGCTACGTTCTAACACTTTGAGTTACTTACAAGTATTGGGCGCCGGATTTTTTGCTCGGCTTTACTGTATCGGTGGCACATAACCTACAGGCTTCTCCGCTCCACTACCAAAAAAATGCGCCTCCAACTGCTCGGCCAGATATTTGCGTGCCTTGGTATCAGATAGATTCAGGCGGTATTCATTGACCAGCATGGTCTGGTGCTTGAGCCATCCTGCCCAAGCTTCTTTCGAAACATTTTCAAAAATACGCTTGCCCAGTTCACCTGGATAGGGTGGAAAATCCAGCCCTTCTGCTTCGCACCCAAGCTTGACGCATTTAATAATTCTTGCCATTTGATCTTCTCCAAACAGAATAACAGGGGAAAACTGCGCTTCATTATGGTCATTCCTGTCGATCAAGTAAACTGCTGGATCGAGTACTCGTGCATCACTATAATAGACTCCAATTTCCGGACAATCATTTGGGATAACAGTCTGCGATAAAAAGGGGCGAAAGTTCAAGTTCGAAATGCAATAATTTTACGGGTGACTTTAAAGCTAAAGTTGCACTTCAGAGTTGAATCCGCCAGACTATTCTACTAACTTAGTAATCATACCTTTTAATCCGTTGACCGCCAGTTCAGACTTAATACAGCCAACCAAATATGTCAGGATTCGGTGAATTATCCGGCTCTTGTCGCCTTGTAGTGCCCACTTAAACTTGAACCTAAATCCGGCAGTTGACCGCTCGTTTTTTAATTTAACACCATGACACATAGTGATTTTTTGCAGCATTTGGCCTTCACCTTCTGGGTGAATTCGCTACAGGGCAGATTACACGGTTTTTGCGGCACATGGCTGCGTTGCAACTTCTTGGAATGGAACGACTATTCCGCGTCGTTGCGCCTTGCCCTGCATCCCAAAAACCGCATACTCCACCCCGTCCAACTGCCGGGTTTAGGTTGAAAAGTTTGCCACCCTCTTTACCTTATATTGCTCCAACCTGGCTACCAGGGGGTAATGCGCAAACCATCTATCCCTATCTATTACCTGTATCTCCGATTGCTTACCGGCGTGAACGCTGGGAGCTGGATGATGGGGACTTCATCGATATTGACTGGCTGGACGGCGCTGCCGATGTGCCGCTGGTAGTATTATTTCATGGACTTGAAGGCGGCTCGTGCAGTCATTATGTCCTAAGTATCATGGGGGCGTTGCGAGATCTAGGCTGGCGCGGCGCTACAGTACACTTTCGCGGTTGCTCCGGATCGCCCAATCGATTGCCACGTGCTTATCATGCAGGAGACTCAGCAGAAATTGACTGGATATTGAGACGGATTAGCGATCAAAACGGAAAGAGTGGCTCCTCTGCGCCGCTCTATGCAGTCGGGGTCTCATTGGGTGGCAATGCTTTGCTGAAATGGCTCGGTGAGCAAGGTGAGCAAGCCTGCCAAGTGCTCAATGGCGTCGTCACAGTTTCCGTCCCGTTGGATTTAGCGGCCGCCGGACGGGCACTGGATTCAGGTTTCAACCGGCTCTATACCCGCCACTTTCTCGATACCTTGAAACTAAAAGTATTGGAAAAGCTTGTTCGTTTTCCTGGTTTGTTTGATGCTGCTGCGGTAGCTGCATGTACTACGATATACCAATTCGATAACCTGGTGACTGCACCGCTGCATGGTTTTCGTGATACTGACGAATACTGGAGCCAGTCCAGCAGCAAGCAGTGGCTCAGGCATATCCACGTTCCCACGCTTGTTATCAATGCACGCAACGATCCCTTCATGCCTGCTTCCGCGCTGCCTGTGCTCGCTGAAGTTTCATCTGCAGTTACGTTGGAGTTTCCTGAACAGGGTGGGCATGCCGGATTCCTGAATTCGCCGTTTCCCGGCAGGTTAACGTGGCTACCGGAAAGGATAATCAGATTTTTTGAAAATCAGGGTGAGTTTCACCTGTAGGCTGTAAATTAGCCCCGTTGAACCGACAGGTTTTCAAAGGCGCTCTTTCCAAGTGCAAGCTATGGACACCCCTCGTCCATAACCGGTGATTACAGTAGCCTCGCCACGAAGGCTTTCTCGATTTCTCCCGTCAAAGGAATCTTGACTCGGTAACCGCTGCCTGGTGCAACCTCAACCGTTTCGCCATCAAGATTCTGCATTTGCTCAAGTTTGATAACCCTGTTGCCGGAAGGATGAATAATTTCCAGCCGGTCACCGACCTGGAAGCGGTTCTTCACCAATACTTCGGCCATGCCGTTGGCAACATCGAAACCAGTAATATCGCCTACATACTGGCTGCGGTTTGATTCCGAGTGGCCGCGTAAGTAGTTTTGAGTGTCGCTGGCGTGATGCCGCTGGTAAAAGCCATCGGTATAGCCACGATTAGCCAGTCCTTCCAGCTCACCCAGCAGGGAAGGATCCAAAGGATGTCCTGCCACGGCATCATCTATTGCCTTGCGGTAAACCTGCGCGGTGCGAGCGACGTAGTACACCGACTTAGTACGGCCTTCGATTTTCAACGAATCCACGCCGATTCTGACCAGCCGTTCGACGTGTTCCACCGCCCGCAGGTCTTTGGAATTCATGATATAAGTGCCGTGCTCGTCTTCCATGATGGGCATCAACTGTCCGGGGCGCTCTTTTTCTTCGATCAGATAAACCTGGTCGGCAGCAGGATGGCGTTTGATTTCGTTATCTCCATTTTCGTTAACGGCCAAGCCCGATTGCTCATTTGATTGCATGAGCGCCTGATTGAAGTCGAAATCAATCTTTTGCGTATTTCGTATGTCACCGCTGGCGTCTTCTTCGGCAGGCTTAACTTTGTAATCCCAGCGACAGGAGTTGGTGCAGGTACCCTGATTGGGATCGCGGTGGTTGAAGTAGCCTGACAGCAGGCAGCGTCCGGAATAAGCCATACATAATGCACCGTGGACAAATACTTCCAGCTCCATGTCGGGGCAAAGCTGGCGGATTTGCTCGACTTCATCAAGCGATAATTCGCGTGACAGAATTACTCGCGTCAGTCCTATTTTTTGCCAGAACGTTACCCCTGCGTAATTCACCGTATTGGCCTGAACGGAAAGATGTATGGGCACTTCTGGCCATTTCTCCCGCACCAGCATAATGAGTCCGGGGTCGGCCATGATTAGTGCATCCGGTTGCATGGCAATCACCGGCTCTATGTCGGCCAAGTAAGTCTTAACTTTTGCATTGTGTGGCATGATGTTGCTGGCAACGAGGAATTTTTTCCCCAAGGCGTGAGCTTCAGCAATGCCAATGCGCAACTGCTCCAACCCGAATTCATTGTTACGGGCACGCATGGAGTAACGCGGCTGACCAGCATAAACCGCATCTGCACCAAAGGCGTAGGCAGCACGCATTTTATCCAACGAGCCAGCAGGGAGTAAAAGTTCGGGAGCTTTCAACATGGTGTAGAATTAAAATCGGTTTTTAACATTTGGTGTTGCGTCGAAAGTCGGGTCACGAAATCAAATTTAACTGCAACCAAACGCACAAGGACGCCCCTGAAAAATTCAGAGTTCCAAACAAGACAAGGCGGGAACAGAAAATGTAGACGCAGTATAGGGTTGATATGTAAAAACATTTTTTGTGAACAGCGAAGTATTATGACGAAATCTGAGTTCTTAGAGGTGCCCACAATACTTGGCACTGAATTGTAACACCATGCCTGCCATTCCCACCTTTATCCATCTGCGCTTGCACAGCGAGTATTCCATCGTTGATGGAACCGTGCGCATCGATGGTGCAGTAGAAAAAGTGGCGGCCGACGACATGCCGGCACTAGCGCTGACCGATCTTTCCAATTTGTTTGGCATGGTGAAGTTTTACCAGGCAACGCGCGACAAAGGAGTAAAGCCGATTATTGGCTGCGATGTCTGGATCAGTAACGAAACCGACCGTGACAAACCCACGCGATTCTTGCTGCTGTGTCAGTCTTATTCTGGCTACCTGTTATTGTGCCGTTTGCTGTCGCGCGCTTATCGTGAAAACCAGCACCGTGGGCGGCCTGAAATCCAGAAATCCTGGTTTAACAAAAATGAGAGTGGGACAGATGGACTAATTGCCCTGTCCGGTGCGCATCTTGGCGATATCGGCTTGGCCTTGGTGCAGGGTGGCTTGGCTCAAGCCGAAGTGCTGGCTCGGGAGTGGGCGTACCTATTTCCTGAGCGATTTTATATTGAAGTGCAGCGCATAGGGTGTGTTAACGAAGAGGCCCACGTACAGCGTTCACTAGTGTTGGCGTCATCCTTACATCTGCCGGTGGTGGCGACACAACCGGTGCAGTTTTTGGGTTCTGATGATTACAAAGCACACGAGGCACGGGTATGTATCGCCGAAGGCTACGTGTTGGGTGACCGTCGCCGTCCGAAGAATTTCACTGAACAGCAGTATTTTAAGACCCAAGCAGAAATGGTAGAGTTATTCGCTGATATTCCGGCGGCACTCGCTAACAGTGTGGAGATTGCTAAGCGCTGCAACCTTTTGCTGGAATTGGGCGTCAACCGCTTGCCACTATTCCCTACTCCCCATAACGAAAGTTTGGAGCAATACCTGCACGATCAGGCGTTGACGGGTTTGGAGAAACGCATGCAGGCGCTATTCCCCGACGCTGTCAAGCGTAACGCACAGATACCGAAATATCATGCGCGACTGGATTTTGAGGTATCTACCATTATACAAATGGGATTTGCCGGGTATTTTCTGATCGTCGCCGATTTCATCAACTGGGCCAAGCAGAACGGGGTGCCGGTGGGTCCGGGGCGTGGCTCTGGTGCAGGCTCCCTGGTTGCATATTCTCTTGGCATTACTGACCTGGATCCCTTGCGTTACGATTTGCTGTTTGAGCGCTTTCTCAATCCGGAGCGAGTGTCCATGCCTGACTTTGATATCGATTTCTGCCAAGACGGGCGCGAACATGTAATCGAATACGTGAAGCAGAAATATGGCGCCGAGAGCGTTTCACAAATTGCCACTTTTGGCACCATGGCGGCAAAAGCGGTAGTACGGGATGTCGGTCGGGTACTGGATCTACCTTACAATTTTGTTGATCAGTTAGCGAAATTGGTGCCGTTTGAATTGGGTATGACCCTGAAAAAAGCGCGTGAAGTTGAACCGCAGTTGAACCAACGCATGCAACAAGAGGAAGCAGTGCGTGACCTGTTGGAGTTGGCTGAACGTCTGGAGGGAATTACCCGTAATGTCGGGACGCATGCTGGTGGAGTACTGATTGCGTCGGGGAAGATCACTGATTTTTGCCCAATCTACTGCGCGGATTCAGGTAACTCAGCAGTAAGCCAGTTGGACAAGGACGATGTGGAGAAAATTGGCTTGGTGAAGTTCGATTTCCTTGGATTGCGAACACTGACCATACTTGATTGGACCGTCAGATACATCAGGCTACGGGATTCAGGGGGTGGAGAGCAGCAGTCTGGGCACACCCAAACAGGTGCTGACCAGCCAGGGATTTCAAATTTCGAACTGTTCTCCTTGGAAGATCTTCCTCTGGATGATCCCGCTGCTTATGCGCTGTTGCGACAGGGTAACGCCGTGGGGGTGTTCCAGTTTGAATCGCGCGGCATGAAAGATCTGCTGCAGAAGGCCAGGCCCGATTGTTTCGAAGACATCATCGCGTTGGTCGCGCTGTATCGCCCTGGGCCGATGGATCTGATCCCTGAATTCATAGACCGCAAACATGGTAAGCGTGTGGAATATCTTGATCCGCGCTTGCAGCCCATACTTGGCCCTACTTACGGCGTGATGGTTTATCAGGAGCAAGTGATGCAAATCGCCCAAGTGATAGGTGGTTATAGCTTGGGCAGTGCTGATCTGCTGCGGCGGGCGATGGGTAAGAAAAAAGTCGAGGAAATGGCACAGCAACGGGATATTTTTGTCGCTGGTGCAATCAAGAACAGTTTATCTGAACGCAAGGCGGCAGAGCTTTTTGGTCTGATGGAAAAATTCGCGGGCTACGGCTTTAATAAATCGCACGCAGCTGCTTATGCTTTGATTGCATTTCAAACCGCCTACCTCAAGGCACATTATCCAGCGGAATTCATGGCCGCCACCCTGTCGGCCGATATGGATGACACCGATAAAGTACACTCATTTTTTGAGGATGGAATTGCTAATGGCCTCACTATTCAACCGCCCGACGTTAACTTGTCCGGTTATCGTTTCGTGCCTATGGATGGGAAAACTATACGCTATGGTTTGGGAGCAATAAAGGGAACGGGTGAATCGGCGATAATCTCTATCATCAAGGCCCGCGACCGGGAGGAACCCTATACTGATTTATTCGATTTCTGCCGCCGAGTGGACAAGCGTATCGTTAACCGCCGTGTGGTGGAGTCACTCATCCGTGCCGGGGCATTTGACTCCGTTAATACTCATCGAGCGAGCCTGCTGGCATCGGTTGGCATTGCACTGGAATCTGCTGAACAGATTAGTCGTACAGCCAATCAGGTGAGTTTATTCGGCGAAGGCGACGGGGCAACAGAACGGCCGCGCCTGATTGATGTGCCGCAGTGGTTGGAGAAGGAAAAGCTGCAGAATGAGAAGCTGGCACTAGGATTTTATTTAAGTGGCCACCCGTTTAACGCCTATGCTGACGAGTTAAAATATTTCGTGCGTACCCAGTTGGATCGGTTGTATCCTCAGAGGGAGCCGCAACTTCTGGCAGGTGTCATCTATGCTATCCGCACACAGATGACTCGACGAGGCAAGATGGGAGTGATCGTGTTGGATGATGGCAACGCACGGGTGGAGATGGTGGTGTACAGCGAACTGTTTGAGTCCCTCCGTAATTGGTTGAAGGAGGATCAATTGCTGCTGGCGGAGGCCAAAGTAAGCAGCAAGGGAAGCAGCGAGGAAAATGGCGGTGGGCTGCGCATTGTCGCTGACAAGCTGTATGATCTTGCTGACGCCCGTTCACGTTATGCCAAAAGTATTAAACTCTATTGTAATGAGTTAGCAAACGCCAGCAAGTTTAAAGAATTGCTCGCGCCCTATTGCAGCACTGGCAATCCAGGTAATCCTGATAAAAACGGTGGTGACAACCGTTACTATTGTCCAGTGTCAGTGGTTTACCGCAACCGAAATGCAGTGTGCGAACTCGAGTTGGGTGATGCTTGGCGCGTGAGCCTGCACGATAACCTGCTGCAATCGCTGTCAGCACACTTTAAGGCTGAAAATATTAAAGTGGTTTACTGATGGAACTGACAATGACTGCGATCGTAATCGCTTGACATCTGGCTGAAAAGAAACAAGAAGAAACGCATAGATGAAATGCATATTTGACATTCATTCAGGTCTGACATAAAATTTGCGGCTTTCTTTGAACAAGCAGGGCAGACTTAGTGAAAACTTTCTCAGCAAAACCACATGAAGTAATACACGACTGGTTCGTGATCGACGCAACTGACAAGGTGCTGGGGCGTCTCGCTGCCGAGATCGCACACCGTCTTCGCGGCAAACATAAGCCTATATTCACCCCCCATGTGGATACCGGTGATTTTATTGTCGTGGTCAATGTCGACAAGTTGCGAGTAACCGGCAACAAGGCAGAAGATAAAATATACTATCGGCACAGCGGCTACCCCGGTGGTATTTATCAGACCAATTTCACCAAAATGCATGCGCGTTTTCCCGAGCGACCACTGGAGAAAGCAGTCAAGGGTATGTTGCCGAAGGGTCCGCTTGGCTACGCTATGCTGAAGAAACTGAAGATTTATGCCGGAGCTACCCACCCCCACGCGGCGCAACAACCGCGACAACTTGAGGTCAGAACTTAACATCATGAGTGAAAATTATAATTACGGTACCGGTCGTCGTAAAAGCGCCGTGGCACGGGTATTCCTCAAGCTAGGTAGAGGTGCAATTACAGTCAATAGTAAGCCAGTGGATGAATATTTTTCCCGTGAGACTGGTCGTATGGTAGTTCGTCAGCCGCTGGAACTAACTGGGAATCTTACGACCTTCGATATCATGATTAACATTCACGGGGGTGGTGAATCAGGACAGGCCGGAGCGGTACGGCATGGTATTACCCGAGCACTGATTGACTTTGACGCCACACTCAAACCCATATTAAGTAAAGCTGGACTGGTCACACGCGATGCACGTGAGGTAGAACGGAAAAAGGTCGGTCTTCGCAAGGCACGTCGACGCAAGCAGTTTTCTAAACGATAAGTTTTTCATATATACCCAAAAAGCCGCCCGTTTCTGGCGGCTTTTTTATTTTATAATTAGCGGACTGGTTATTTTTTCTACAAAATGGGTAAGGCGAGCGGAACATAGAGCGAATACCATGCATCCCAAAAGACTATGAAAAATCTATGATCAAAGTTGGTATCGTCGGCGGAACTGGATACACTGGCGTCGAGTTATTACGTATTCTGTCACAACACCCTGAAGTGCATATACAGGTTATCACCTCGCGCAAGGAAGCGGGAACAGCTGTAGCAGAGTTGTTTCCCAGTTTGCGCAGAAGGGTGACGCTCAAATTTTGTGATCCGACTGAGGCTGCTCTGGAGGGGTGTGCCGTAGTATTCTTCGCTACACCTAACGGTATTGCCATGCAACAAACCAGATCATTGCTGGACTCAGGAGTGCGGGTGATAGATTTGGCTGCCGATTTCCGTATCAAGGATGTGGCAGTATGGGAAAAATGGTACGGCATGTCCCACGCTTGCCCGGAACTGTTGGCAGATGCTGTCTATGGTCTGCCTGAAATCAACCGCGACGAAATCAAGGGGGCGCAACTGGTGGCAAATCCTGGTTGTTATCCCACTGCAGTCCAACTGGGATTTCTTCCTTTGATCGAGGCTGGCATAGTGGATACGGATCATCTTGTTGCCGATACAAAGTCTGGTGTTTCGGGTGCAGGACGCAAGGCAGAAGTGCATACGCTGTTTGCCGAAGCTTCTGACAACTTCAAGGCTTATGGGGTACCAGGTCACAGGCATCTACCAGAAATTAGACAAGGTTTGTCCAATATTGCGAAAAAGCCGGTCAGACTTACTTTCGTACCACACCTCACACCTATGATCCGGGGTATACACGCTACGCTCTATGCCAGGCTCACCACGGACACAGATCTACAGCTTTTATTTGAAAAACGTTATGCCGGCGAACCGTTTGTTGATGTACTTCCTATGGGAAGCCATCCCGAAACTCGCTCAGTGCGGGGCTCCAATCTCTGTCGCATTGCAGTACATCGTCCTCAAGGAGGTGACACGGTGGTGGTACTAGCGGTAACGGATAACCTAGTCAAAGGAGCAGCGGGACAGGCGGTACAGAACATGAATCTCATGTTCGGTCTGCCGGAAACTCTTGGTATCGATCATGTACCGCTACTGCCCTAAAGAGCTTTTGAATAAATTTCAGGCGAGCGTAATGGTGGCTCTATGGAATGAGAGCGCAATGGCCTACACAGGTGAATGCAGGCTCGCAATCAAGAACACTGGCGTTGCTACGCTGGCGCAATATTGTGCGACAATCTGGTCGGCTTGATGGTAATAATTAAGTCGCTCAAAAGAAAATTTGGCATATCCGCACCACGAGTGGCAGTGCGTCCACATCTTCCATGGTATCTTCGCTGGCTGCTAATCACTGTCGTTACCACGCTGGCGCTGGCACTGGGGCTATCTTGGGGTATGTACGGCACTGGGCGCAAGTTCACGAATTTTGAAATGAATGAGGTAAACCAAGAGCTGGATCGACTGTCCAATTTAAGTCTGCGCTTGCAGCAGGATAATGAAGTCTTGCGCATTGGAGCAATCGGGCTCGAGCGCCGCTCGCAAATGGAGATTGCAGCACGTGGTGATCTCGCCAAGCAAGTCAAATTTCTTGGAGATGAGAACATTCGGTTGAAGGAAGACTTGGCATTCTTCCAGAGTTTCATGTCAGGTAGCGGAATGGCGAGCAATGGGGTTTCTCTATACCATTTCAAACTGGAACGAGGACAGTCCCCTGGAGAATACCGATACAGTCTTTTGTTGGTGCAGGGAGGACAACGTAGCAAAGATTTTCAGGGTGGTCTGGAATTCACAGTCAATTTACGGCAGAATAGAGAAAAAGTGGCCATGCCTCTCCCAAGTGAAGGCACCTCAAAAATGTTTAATGTCAGCTTTAAGTTTTACCAGCGAGTAGAGAAGAGCTTCCAGTTACGGCCAGATGCTGTAGTGGAGAGCCTGCAAGTAAGAGTTTTCGAAAACGGTACGGCACAGGCAAAGTTAACGCAAGTCGTGAATCTACCCTCGTGAAGGAGGAAGAAAGTGTTTGGAAAAAAAACTAACAAACCCCAAAACCAGATCGATTCACTCATTGGCATGGGTACACACGTTGTGGGTGATATTAGTTTCAGCGGAGGCCTGCGCATAGATGGACACGTTCGTGGAGACATCACCGCAACGGGAGATAGACCTAGCACTCTGATGCTGAGTGACCAGGCGAGTATCGAGGGGAAAATAAAGGTTTCTCATGTGGTTATTAATGGCACTGTAGCTGGTTCAATACATGCAGCCGAATATCTTGAGCTACAGGCCAAAGCCAAGGTCTCGGGGGATATATATTACCGGTCTTTGGAAATTCAGCCTGGAGCAACGATTGCAGCTATGCTGCTACACCATGACCATATACAGCAAGGCAACAAAATGATGACACTGATACACGGCACTGACGATGTCATACATCAGATCGGTGTCAATGCTGACACTTCAACAAAATGATGGCATTGGTACAGGGCATTGGCGACTGGCCTTTGCGTGGTGGCAGAGGATAATCTTTTGGTTAATTTAATATAGAGCTCGATATGAACGCAGTCACTGAAACAAATTTATTTACTGAAATGCAAGTCTCATTGGTTTTTACCGATAGCGCGGCAGATAAAGTTAAGCAGCTGATCGAAGAAGAGGGCAACAATGATCTTAAGTTAAGAGTTTTCGTGAGTGGTGGTGGGTGTTCCGGATTTAAATACGGCTTTACCTTCGACGAATTGACCAACGAAGACGATACTGTAATAGAAAAGAATGGGGTAAAGCTGCTAATCGATCCAATGAGTTTTCAATATTTGGCAGGTGCAGAAATCGATTATCAGGAAAGCCCCGAGGGTGCGCAATTTGTGATTAAAAATCCTGGTGCTGCCAGTACCTGTGGTTGCGGATCTTCATTTTCAACATAAATAAGTTCGTGTTAAAAAAACAGGAGCCTTGGCTCCTGTTTTTATTTGGGTGGTAAAACTATCTAGATTGGATATTGTTGCAAGTATGAACCAGAGGCTCAAGCCTGGTAAATTGCACCAAGAAGTCTGGCACCCTTCGCGCCAGTAACATTAGGAAGATTACCGGGAACTCCCAGAATGGCCTGTTGTGCTAGCCAGGCGAAAGCAAACGCCTCCAGCCAATCAGCATCTACACCCAGCACATCGGTCAATTCCACTTTTTTCCCTGGTAATGCAGCTCGTAATCTATCAACTAGCTCTCCATTACGTGCCCCCCCACCACACAAATAAATTTCTACTGCATTTTGACAGTAAGTAAGAACTGACTCAGAGATCGTTGTGACAGTGAGTTGCAACAAGGTTGTCTGTACATCTTCTGGTTTTTCATCTCCGGATAAGCAGTTCTCCACCCAAGATAGATTGAACACTTCCCTGCCGGTACTTTTCGGCGGTGAAAGTGAAAAATACTGAAGCATCAGGAGTTTTTCAAGCAGCACTGGAATTACTTTACCTGACCCCGCCCATATCCCATTCTCATCATATGCCTTACCCAGATGATGCAAACACCACGCATCCATCAGCAGGTTGCCAGGACCGCAGTCAAATCCAGTGACTTCTCCGGTGGGTGTAAGGCTGGTAAGGTTGGAGATTCCGCCGATATTGACGACGACACGATGATTTCTCGGATCTGCGAACAAAGCTTGATGAAACTTTGGAACAAGCGGGGCACCTTGGCCACCAGCCGCGATGTCACGGCTTCTGAAATCCGTCACTACGGTGATGCCGGTGAGCTCAGCCAGCAATGCGGCATTGCCCAACTGGATGGTGTAGCGTTTTTCTGGTTGAGGGCAGTGACGTACAGTCTGGCCATGGCAACCGATGGCAGTAACGTTGTATGGTTCTATCCCACTTTTATTGAGTAAGCCGACCACAGCATCAGCATAACGCTGGGTTAGCTCATTGCTAAGCATGGCCGCACGATGCAGCTCATTATCGCCCAAATAGTGTAAATTCAGTAACTGCTGACGCAGGTTCTCATCATAGGGCAGGTAAAAAGTGTATGGCAGAGAGGGGGGTGACAAACCAAAATCCGCTAGCACCACATCTATTCCATCCAGGCTAGTGCCCGACATGATGCCGATGTAGTAGATGGGTTTCAAAAGGTGTCTAGCTATGTGACTGTATTGCTTTCCAGCTTCAGCGCTAATCCAGAAAGGCAAGATTGGTGTCGCGCAACATATCCAGCCGGACTATCAATGATCTGGTATTCTCGAGAAATATAGCCATATTTCTGGCTGTGATGGGTATGGCAGTGGGCATTGCCACACGTAGCGGGTCACGCTGGACACCACTGATGCGGAATTCATAATGTAGATGTGGGCCAGTTGCCAGTCCAGTTGCACCGACATAACCAATTATGTCTTCCTGGTTAACGCGCTGTCCGTTGCGTAGGCCTTTGGCAAAAGCCGACAAATGACCGTAAGCAGTAGAATATTGGCCTTGATGCTGCAAGATAATTACATTGCCATAGCCGTTCTGCCAACCAGCAAATGCCACTGTGCCGCTGGCGGTAGCTTTTACTCGTGTGCCCGTTGGAGCGGCATAATCAACGCCCTTGTGGGCGCGCCATGTTTGCAGTACTGGATGAAAACGGGCACTTGAAAAACCGGAGCTGATACGAGAAAACTCCAATGGCGATCGCAGAAATGCCTTGCGCAGATTTTTACCATCGGGTGCGTAATAACCACTGTTGCCATCGTCCGCTTGGAAATATACCGCTTGGTAGGATGTTCCCTGATTGACGAATTCCACCGCCAGCACCCGCCCGGCTTTAGCGGGTTCACCATCGCTATGAAGTGATTCATACACCACGGTAAAGCGGTCGTCTTTGCGCAAATCCCGATGAAAGTCAATGTCGGAAGCGAAGATATCTACAATCTGGGTAGTGATATTATCGGGTACACCCGCACTGTCGGTGGCAGCAAACAGCGAGCTATTTATCACACCCGATTTCATCTGGATATGTGCCTCCAGTTTGACCGGCTGTTCGCTTAACTTGAAAGCGCCATCTATTTTTTCCATCAGAAACTGCTCATTGCCACCAGAGAAGTAGCGCAATGCCAGCAATTCACCCGTTGCAGTAGCCTGTGCGTGAACAGTCTTGCCGGGTACCAGTTGATGCATGGCTTTGATATTTCTAGCGTCGCGCAGAAAATTGATTGTATCCCGATTATTCACCTCGAACCGGGAAAGAATCGCGGCAACGGTATCTCCACGCTGAATGCGTTCCTGGCGCCAGAATGTCATATTCGGATCAGCAGACTGGGAAATCTCCGGAAGGTCAAGGTTGAGGACAACCTGTTGCACAGGCACATCTTTCAAGGAAGTGTCTGGCGCAATACCAAAAGCAGCGACCATGCCGAATAGAGGAAGACTGGCTAGTGCGATTGGCCACCGCAGGTTTTTTTGTGTCGGTGTCAACAGCTTTTTCTCTAGGATCTGATCATCGTCATGCAACATGTTCTTCCGATCGGTTTAAAAGGCAGAAATTCTAACATAAAATCCGTAGAATGAGTGCATCGGTGGGCCATAAATAAAGCACCCGGCTGCAAGTAGCGGGGGTATTAACTACGCTCTTACAATTTGCTGGCTTTCACCCAGCCTTTACCCGAAGGGTGCGGGGAATTAAACCCGCAGAGAGATTAAAATGGTGAAGCGCGCAGAAATCTGCATTATTTTTTCTGGCCAGCCGTTGCATGCTTTGCTTCCAGTTCATCCCATCGAGCGAGACAGCTTATGAGTTCTTTCTCAATGGCAGCAAAACGTTCTTGCAGTGCTCTCGTCTCCCCAGGTTTGTCGCGGTAAATGGCCGGGGTACCAAGCCGGTGGGTAATGCCAGCCTGCTCCTGTTCCAGAGCTTCGATCTTCGCCGGCAGTGTATCCAGCTCGCGTATTTCATTGAAGCTCAATTTGGTGTGGAGGGCCCGTTTGGACGTTTTTACCGATGAAACTGAGAACTGAGGTTGGGCTGTTTCCGGTTTTTTCGCTACTTTTACAAAGCTCTTTGCCCGCACCCAATCATCATAGCCGCCAACATATTCCTGCAATATACCATCGCCCTCAAATGCGATCACCTGAGTCACCACATTGTCGAGAAACGCGCGATCGTGGCTGACCAGGAACAGGGTGCCCGGATAATCTTGCAGCAACACTTCCAGTAACTCGAGAGTCTCGATATCCAGATCATTAGTGGGTTCATCGAGTATCAGCACGTTGCTGGGGCGGGTAAATAAGCGTGCTAACAACAACCGATTGCGCTCACCACCAGAGAGCGACTTTACTGGTGAGCGAGCCCGTTCCGGTGCAAACAGAAAATCCTCCAGATAGCTAATGACATGTTTCCTTGCACCGCCAATTTCGATGAAATCAGAACCTTGACTAATAGTGTCTATCAGGGTCGCTTCTTCATTTAATTGCTCGCGCATCTGGTCGAAATAGGCCACTGCAAGTTTGGTCCCCTGCCGCACCTTGCCGCTATCAGGCTGCAGTTCACCCAATATCAGCTTCAGCAAGGTGGATTTCCCGGCACCATTGGATCCCAGTAGTCCCACTCGGTCGCCACGCATGATACGGCAGGAAAAATCCTTGATGACGATTTTGTCGCCATAACTTTTGCTGATGCGCTCTAGTTCAGCCACCATTCGTCCGGATCGCGCTCCCTCGTCCACGCTGAGATTGACCGTTCCTACCCGGTTGCGCCGCGCTGCCCGTTCCAGACGCAGCGCCTCCAGTTGCCGCACTCTGCCTTCATTGCGTGTACGGCGTGCCTGAATGCCTTTGCGTATCCAAACTTCTTCTTGCGCCAATACTTTGTCAAATTTCTGGTTGTGGATGGCCTCAACTTCCAGCATCTCCTCCTTTTTCTGCTGATATTCTGCGAATATACATGGAAAAGTTGCCAACTTACCGCGATCAAGCTCGACAATTCGTGTTGCCACATTATCAAGAAAACGCCGGTCATGGGTAACGAACAGCACGCTACCGGAAAAATCCTTGAGTAGTCCTTCTAGCCATTCAATAGAGGAAAAATCCAGGTGATTGGTTGGCTCATCCAGTAGCAGCACATCTGGCGATACCACCAGTGCGCGAGCCAGCGCAACCCGTTTTTTCAGTCCGCCAGAAAGGTGTCCGACTAAGGTATCTTCGGGAAGGTTAAGTTGGTGGATAACAGTTTCCACCTTGCCCTGAATACGCCATCCATCCTGGGCTTCTAGTTCACCCTGCAGATCCTGCAAACGGGCAAGCAGTACTTCGGTATCTCCCGCGCCGTCACTCAAGGCATGAGATACTTCGTGGTAATCAAGCAGCACTTGGCTGACCACACCTAATCCGTTGGAAACCTCCTGAAACACGGTGTTGCCTGCATCCAGTTGCGGTTCCTGCGGCACATAGGCCAGTTTCAATGCGGGTGCGCGCCACACCTTGCCGTCATCCAGCTTGATTTCACCTGCCAGAACACGCAACAAACTCGATTTGCCGCCACCGTTCCTGCCAATCAGGCCGATGCGTTCGCCCGGATCAAGCTGTAAATCTACATGATCAAGCAACGCATGATGACCAAAGGCGAGACAGACTTTTTCGAGAGTAATAAGAGGCATGGCTGTGGAAATAGAGGTTCAGCAGATTGGCAGGGACGGAATTTTGCCATGCTTCGCGGGGCTTGGCAAAGTATCCGTTTATCAGTTGCGAATTAAGACTGGGTCGGATCGGAACGCGAATCTTGTATTCGTTCAGTGTTCACGCTACACAGCTTATCTCATAAGTTTCTTCTTCAAAAGCTCATTTACTTGCGTAGGGTTAGCCTTACCCTTGGTAGCCTTCATCGCTTGGCCAACAAGGGAATTGAAAGCTTTTTCTTTCCCATTCCGGTAATCGGCTACCTGCTGTGGTTGGGCGGCAAGAATGTCGTCAATAAGTTTCTCGATTTCATCCACGTCGGAGATCTGTTTCAGACCTTTAGCTTCAATTATGGTGTCGGCATCACCACCGTATTCGCTGCGCCACATTGCGTCGAACACATCCTTAGCGGTTTTTCCAGAAATAGTTCCGTCACTGATACGTAACAGCAGTCCTGCCAATTGTGCCGAACTGATAGGGCATTGCGCAATATCCATCAATTCTTTGTGTAAACGCCCGTTTACTTCACCCATGATCCAGTTGGCACAGAGCTTGGCGGATGCTGGCAATAGCTTCACCGTATTTTCAAAATAGTTCGCCATTTCCCTAGTCGCAGCCAGTACCCCGGCATCGTATGCGGAGAGACTATATATAGTCATATAGTAATTACGTTTGGCTTCAGGTAACTCCGGCAACATTGCCTTCACACGATTAATCCAGTCCTCGGATATTTCAAGTGGTAGTAAATCCGGATCAGGGAAATAGCGGTAATCCTGTGCATCTTCTTTGCTACGCATAGTGCGGGTTTCATCCTTGTCCGAGTCATAGAGCCGAGTTTCCTGGCGTATGACCCCGCCATCCTCAAGAATTTCTATTTGCCGCTTGGCCTCGTAATCGATCGCTTTTTCAAGAAAGCGGAATGAGTTGAGGTTCTTGATTTCGCAGCGGGTACCGAGCTTGTCCGACCCGAGGTGTCGCACCGACACATTGGCGTCGCAGCGGAATGAACCTTCCTGCATGTTGCCGTCGCAGATATCGATCCAGCGCACCAGCGAGTGCAGTATTTTGGCAAAAGCCACCGCTTCTGCACTGCTGCGCATATCTGGTTCAGAGACGATCTCCAACAAGGGCGTACCGGCACGATTTAGATCAATGCCAGTCAAGCCATGAAAATCTTCATGTAGCGATTTACCCGCATCCTCCTCCAAGTGTGCCCGGGTAAGGCAAATGGTTTTCTCATACGCGTTTTCATCGCGACCGATCCGAATCTTTACGCTGCCGCCCGCGACCACTGGTAGCTCGTACTGGCTGATCTGATAACCTTTGGGCAGATCGGGATAAAAGTAATTTTTGCGCGCAAATATTGAGGGTGAATTGATTTTTGCATTCACCGCCAAACCAAACCTGATCGCCCGTTCCACGGCACCACGGTTCAATACCGGCAACACGCCTGGCAGCGCGATATCCACCGCGCAGGCTTGGCTATTAGGCGCTGCACCAAACGCAGTCGGTGCACCGGAGAATATTTTTGATTGAGTCGAGAGCTGCGTATGCACCTCAAGCCCGATAACGATTTCCCATTGCATTTTTGCGTCTTTATATATAAGTCAGGCAGTTAATTTATGCGGCATCCGAGTATGCCAGTCCGTTACCTGTTGGTATTGGTGGGCCACATTCAGCATCTGTGCTTCAGCAAAATAATTGCCGACGATATGCAATCCCACCGGGCGGTTATTATCGCTAAAGCCAACAGGAATAGACATACCTGGTAACCCGGCGAGGTTGGTGGCGATAGTGTAAGTATCGGACAGATACATCTGTACCGGATTGCTGTTTTTTTCTCCCAAGTCGAATGCAACCGTGGGCGTAGTCGGTCCCATGATGATGTCGCACTGCGCGAAGGCTTCGGCAAAATCCTGCGCAATCAGGCGACGTAGTTTCTGTGCCTGAATATAGTAGGCGTCATAATAACCGTGCGACAGCACATAGGTGCCGATCAGAATACGACGTTTCACTTCCGCGCCAAAACCTTGCGCACGGCTTTTTTGGTACATGTCATTGAGATTGGTATATTCCGGAGCCCGATAGCCATAGCGCGCGCCATCAAAACGGGATAGATTGCTTGACGCTTCCGCCGGAGCCAGCACATAGTAAACAGGAATTGAGAGTTTGGTATTGGGTAGTGACACTTCCACCGTTTCTGCACCAAGCCTGCGATATTCCACGATGGCTGCCTCTACCGCACGTGCCACATCAGCGCTCATCCCCTCGACAAAATACTCTTTTGGTAAGCCGATACGCAGGCCCTGCAGCGGTTTTGCCAGATTGCGCGCGTAGTCTTCGGTCTCGCGTTGCAGACTGGTCGAATCGCGCGTATCGAATCCCACCATGACGTTTAGCATCAAGGCCAAATCTTCTGCCGATTTTGCTATCGGCCCACCTTGGTCAAGACTCGAAGCGAATGCGATCATGCCATAGCGTGATACCAGTCCATAAGTCGGCTTGATGCCAGAAACGCCACATAAAGCTGCCGGCTGACGGATAGAGCCGCCGGTATCGGTGCCGGTGGCAGCGGGTGCCATGCGTGCAGCAACTGCACAAGCTGAACCACCAGAACTGCCGCCTGGTACGGCTGTGATATCCCATGGATTCTTTACCGGACCATAGAATGAGGTCTCGCTGCTGGATCCCATGGCAAATTCGTCCATGTTGGTTTTGCCGATATTAACCGCGCCGGCGGCATTGAAACGCTCAATCACACTGGCATCGTAGGGCGAAATAAAGTTGGACAACATTTTCGATCCGCAGGTGGTAAGCCATCCCTTGGTGCAGAAAATATCTTTCTGGGCAATGGGAATACCGGTTAGCGGGTGCGCCTGTCCGGATGCAATCATCGCATCGGCGACACGTGCCTGAGCGAAGCTCATCTTTTCATCGACTGTGATGAAAGCATTGTAGTCCGGGTTTAATACCTTTACGCGCCCGAGGAATTCGCCAGTTAGTTCAACGCTGGAGATTTTTTTCGCTGCGAGCAGGGTAGAGAGCTGTTTGAGGCTGTAGTTCAACATGGTATTTGTGAGACGGGGAAGATCGTAGAAAAGTGAAGGGTAAATTCCAAAGCCATGGTGATGCATTACTCAATAACTTTCGGTACCAGATAAAGTCCTGCTTCTGTTTTAGGTGCTATCGATTGAAATAATTCGCGTTGGTCGGACTCGGTTACTGTGTCGTCGCGCAACCGCTGCACCACATCCTGAGCATGAGACATGGGCTCGATGGTAGACGTATCCACTGCCCGCATTTGCTCGATCAGGCTGAAAATACCGGATAATTGAGCCATCATAGCGATTGCCTCAGCTTCATTGACTTCAATGCAAGCAAGGTTTGCAACACGTTTTATATTGTCTAGAGACAGGGACATCGGCTACCAAAACCCTTATATTCAAACAAGTAATAGAGTATCATAGCCTGCCTGATCGACGCATTTTTTTCACGCACCCCTTTCATCTCTATCACTTAACAACGAATCTCGTCACTATGCTTAATTTCATAAACAACAATATATTGAAGGGATATTTTTCGACCGACATGGCGATCGATCTGGGAACAGCTAATACCCTGATTTACGTTCGTGGCCAAGGTATTGTGCTGAATGAACCGTCGGTGGTGGCGATACGTCAGGATGGGGGACCCAACGGCAAGAAAGTGATTCAACAGGTAGGGCTGGCAGCGAAGCAGATGTTGGGACGCACCCCCGGTAACATTACCGCTATCCGGCCGATGAAGGATGGTGTAATCGCCGACTTCACTGTTACCGAGCAGATGTTGAAGCACTTTATCAGGAAGGTGAATCCACCACGCCTGTTCTCTGCCAATCCACGTATCGTGATTTGTGTTCCCTGCGGATCTACTCAGGTGGAGCGTCGCGCTATCCGGGAAGCTGCCTATGGTGCTGGTGCGCGGAAAGTAGAGCTGATCGAAGAACCGATGGCTGCAGCTATCGGCGCCAACCTGCCAGTCGAGGAAGCAACTGGTTCGATGGTAGTCGATATTGGCGGCGGCACTACCGAAGTTGGTGTGATTTCGCTGGGTGGGGTCGTTTATTCGAACTCGGTGCGTGTAGGTGGTGACAAATTCGATGAGGCTATCATCAATTATATTCGCCGCAATTATGGCATGCTGATCGGTGAAGTTACCGCCGAACAGATCAAAAAAGAAATTGGTTCTGCCTTCCCTGGTTCGGAAGTACGCGAAATGGAAGTTAAGGGCCGCAATCTGGCGGAAGGGATTCCACGCAGCTTTACCATTTCCAGCAACGAAACCTTGGAAGCTTTGACCGATCCTCTAAACAGCATCGTCAGTGCAGTCAAATCTGCGCTGGAGCACACGCTGCCGGAACTTGGTGCAGACATCGCTGAAAAAGGCATGGTGCTGACCGGCGGTGGTGCGTTGCTACGCGATATTGACCGTCTATTGATGGAGGAAACTGGTCTGTCGGTTATCATTGCAGAAGACCCGCTTACTTGCGTGGTGCGCGGCTCAGGTATGGCGCTAGAAAATATGGATCAATTGGTTGGCATATTCTCCAGTGATTAAATGGTTTTTTGTATTGGGATTAGGGTTCCCGGACTGGGCACCCCCCGGTACCTGAAACACGGGATGTGATGGAAACAGCCCCGCAGTTTTTCAGACATGGCCCCGGTCCGCTGGCGCGTCTGGTGTTTTTTACATTGCTGTCACTGCTGCTGATGGCAATTGATACCCGTTTCAAATATCTCCCCGAAATTCGCCAGGCTATCGCCGTGGCGATCTATCCGTTACAAAAGCTAGCCCATGCGCCAGTGGCGATCTATGATCAAGTGAATGGATTTTTCGTTAGTCAGAACCAGACTGATGAGATTGCCCATCTCCGGCAACAGTACCTTGCCGATCAGGGGCAGCTTCAGCGGTTGCTGGCGCTGGAGGCTGAGAATGTGCAGTTGCGCAAACTGCTGGAAGCGGGGCAGCGAGCCGAAAGTAAAACTGTCATGGCAGAAATCCTGTATGTCCCACACGATCCATTTAGTCGCAAAGCCATACTCGACAAGGGTAGTCAGGATAGTATCCAGCCCGGTCAGATAGTGGTGGACGATGCGGGCGTGGTAGGGCAAATCACACGCGTCTATCCGTGGCTGTCCGAGGTTACACTAATTACCGATAAAGATCATTCGGTACCGGTGCAGCTAGTACGCAACGGCCTGCGTTCTATGGTATCTGGCACAGGTGAGGATGGAACGCTGGAATTGCGTTATCTGGCAGCCAATGCCGATATTCAGCAGGGTGATTTACTGGTTACATCTGGAATAGATGGTATTTACCCACCCGGTCTACCGGTGGCACTGGTGTCAAAAATAGAGAGCAATGCTGCCTATGCTTTTGCCCGTATCACCTGTACATCTGCTGCCGGAGTAAACCGCAACCGCCAGGTATTGATACTGTTGCCGCTGCCGCCTATTCCAGAAAGACCGGCGGAGCCGATAGAAACTAAACCTGATGATAAAAAACGAGGGAAAGTTGGCATTCGTTAATTTCACCGCGCAGGAAATCGTGTCGCATGTCAGGGGCTGGTTTATTGTTTTCAGTCTGGCAGTAGCGTTATTGTTGAATCTGTTGCCGTTGCAAGGTGTTGCCCTGCTGCTGCGCCCGGATTTCGTTGCTCTGATGGTACTTTACTGGAGCATCAACCAGCCGCAACGGGTCGGCATGAGCGTAGCTTTTACCATAGGTCTGCTGATGGACGTCGGCGATGCCAGTATATTCGGGCAGCATGCCTTGGCATATAGCGTAATGGCTTTCATTGGGCTGCTGCTGCATCGGCGCCTACGCATCTTCAGTCTGCACAAACAGGTGCCGCAGGTCGGACTGCTGCTACTCTCAGCGCAACTCATCATGCTGTTGACCGGTTTGCTGGCCGGCGCCAATTTTCCTGGTTGGGATTTTTTTCTTGCCAGCGTTAGCGGTGCGCTGCTGTGGCCGTTGCTTCCCACTTTAGTGAAAATGCGCCAGAGACGAAAACCTGATCCCGATGCGCTATGAGCGGCACAGTCGAGCTTCGCAATCACCGACGTGAATTACGTTATTTTCAGTTTCGGCTTGCCGTTAGTGCTGGCTTTATTCTGCTTCTGTTCGGTTTGCTCTTTGCCCGTTTTTTTTATTTGCAGGTATCGCAGCGCGAGCATTATCACACCCTGGCAGAAGCCAACCGTATATCCATTTCACCCCTTGCACCCAACCGCGGCCTGATTTTTGATCGTAATGGCGAGGTGTTGGCGCATAATTACTCGGCATACACGCTGGAAATTATACCGAGCAGGGTCGCCAACCTCGAGGCCACCATCAATGAACTGGCCAGCGTGGTCGAGATAGCGGCGAGAGACCGCAAGCGTTTCAAGAAACTGATGGGGGAAAGCAAGCGATATGAAAGCCTGCCCATTCGTACCCGTTTATCGGACATTGAAGTGGCGCGCTTTGCCGCCAATCGTTATCGCTTCCCCGAGGTGGAAATCAAGGCACGTTTGTTCCGCCAATATCCAAAAGGGGAGAGTACATCACACGTGGTGGGTTATATCAGCCGCATTAATCATCAAGATCTGGAACAACTGGAGGCCAGAGGGGACTCCACTAATTACCGTGGCTCCAATTATATTGGCAAAATCGGTATCGAACAGAGTTATGAAAAAGAACTGCATGGCATCACCGGTTTTGAGGAAGTGGAAACCGATGCATCCGGCCGGGCGGTGCGAGTGCTGTCGCGCACCCTACCGATCTCCGGCAACAATCTAAAGCTGTCGCTCGACGCCAAATTACAGGAGGTCGCAGAACAGGCATTCGGTGACCGGCGCGGTGCACTGGTGGCAATTGATCCGACAAGCGGCGACATTCTTGCATTTGTCAGCAAGCCAGGCTTTGACCCCAACCTTTTCGTCGATGGTATCGACTCAGAGAACTGGGACCTGCTTAACAATTCTATCGACAAGCCGCTGAATAATCGTGCACTGCGCGGCCTTTATCCGCCGGGTTCCACATTCAAGCCATTCATGGCATTAGCTGGCCTGGAGCTAAAAAAACGCACCCCCGAATACACCATCAGTGACGCTGGCTACTTCAGTCTGCCCGGCAGCAGCCATCGCTACCGCGACTGGAAAGTGGGTGGCCATGGCAGTGTGGATATGCACAAATCTCTGGTCATTTCCTGTGATACATATTACTACGGGCTTGCCAATGACCTTGGCATAGCTAAAATTTTCAGTTTCATCGGTCAGTTCGGATTGGGAAAATTAACGGGTATCGACATTGAAGGCGAAGTCTCCGGTCTGTTGCCCTCGCAGGAATGGAAAATGAGGCGGCATAAGCAGAAATGGTATGCCGGCGATACGATTTCCGTTGGTATCGGCCAAGGCTACAATCTGGCTACGCCTCTGCAACTGGCTTTTGCCACAGCAATACTTGCTGGCAACGGCACTGCCTTCCGTCCGCATCTGGTGAAACAGATTCAGAACAGCAAGACCGGTGCAGAACGCGACATCGTCACGCAACCGCTCTACACACTTAATCTCGATCCAAAAAATCTGGCGCGAGTGCATGCTGCACTGGTGGATGTAACCCGCCCCGGTGGCACTGCAGCGCGTGCTGGTGAGGGTGCCGCATATACTTTCGCTGGTAAGACCGGCACATCGCAAGTGATCGGCATGAAGCAAGGGGAGAAGTATGTGGAGAGCAAGATTCAGGAGCGTCATCGCGATCACGCACTGTTCATTGCTTATGCGCCGGCTGACAAGCCGAAAATCGCACTAGCGGTACTGGTGGAAAACGGCGGGCATGGCGGCTCTACCGCTGCGCCGATTGCGCGGTTGGTGATTGATTACTTCCTGCTCGGTAAGTTGCCCACCGGCGCAGCGGTAGAGACGGCTGATGACGAAGAGGACGTGCATGACTAGATTCGTACGCTTGTGGCACTACCTCACGCGCTATGTAGATAATTTTCTGTTGGGCGGAGTATTGTTGCTGATGCTGATCGGTCTGGTCGTGTTGTATAGCGCTACCGACGCGAATCTCAGCCGTGTCACCAACCAGGCGATTAACATGCTGGTGGCGCTCACCGTCATGTGGCTGGTTGCCAACATTCCCTTGCAACACATTATGCGTTTGGCGGTGCCGCTCTATATGATCGGTCTCATGCTGCTGATCGGGGTGGCGCTGTTCGGCGAGATCCAAAATGGCGCACGGCGCTGGCTGAATATCGGTGTGACTCGTATTCAACCTTCCGAGTTAATGAAACTCGCCGTGCCGCTGATGATGGCATGGTATTTCGACAAACACGAGACCGCCCTGCGGTTGCGCGATTATGCGGTAGCAACGTTGCTATTGTTATTGCCGCTGCTGTTGATTCTGCGCCAACCGGATCTGGGCACCACGCTACTGATTGCCTCCAGCGGTTTCTATGTGCTGTTTCTCGCCGGGCTGTCGTGGCGCATCATAGCTGGGCTGTTAATTGCTGGGGCGGTTAGCCTGCCGGTGCTATGGTCGATGCTGCACGATTACCAGCGCCAACGTATCATGACGCTGCTTGATCCAAGCCAGGATCCGTTGGGGGCAGGCTATCATACTATCCAGTCTACTATTGCCATAGGTTCTGGCGGTGTCATTGGTAAAGGCTGGCAGAATGGCACCCAGACCCACCTTGATTTTTTGCCTGAGAAAAGTACCGATTTCATCTTTGCAGTGTTCTCCGAGGAATTCGGGCTGATTGGTAATACATCGCTATTATTATTATATTTAATGGTGATAGGTCGCGGCATGGTTATCACTGCCAATGCTTCGACCCAGTTTACTCGTCTTATCGCTGGTTCGATCACGCTAACTTTCTTCACTTATATTTTTGTCAACATAGGTATGGTCATCGGTATTCTGCCAGTGGTGGGAGTGCCGTTGCCACTGATCAGCTACGGCGGCACTTCGATGGTGACAATGCTGCTGGGTTTTGGTATTTTAATGAGCATACAGACGCATCCCAAACTGGTGAAGACATGATAAACAGCGATTCAGAATGCAGAAGCGTGCCAGATCAGCCAATAGCCGCTGCGACTACCATACGAATTATCGTTCTGGCCGTTCTCCTGGTTCTTGCTGGCTGTGGCAGCATCCCGAAATGGGAACAGACTCCCTCTGCTGGCGCGACAAAGAGAGGCGGTGGCTACTATCTGGATGACGGCCCCGGCGATAATCCGCCAGCCAATCTTGCTTCCATTCCTGATGCCATTCCTCAGGATGAACTCTTGCGCAAAGCCAACATGCGGCCTTACGTCGCGCTGGGCAAATCCTATACGCCGATGACATCACTGGAGCCATACAAGGAGCGTGGAATCGCCAGCTGGTATGGCCGCCGTTACCATGGGCAGAAAACTGCATCCGGTGAAATCTACGACATGTACACCATGACCGCGGCCCATACCACTCTGCCGCTGCCCAGCTACGCTCGCGTCACCAACATCAAGAACGGCAAATCCGTGGTGGTGCGCGTCAATGACCGCGGCCCGTTTCATTCCGACCGCCTGATCGATCTTTCCTATACTGCCGCTTACAAGATCGGTGCATTGGGCGGCGGTAGTATCTGGGTGGAAGTGGAAAGTATTCTTCTCAATAAAGAGCCAGCCATACAAATTGCAGCAGCGCCGCCCGTAACTGCAGCAGAGAACGCACCTGTGGTTGTCGCTACCGTCATCATTGATAATACGAGCGGGGTCTATCTGCAGTTGGGTGCCTTCAGCGTCTACGACAACGCAGATAATTTCCTTACGCATATGCGCGCCGAACTTTCCTCAGTGACGAACACCCTGGGTATCACCGCGAAAGACGGCCTGTTCAGAGTCCATGTTGGCCCCTATGCCGATCAGGCGCTGGCGCAACAGGCAGCTGATAGGATTGCCCAGAGCCTGTCTATAAAACCGATACTTCTGGTGCGATGAGTTGGTGCGAATGGCGGTACAATTAGACTAGAATTTTTGTAGATAAGGGCGTCTCTAATAATTCCAAGTTCTAAGCAAGGCAAAGCCGGTACAAATAATATAGATGTGGCATACGGCTGATATGTAATGAAACATTATTTGTGAGCAGCAAGGTATTGTGACGAAATCTGGACTTTTAGAGGTGGTCGTACTTGATCGCCCCCACCAGAGCTTATAATCCCCATCATTTCCACTCGATATTTTGTGGAACCATCAGAAGAACAGGAAGAATATGAACGAATTTACTGACCAGATATCCGCCTATTTCAGTCATATGCCCATGTGGCCTATGCTTCTGCTCGCCCTGATTGTTATTGTTATTGGAGTCTACGAAGTGGTCGACCGCAGACGCCAGGTCAGTGCTGCTGATAATTTTCGTTCTACCATCCTCAAGGCGCTCTCTGGCCTGTACCCTGAGCCTGTCAACTGGCCTAAGGACATCGAGACGCACCTTTTTGCCCGATTGCCTGCAATGAGAGAGGCTTTTGAAGACTTCAGGCGTCATGTCCCGCAAGAGAATCTGCGGGACTATAACAAGGATTGGGATAACTACTGCCGGTTCTTTTACACTGTGGCATCTGCCGACCATCGCACGGTAGTAGAACCGGCCTCCGGTAAAGACCAGGATCCCCAGAAAACCTTCCACACCCTTGTCTCTAATCTGTTACGTCATATTCCGTAGGCGCTCTTGCGGAATTTCATTTGCCCGAAGTGAAGCAAGCGCAGCTTCTGATGGAGAAGAAAACTATGAGTTACTTGTCACCGTTGCGCCGCTATTACATCAACACTACTTGTGTACAAAAAATCACCTCCGCCAGCATTCCCCCACGCCGGTTCAGACTGAGACGTTTACTGTCTACGCATCCTTGACCGACAGCTCTATCGAGCCTAGCTCGGCCTCATGCGCGTCCTTGGTGTAAGTGAAACCATCATATACTAATCCCATCATGATCAGTACGATTGCTAAAATCTTGACTGTGCTCATCTCATCTTCTCCGGTAGATGATGCACTTGTATTCGCGCCATTGGCGACGGGGAAGCCTGGTAAAACTGAAACCGCGAATAACCGAACCACTTTACCCGATACCTCGCTGCTAAGAAAATTTTCAGGGTCGTTACAGGCGCCGACCTTGAATGACACGCACTAATACCACCACGATTGCAATAACCAAGAGAATGTGAATAAATCCGCCCATGGTGTACGAGGAGACCAGACCAAGCAACCAAAGGATAATCAAGATAGTCGCAATAGTTCCGAGCATTTTCGCTACTCCTAATAAGACGAGCCGATCTACGCTGTTACTTAACCCACATGTCATTCTTGACGGATGTCACACCCTTAACACTGCGTGCAATTTCGACCGCCTTTTGGATATCGGATTGCGTGCTGACGAAGTACGCTTAACTGAATCTTACCCTTGAAGGTTTCGACAGTTATTTCAGCAGGTTTAAACTCCCCCGTTCCCTGTCACTCGATATCGCGCAGAGTGGTCAACTGGGATCGCGCATCAACAGCAGTGTGCAAACCTAATATCCGGTTTTAGCTGACGGTTATACATTCCGTAAGGAGTGCACTGCCAGTAAACGGTGCGGGCTGCTTGTCAGCAGAGCACAAAGAGCAGGATCAACCCAGGAATGATGCCCAAGATCAACCCAACCACGATGGCGATTACTTCCCCTGTTGAGTAGTTGCATCCGGTCTTGCCCACCTGTAAGGATGCAGCTTTGTCATCGTCGAGTTTGGCGAGCATCATGCCGGAGAACTCGTTCGCGACCCGGTGCGGCGTATCGGCAGCTTCGATACGTGAGTACATGTCGGTGAGCTTGATTTCGGCCAAACGCAGGTCATTGCTGAAAGGCACAATGGAGCGCGCATTCCTGAGCGCGTCGATCGCTGCGGCCGTCGGTGTTAGCGCTAGGGTGCGCGCCTCATTGATGCTGCTCGCGTCCGCGATCTTGTTATGCAAGCGAGCAAGTTCCGGACGCTGCTCCTGTCCAGAGGAACACGTAGCCGTAATCAAACTCGTGCGCTCGGCCACAGGCCAGACATTCGCGGCGGCCGTTTTTGACAACGCAAAGACAGCAATCAAGGCTACCGCCGATGTTGTTAGCACAAACAAAATCTTCTTGCTCATAGACATGTTCTTTCTCCTTTATGATCCGTACAAGTATTACTAGACTATCTTTTACGATTTACAAGGAAAACTATTAATTAGGCTGCATTTCTGGGGTTTCCTTCGATAAGGACAAATGGGAAGCGCCCCGTTTTTTCCTCGTATAGCATCAACCTTAATTCTTTACCGCCAACACCCCGTCACCGCTCAACTCCGCGATAAAACCCGCACGTCGCAAGCGTTTCGCCACTTCATTGGGCACATCGCGGCCGCTGGTTAACTTATTCGGGGCACCGGTGTAGTGAAACAGCTTACCTTTGCGCTTCAACACCCTGGCAAGCTGGTCATAAAAAACCTGTGAGTAGAGTTCACCGGCGATACCGAAGCGCGGAGGGTCGTGCAAAATGGCGTCGACCGAACTACTGGGCAGCGACACGATCTGCTCGCAAATATCACCGGGCGTTAAACTCAAAACATCATCAACCTTGGGCGACCAGGGATTCAGGCCCCGCAACCAGATCACGTCGGGATTCTTCTCATAAGAAAACACCTGCTTGGCCAGGCCCTGCACACACCATGCGGCAAAATAACCGAGGCCGCCACAGGTATCCAAAATCACCTTGTCGCGTGGTTGAATCAAAGCGACCTTGCGTTCGGCATCCGCATAGGGAGAGGTTTGTGCGGTGGGCAGCATTTTGATGCCATCGATCTCGAAGGTCGGCGGCCCCCAATGCGTCGGCACCAGTTTGATCAGTGACATCGTGTATCGTGACACTGGCTGAAACGTCTCGTCAACCCAGTAGTAGATGCTTCTGTCATTACAGGTTTCGAGGTAGGGAAATAATCGGCCTTGCCAGACCCAACCTTCAACGCCCACCGCAACGATTACCGTCGATCGATCCAGATCCAGCGAGCACTCGACATTCGGCACACCGGCCCGCACTGCCGCGCGCAATATCTCGTGTTCCTTCAGGGTTAATAGCGGCCCCATCGAATTTACATCCGGCATAGCACCTGTAGTGCGACGGAGCGTCTTGTCCCTCAAAGCCGCTTCCCAGATAAGGTCGGTGCCTTGTCGGTTCGGGTTTCCACCTTCAAATAATTCACCATTTGCTTGAGCAGGGTTTTCACGTACCGGATGAAGTTGAGTTGCTTGTTTGAGGCGATGATCCAAAAGTCGCCGCGCTCGATCATTCCAACCAGTTCTTGCACTGATGTTCTCGCTTTGGCCATCAGACTCCTCCCCGATAATCAGACCGAAAACCGCGCTGCCAGACCTGCCAAGGTTATGTTGTCTGCAATCTCGTCATGCGGGATTAGCAAGTATTGCCATGGCTTGCCGTCATAATTTGCCGCATGGTCTGAGGCATTCGTACACCATCTGATGGCGGCTTCCTTTTTGGCGATGACAATTGGGTCTTCCAGTTCCTTGCGCATTTTGGGTTCAAGCATATAGACCGTGTCGATCGTTTCTGCAACGAAGTCCGGTTGGTATTCCAGGTGATCCGCCCTCTGCCGGTAGAAAATTTGGAACTGGCCCTTGGCAGGCTTGAACCACTTGATGGCGTCGCGTTCCAGAATTACTGCCAACTTGCGTTCCGAATCGGAATCAAATTTCTGCACCGGATAGAGGCAGCGCTTGAATCCACCAAACAGATATTTCGCCATATTGCTCTTATCCGCCGGTGCAACCCGGTAGTCGACAGGCGGCTCTTGCGCGGAGCAGGTATAAGCGCTCTGCTTCAGTTCGGTAAAGCCCTTGCTGATTTTCACCTCATAGCCAATCATGTCTTCCCAGCAGTGATCCTGCATTTGGGTGTAGACAAAGCGTGCGATGTCTCGCTGGTAGCAGCGCAGTACTTTGCGGGTGTCATCCTCGGAAAGATAGGTCTGGAAATGCCGCACAGTCTGGGTGGCGAGGTCGTAGAGCAGATCGGCGTGGTTGTCGTAAGAGACATCGTCAAAATTCGCCAAACCACTGACGACATAATCCTCCAACCGTTTCTCCTCAATGCCACTGTTGCTTAACGCCACCACCTCAAGCTGGTTGGTTCGCAGGTGCTGAATCCATAGTTCATCGGATACTGCCGGATACTTTAGTGCATCCAACTTCAGGGTGAATGGTTTGAATCCGGCTTTCACCTCACCCTTGGGTACAACGAGAATGCGCGGAATATCGATCGTCTGTTGCGTTACCAACTCGACCGTCTTTGCCACAACAGCGGCGAAGTCCGGCTGCTCGGTCACGCCTGCCAACTCCATTTGCGAGGGACGATGCTGTTCTTGCACCGCCTTGACGATGGCTGCCTGTACTTCGGGATTTTTCAGGTGCGCCAGCGTTGGCACAGTCGCCGGTTGATTCTCCAGCTTGCGGATTACCTTGTAGGCGATCTGCGCCACTTCCTGTTCTTCTGGTTTGGTGAAGATAGGTTGCACATCTTGCCCTGCTACCTTCGTGCTGCCGCTCGTATCGGTTGGCTTTATTCCCAGTTTGGTAGCAAGCTGCGACTGCGAAACAATCGTCGCAATTTTTTGGCTGAAGTCATCGTCATCCAGCACCACCGCCTTCAAGTGAATGGTGGAGTCAGGCTGATTCGCCGCGTCGATGATTTCTTGGAACTTGTCATGCGCGACTATATTCAGTCTGTCCACTGCGGTTACACCCGTGCGCCTGCCATATGGCAGGCGCAGGCCGCGCCCAATGGATTGCTCGATCAGAGTGCGCGCATTGGCCGCTCGCAGCGGTACGATGGTGTAGAGGTTGGTTACGTCCCAGCCTTCTTTGAGCATGTTGACGTGAATGACGATCTCGGTCGGCTCTTCGGTGTGCTCCACCTTCAGCAACCGGGCGATCATCTCCTCCTCATCCGCACCACTCCGGCTCGAATCCACCTGTATGACTTTGTCCTTATAGCGCCCCTCGAAGAATCCATCCGACTGGATCAATGCCAGCAACTGCCCGGCATGAGTCGTATCGCGCGCGATCACTAGCAGGAAAGGCTTAACGATGGGGTTACTGGTTTCGCGGGCATAAGTTTCCAGCTCCACCTTCACGCTCTCGTGCAGACGCACACCGTCTTCCAGTTTCATGCGCTCAATCTCTTCGGGCGACATCCCCGCCGGATTGAAATTCTTGCGCGTTACCACGGCTGGCTCTTTCACAAAGCCATCTGCCATCGCTTTGCCCAGCGGGTAATCAAGAATGACGTTCTTGAACGGCACCGCTCCCCTGGCAGATTCCACGAATGGCGTCGCTGTCAGTTCCAGCCCCAGGATCGGCTTCAGCTCATTGATCGCCCTGATACCGGCACTGGCGCGGTAGCGATGCGATTCATCCATCAGCAACACCAAGTCTGGCAAACCGGCCAGATAATCGAAGTAACTTTCGCCGATATATTCCGATAATCGCTTGATGCGCGGTGCCTTGCCGCCGCGCACCTCGGAATTGATTTTCGAGATATTGAAAATATTGATCCGCACCCCGTCGAATAGCGTGCCGCTGGCCGGGTCGTGCTGGTCGTAATTGTCGCCGGTAATGATGGAAGGCGCGTCAATGGCGAATTCAGAGATGCCCTTGAATACATACTTCGGATGCGTGCGGTCGCTGAAATCCACGATTAGCTTGTTGTAGATGGTCAGGTTCGGTGCCAGCACGAAGAAATTATTGATGCCGTGTGCGAGATGCAGATAGCTGATGAACGCCCCCATCAACCGCGTCTTGCCCACACCCGTCGCCAACGCAAAACACAACGACGGAAACTCACGCTCGAAATCCGTGACTGATGGAAACTCGCTGCGGATAATCTCCAGAACGGATGCAAGGTCAACATCCTTGCCGGGTGGCGTGATCTCGATGATGCGATCCAGAATCTCCAGTGAGCGGCGCTGCGGCGCACGCAAACTCAAGCGCCCGGCGATGGCATTCACATGGCGGTTCATGGTTTTCCCTCACCCTTCAAGTAGCGCGCCAATCTCAGGTTGAAATCGGCAGTTGTTTCCAAAATGGAAACAACTGCCTCATCCACTGTGACTTCGCCTTCCCCGGTGGTGTAGCAGTTCATTCCGTATTCCCCTTTTTCTTTTTTGATGCCGATTTTTTCAAGCTGGGTGAGGCTTTCCGGGCAACTGTTAGGGTTTTCTTAATGGTTGTCTTGCCTTCTGGCGGAGTCAGGAAACGAAGCTCCCGCCGAAGCTCGTTTTCAAGTTCCTCGACGGTTGGCAAATGGAGTTGGTAACGGCTGGTGAAAATATTGCGCTCCTGCTGTTCGCCCAGCGTGTATTTCACCACGGCGTCATTTTTATCTGGGCACAGGATCAGCCCCAGCGTCGGATTGTCACCCTCGGTGCGCCGCTCGCGGTCGTAGTAATTGACGTAAAATTGAATCTGCCCAAGATCGGCATGAGTAAGTTTTCCCACCTTCAGGTCAATCAGCACAAAGCACTTCAACACCGTGTGGTAGAAAACCAGATCAATGTAAAAGTGGTCGCCATCCAGCGTGATGCGCTCCTGCCGTGAAACAAACGCAAAACCTTTACCCAGCTCCAATAGGAAGGTTTCCAGATTGCCGATCAGTGCCTGCTCCAGCTTGGATTCCACCAAACGCGGCGATTCCGGCAGATCAAGAAACTCCAATACCACCGGGTCTTTCAGCGCATCTATCGGCTGTGCAACTTCCTGACCATGAACCGCCAAGCGCATCAACCCTTTCTTGTCCCGGCTTTTCGCCAGCCGGTCAAATAACAAGCTGCCGATCTGGCGCTCCATTTCGCGTGCAGACCATGCGTTGCCAGCAGCCTCTATCTCATAAAAGGTGCGCGCCTCAATGCGACTGACCCGTAGCAAAGTGCGATAGTGCGTCCACGAAAGGTTGGGATTCAATTGCCCCGGCTTCCATGATTCTCCACGCGCTGCGTGGTAAATGTCGAGCGCGTCCAGCGATGCACACAATTTCCGACGCACTGTCTCGGAATTTTCATTCGATAGCCGCGACACGGGCAATTCCGCACGCACTGCGTTCGTAATGTGTTCAGTCGGGCTGTCAGAATTCGAACGCACTGCGTTCGAATTCTCCAAGTCGAGAAGCAGCGGATAGGAAAGATAGAAATTGCGGCAGTATTCCAATTGGCGTACCGACCAGCCTTTCCCAAATTCACGCAATAGCCGCTCGGCAAGATCGGCCAGCAACGCCTCACCATAACCAGCGCGTCGTTTTCCTTGCTGCTCTTCTTCCACAATCTCGCGCCCGATCAGCCAATTTGACACCACCTGCGTGGAGTTGACCGTGCGCGCAATGTTACTGCGGGCCGATTCGACAATGTCCCGGACGCGGCCGAACAAATGCGGCGTATCGGGCACGGATTTCTTTGGTTTTACGCTCATGCTTTTTCACCATCCACAGATTGCGCAGATTCACACAGATTGTTTGAAAGGATCAGGCGTTTGTGTTCGAGGCTTCTCGCGCCGAAATTCAGCAGCAACCCCCGTGTTTCCCCGCTGGCCTTCAGGTAGTTGATGACCTGTGATTCTTCTTTTGCCGTCAGCCGATCCAACGCTTTCAATTCAGTGATGACCTCGCCGAAACAAACAAAATCGGCACGATAACCAGTCACCAGAAGCTTGCCTCGATAATGGACAGGCAACTCAGATTCCCGTGCAAACGGGATACCTTGGTACTGGAATTCCACAGCCAAGGCTTCCTGATAAACTGCTTCAAGAAACCCATGCCCAAGCTGCCGATGCACTACCATCGCCGCGCCAATAATCGCAAAGGTTTGCTCATCACTTCCCATAAAAACCTTTCATCGTCCGCAGATTTACATAGAATTCATGCAAACCCTTTTTCCGCAGATTACGCAGATTCCCGCAGATTAAACCCAACAACCAAATCATGATTTATTTTTCCGGTTTGTGTTCTTAATGGTTTGTTTTTAATCTGCGTGAATCTGCGTAATCTGCGGAAAAGTATTTTTTCAAAACAACCCCTGCTGCCCCAACTTAACTGGAGCCTGCGGCAGATTCTCCACCCGCAACGAATAATCATCATGTCCCCACTCGCAGCGCGACAGCACCTGCTTGGGAATCTTCTTCACGGTGAGATTCGGATACTCGCCCTGTCCACGGAAAGCGGTACACAACACCAACAAGCTGCGCTCCATCCCCACTTCATCGGAAAGCTGCTGCAACTGCTCGTGGTTCAGGTTCGCCGTGGTGACGTAGATAAAATCCCGTTCGGTGGAATGCCCGTGCATCCAGTAATGTGCATCACTTGGTGCATAGATGAAGCCCTCCAGCTTGCACAAGGCTTGCGCCAGCATCTCTGCGTTATATTCCTTGTTGATGACCCACTGCCCATAAGCATCCTGTCGCAACAGGCTGGGCGCGAGTTTGTAATAGCGAAAACCGCCGCCGCCTTGCCAGTTTACTGACCCGGAAATGCCGCCCTTATCTTCGCCATCAATCACCTTTTGCAAGCGCGGGATGATGTGCGTGTGGCAATGCTCACCCAGCTCAATCATGATCCAGCGTCGGCCCATCTTGTGGGCGACTGCGCCAGTGGTGCCGGAACCGGCGAAGGAGTCGAGGACGATGTCGTTGGGGTTGGTCGCGATTTGAATGACTCGTTGGATGAGCTTCTCTGGCTTGGGTGTCGCGAAGATGTCGTCACTCGCCAAAATCTTCGCTTCCTTCTTTGCCTGCTCGTTGTCGCCAACTTCGTCGCGTGTCCAAATAGCTTTGGCGACAATACCGTCTTGCACTTCCGTTAAAAACCTTTTCAAACTTGGTTTTGCATCTCCGTTAGGCCCGAACCACAGCCTGTTATCTTTGCGCAGCCGTTCAATTTCATCAGGGGGACGGCTCCAACTTCTTCCGTTTGCTGGCAAAGCCTCTTTCCCTGATGGTGTAACAATTGGATAAAAATCTCTGTCCCGATGCTCCGCACGAGTCAGGTCACTTGCTTTCCACAATCCTCGTGGATCGTTATCAGGATTTTTGTATGCTGCATCCTGTTTTTCTGATCTTGGCAGCAAATTCCAAGCCCATTTCTGATTGTCGCGTGCAAACACCAGAACATGATCCAAATCAGAAGAAATTCCCTTTTGGTTATTCCCTGGCGAATATTTTTTTTGCCAAACAACATTAGCTACAAAATTCACCCGCCCAAAAATCTCATCGCACATCACCTTCAGATAATGCGCTTCGTTGTCATCAATCGTGATCCACAACGAACCATCATCCGACAACAGCCGCCGGATAATCTCCAGCCGGTCGCGCATCAGCGACAACCAGATCGAATGCTCCACCCCGTCGTCATAATGCGTGAACGCACTGCCGGTGTTGTACGGCGGATCAATAAACACGCACTTCACCTTCCCCGCAAACTCCGCCTCCAAAGCCTTCAACGCCAGCAAGTTGTCGCCGAAGATCAGCTGGTTGTCGAAAATGTCCTTCTCCGTCACCCGATGCTTCGCGTGATAACTCTTCGCCGAGTCTTCCAGCAAAATGCGCGGCTCCAGCTTGGGCCGGTTCTCCTTGCCGATCCATGTAAGTTCGAGTTTTTGTTTTTTCATGTTCATGTCTAAATCTGGTCGAATGAATCCACCACTGCCCTCGCGCTTATGATTTACGCTCATTCTTAAAGAACAGCTTCCAGCCCTTTGCGCTCCAAAAGGTTGAGCAACTTCAGTGACGGCCCACTCGGATGCTTCTCGCCGATTTCCCATTTACGCACTGTCGATAGGCTGGTGTTCAACACTGCGGCAAGCACCGATTGGCTTAACTGTAGATGGTCGCGTAGCGCGCGGATTTTCTCGCTGTCGTAAGCTGGTATCGGGTCGAGACACAGCACGTCGAACTTGCGCATTTTGCGTTTGTCGATAAAACCCAGACGGCTCAGATCACTGGCCGTCTCATGCACGGCTTCTAAAATTAGGCTTTTAGTTTTGATTTTTTTGGTCATTACTACGATATAGCCCAGCGTATCGGAAACAATTGATTAGCCGGTATGCTCCGGTTCATCTTGCTCTTTATCTGTGCAATTAACTCTTCGCATTGGCTCGTTTATTTTATCTTTAGCATCCTAGCATCCTAGCATATACAGCTTCAACTCCTCGAAATTCCCCCGTTCGTATTCAATGTTCAGCGTCACAGATGAGATATTTTGTTGATAACTATTATCATTCATATATAATCAATTCAGGCTATGTATAGCCAATTTCGTTGTTCATTCGATCTGGAGTAAATGGAAATGCTGAGACTCTGCTTTAGCCGCTATCTTGCCGCAATGTTGTGCTGCACTGCGCTGCTGGGCACTAATGTCGCCTATGCCGAGCAGGTAGTGGTTTATTCGGCGCGCATTGAGCAACTTATCAAGCCGATGTTCGATGCTTTCACTCAGGACACTGGCATTGCGGTGAAATTCGTCACCGATAATGAAGGCGCCTTGCTCGCGCGCCTCAAAGCGGAGGGCAAGAACACTCCTGCCGATATGCTGATCACGGTCGATGCGGGCAATCTGTGGGAAGCTGCGCGCGAAGGGCTGCTGAGACCAGTGGAGTCGAAGACGCTGGATGCGAATATTCCCGCACACCTGCGTGACCCGCAGAAACAATGGTTCGGGCTGTCAGTGCGTGCTCGCACCATGGTCTACAACACACAGAAAGTAAAACCTGCCGAGCTTTCCAGTTACGATGATCTGGCCGAGCCGAAGTGGAAAGGGCGGTTGTGTCTGCGCTCTTCCAAGAAGGTGTATAACCAGTCGCTGGTGGCGATGATGATCGCCGAGCATGGCGAGGCCAAAACCGAGCAGATCGTGAAAGGCTGGGTCGCTAATTTCGCCACCGACCCGTTGTCCGACGATACCCGGGCGATGGAGTTCGTCGCTGCCGGGAAATGCGACGTGACGCTGGTCAATACCTATTATTATGGCCGTCTATTGACAAAGAATCCTGTGCTGCCGCTGGCGATTTTCTGGCCTAATCAGGCCGGTAGCGGCGTCCACATCAACGTTTCCGGCGCGGGTATCACCAAGGGTGCCAAAAATGAACAGGCGGCGATCAAGCTGCTGGAATTCCTGTCGTCGGAGAAAGCGCAAAACCTGTTCGCCGACATCAACATGGAGTATCCAGCCAATCCCAGAATCAAACCTGATCCGGTGGTCGCAGCGTGGGGCAACTTCAAGCAGAACCCGATGAATGTGGCCACTGCCGGTGAATTGCAGGCGGCAGCGGTAAAGCTGATGGACCGGGCAGGCTACCGCTAAGGCAGCACAGGTGAAGGATGAGACGCTTAGTGCCACGGTGCGAAATGGAAATACGCTAACCGGTTTTTCCCGCTTCACGCCTTCGGCCCACCGCACTGCGTCTGGCTGGTGCCTGATCCCGTTTCTGGTCGCTGCACTGGTGCTGATTCCGATCGGTACTGTCCTTTCGTCATTCTTTGACCCTGCCAGTGATATCTGGCAGCACTTGGTCGAAACCACTCTGCCTGGTCTGCTGATCAATACTTTCTGGCTGGCGTTGGGCGTGGTTATTGGTACCGCGTTGCTGGGAGTCAGCCTCGCCTGGCTCACTGCAGTATGCGAATTTCCGGGGCGCAAATTCTTTTCCTGGGCGCTATTGTTGCCGCTCGCGGTTCCCGCCTACGTTACCGCATTCGTGATGCTGGGGCTGTTCGATTACACCGGCCCGCTGCAGACTGCCTTGCGTTCCTGGCTGGGGCCGGAGTCCTGGTTTCCGGAGGTGCGCGGTCGGCTGGGGGTCATCACGGTCATGATCCTGGCATTTTATCCGTATGTCTATTTGCTCGCGCGCAACGCTTTCCTCACGCAGGGCAAGCGTTCGCTGGAAGCCGCGCAATCGCTGGGCTTTAACCGCACGCAGGGTTTCTTCAAAGTGGCGCTACCGATGGCGCGGCCATGGATCGCGGGCGGGGTAATGCTGGCGCTGATGGAAACTCTGGCGGATTTCGGCACAGTATCGGTATTCAATTATGACACTTTCACCACCGCCATCTACAAAGCCTGGTTTGGCATGTTCTCGCTGTCGGCAGCTTCGCAATTGGCTTCGCTGCTAATCGTGATCGTGTTTGCCCTGATCGTGGTGGAGCAGCAAATTCGTGTACGCATGCGCTATGCCGAGACCAAGCAGAGTGCGCGCGGTGACCGCATTGCACTTAGTGATTGGCGCGCTGGGGCCGCCACCACCCTGGCCACGGGTACCCTGTTTTTCGCCTTTCTGCTACCGGTCGCGCAACTAGGTATCTGGGCAGCCGGCACTTTCGTGCAGGATTTCGACTCGCGCTATCTGGATTTCCTCTGGCATTCGCTGCTGCTGTCCGCACTCGCCGCACTGCTTACCTGTGGGGTGGCGCTGCTGTTAGTGTATGCAGCGCGCCGCCATCCCGATCCCGCCACGCGTAATGCAGTACGCATTGCCACCCTCGGCTATGCCTTGCCCGGCACGGTGCTGGCAGTAGGAATATTTGTGCCGCTGGCCTGGCTGGATAACTGGCTGGGGGAGATGGCACTGCAATTATTCCAGATCGAGACCGGATTATTGATTCAGGGCACGCTCGTTATTATGCTGTTTGCCTACATGACGCGCTTTCTTGCGGTGAGTCATAGCCCCATCGACAGCGCGATGCAGCGCATCACCAGCAGCATCGACGAAGCTGCGATGGGGCTTGGTCTGAACGGCTGGGCGATGCTGCGGCGCGTACACTTGCCCATTCTGAAAAGTGGCATCTTTACCGCCGCCACCCTGGTATTCGTCGACGTGATGAAAGAAATGCCCATTACCCTGATGACCCGACCGTTCGGTTGGGATACGCTGGCGGTACGGATTTTCGAAATGACTTCGGAAGGTGAATGGGAGCAGGCCGCACTACCGGCGGTGGCGCTGGTGCTGGCAGGCTTGGTGCCGATTATTTTGTTTATGCGGCAAACGGAAAAATAACCTTCATGCACGCACTGCTCGAACTGAAAAATATCCGGCACGCTTATGGCCAGCAACTGGTAGTGAACGATTTGTCGTTGACGCTGGAGAAAGGTCAGATCGGCTGTCTGCTGGGGCCGAGCGGCTGCGGCAAAACCACGGTATTGCGCTGTATTGCCGGGTTCGAGCCGGTAGCAGCAGGAGAGATTTTGCTGAATGGCGTAAAGGTTAGCGGCAGCGGGTTTTCCCTGCCACCGGAACAACGACACATTGGCATGGTGTTTCAGGACTACGCGCTATTTCCGCACCTTACCGTTACCGCCAACATCGGCTTCGGTCTGCATCGCCTGCCGAAAAGCGAGCGCGTGCCGCGCGTTGCAGAATTGCTGCAGATTGTGGGCCTCGCCGATACGGCCAACAAGTACCCGCACGAACTATCTGGCGGCCAGCAGCAGCGCGTGGCATTGGCGCGCGCGCTGGCACCACGGCCAGATCTGCTGCTGCTGGATGAGCCTTTCTCCAATCTGGATGTGAGTCTGCGTGAACGTTTGAGCCTGGAAGTGCGCGACATTCTCAAGAGCCAGAATGCCACTGCTATTCTGGTGACACACGATCAGAATGAGGCTTTCACTATTGCCGATGAGATCGGCGTTATGCATCGTGGCGAAATCCAACAATGGGATAGCGCCTACAACCTCTATCATCGCCCCGCCAATCGTTTCGTCGCGGACTTTATCGGCCAGGGCGTGTTCCTGCCCGGCAAGGTGCTGGATCTGCGCCGGGTGGAAATCGAGCTGGGGATTCTTACTGCAGACATTCCGCACCAATGCGCGCCAGATGCTCAGGTATGCGGCGAGGGCTGCCATGTCGACGTGCTGCTGCGCCCGGACGACATCGTGCATGATGACACCAGCTCTCTACAGGCGGTGGTGCTGCACAAGGCTTTTCGCGGCGCCGATATTCTGTATACGCTGCATCTGCCCAGCGGTGCGACTGCGCTATCGCTGGTACCCAGCCACCACAATCACGCCATCGGCGAGAAAATCGGCATCAGACTGGAAGTGGATCATGTGGTGGCGTTTGACCAGTCCTCCAATGAGAAATAAAATATTCCTGCGGTCGACGTTAAAGCCCATTGTTTGCATTTTTTGCTACGCGGATTTCTTCGGCTAACTGTAGCACCGACATGGCGTAATAGGTGCTGCGGTTATAGCGAGTGATGACATAGAAATTATTGAAGCCAAACCAGTACTCAGGGCCATCCTTGCCCTCCAGCACTAACAGCGCCGCCAACTTGTCGCTGGCAATATCTGTTGACTCCACCAGTGGCGTAACCCCCAGCTGTTTCATTTCTGCCATTGTAAGCAGGGGCTTGATTCCCGCAGCCAGCGCTTCCTGATAGCCTTCCCCGCTGACCTGTGCACGTGCCGTCACTACCTGTCCCATTTCCCAGCCAAAGACCTTGAGATAATTGGCAACGCTGCCGATCGCGTCCGCAGCGCTCAGTGATAATTCCTTCCTGCCATCGCCATCGAAATCGACCGCATAACGCCGATAGCTGCTGGGCATAAATTGCGGAATGCCGATTGCACCTGCGTAGGAGCCTCTGAGATTTAATGCATCAACGCCCTGCTCGCGTGTCAGCAACAGATATTGCTCCAGTTCACTGCGGAAAAATTCGGCGCGCCGGGGGTAATCGAACGCCAGTGTAACCAGCGCATCCAGTACACGATGCCTGCCGGTCTGCGCGCCGTATAGGGTTTCCACCCCAATCACTGCAGCAACGATTTCCTCGGGGATACCATGCTCCTTCCTTGCTTGCTCCAGAGTCGCAGCATGCCTGTTCCAGAAGGCAGCTCCACCCACAATGCGCCGGGTATTGACAAACAAAGGACGGTATTCATGCCATGGCCGGGCTGTGACCAGCTGCGAAATTGCCTGGATGATAGCCGGCTGAAATTGTGCCGTTCTAAATATTTGTGCAAGTTCAGCCTGCTCGAACCCATGCCGCTCGATCATCTCACCGATAAACGCGTCCACTTCCGGACGCAGTTGTGTTGCCATAAGCGGGGAACTCCAGCCGGCTGCAAGTAGCCCCAAAGCGGCCAGCAGTGTTGGCAGGCAGATCGAACCGATACTTCTCTGAAGCAGATACATAATCATCCAAATAAAAGAATTCAGAAAGAGCACTGATGCGGGATTTTTATTCCAATCCTATTTCATTAGTGACACTTCGCGCCGCCGTCAGCAATCTGAACGTATTCTATCAAACTTTCAGTTCCGGCCTGAGCGGGCGCGCGCGTGAGCTTCTGGTAGCGCAGGTCAGGAATCTGATTTCTATATCATGATTGCATTGACCCATCATTCTGTTGAGCGTAGAGTTCTTCTCAGAAGGGGGTCTGATTTCCATCCTTTCACAAGTGCATCCCATCCACCAACGCTGGAGGTTTACACCATGTCCGACTATCACGTTCTTCCTGCACAACGCTTGACGGGGGCTGTGCAGATTTCCCGCCCCGCTCCGCCCAAGTCTGTCACTCTGGAATCACCGGCCCTTGATGTGCTGACCGATCTGCGGCAAGTTTATGCCGCTGTAATCGAGCCGCACGTGACTATGGAATCGGCTAATGCGTTTATGATACAGCGCGGTGTGCGCTCGTTGCTGGTGCTGGATCAGGATCGTGCCCTTGGCGGCATTATCACCGCAACGGATATTCTCGGCGAAAAGCCACTGCGTTTTATTCGGGAGCGAGGTGTGAAGCACAATGAGATCCTGGTCTCGGATATCATGACCCCGCTCGGTCGTCTCGAAGCAATTCCTGTCGCAGAAGTGCAGCATGCCAAGGTCGGGCATGTGATCGCCAGCTTGCGTGATACTGGGCGACAGCATACCCTGGTGATGGAAAGAAATGCCGCAGGCAAGCCAGTAGTGTGCGGTATTTTTTCGTTAACGCAGATCGAAAAGCAACTCGGTGCTGCCATCTCATCCACCGAAGTTGCCAAGACCTTTGCTGAAATCGAAGCGACGTTGATTGCGAATTAGTGTGGCGGGCGGCGCAGCAGCAGATACACTGCCGGAATCACGAACATCGACAGTAGCGGCGCGGTAATCATGCCACCGATCATTGGTGCCGCAATCCGCTGCATGACTTCCGAACCGGTACCCGAACCGAACATGATCGGTAGGAGTCCCCCGAGGATGACTGCGACCGTCATCGCCTTGGGCCGTACCCGCAGTACCGCGCCCTCACGGATCGCGTCGAGCAGATCGGCGGCGCTGGTCTTGCCCTCGATCAACTGTTTATCCCAGGCGTGTTTGAGGTAGAACAGCATGATCACGCCGAACTCCGCCGACACTCCCGCTAGCGCAATAAACCCCACCGCTCCTGCAATCGACAAGTTGTGCCCCAGCAGATACAGCAACCAGAATCCCCCCACCAACGAGAATGGTAACGCTGCCATGATCAGCAAGGCTTCATCGAAACGCTGAAAGGCCAGGTACAACAGCGCCAGGATGATAAACAGCGTGAGCGGCACCACCAGCATCAGTTTGGCGGTAGCGCGTTCGAGAAATTCGAACTGCCCCGACCAGGAAATTGAATAACCGGGCGGGATGGTTACTTCTGCTGCTACCGCGCGCTGCATCTCGATCACCGCTGAGCGTAGATCACGCCCGCGAATGTCCACGTACACCCAGCCAGACAGACGTGAATTTTCTGACTTGAGCATGGTTGGCCCATCGATGATGACCAGTTCCGCTACGTCGGATAGTACGATTTGAGCACCACGCTCGGTTACTATCGGAAGCTGTCGCAGCTTTTCCAGCGAGTCGCGTAGTTCGCGCGGATAGCGCAGATTGATCGGATAACGTTCCAGACCCTCGACCGTCTCACCGATGTTTTCCCCGCCAATCGCGGAAGCCACCACCGATTGAACGTCGGCGATGTTCATACCGAAGCGCGCTGCCGCATCCCGGTCTATCCTCACGTCGATGTAGCGACCACCGGTCAGCCGATCGGCCAGGGCGGAAGACACGCCAGGCACCTTCTTCACTGCATGTTCAATCTCGGCGGTGATGCGATCAATCTCGGCCAAGCTGGTGCCAGCTACCTTCACCCCAACGGGACTTTTGATCCCCGTGGCCAGCATATCGATGCGGTTGCGAATCGGCGGTACCCAGATGTTGGTAAGGCCAGGCACCTTGACGATGTGATCCAGTTCCGCCACCAGTTTGTCCTGGGTCATACCGGGCCGCCACTGCTCGCGTGGCTTGAACTGGATCGTGGTTTCGAACATCTCCAGTGGTGCGGGATCGGTGGCAGTCTCGGCTCGTCCTGCTTTGCCGAATACGCTTGCGACTTCAGGCACCGTCTTGATCAGCCGATCGGTCTGCTGCAGCAGTTGCGCGACTTTGCCGGCGGAAAGTCCGGGTAATGCCGACGGCATGTAGAGCAGATCGCCTTCGTCGAGCGGCGGCATGAATTCACCCCCGAGTTGCGTCATCGGCCATGCGGTTGCGGCCAGAACCAGGGTGGCGGTTGCCAGCGTGGTTTTTGGAAAGCGCAGTACGCGTTCGAGTAGTGGCCGGTACAGCGCGATCAGGTTGCGGGTGAGCGGATTGCTTTGTTCTGCGGGAATACGTCCGCGAATAAGGTAACCCATCAGCACCGGTACGAGGGTGATCGACAATCCGGCTGCTGCCGCCATTGCATAGGTCTTGGTGTAAGCCAGTGGAGAGAACAAACGTCCTTCCTGTGCCTCCAGCGTGAATACCGGGATGAACGATAAAGTAATAATCAGTAGACAGAAAAACAGTGTTGGCCCCACCTCGGTGGCAGCTTCACCGATCACCGTCCAGCGCTGTGCGCTGCTGAGCGTCTCGCCGGGATGGGCATGACCCCATTCCTCCAGGTGTTTGTGGGCATTCTCAATCATGACCACAGCGGCATCGACCATGGCGCCGATGGCGATGGCGATACCACCGAGCGACATGATATTGGCATTGATGCCCTGATAATGCATGACGATGAAAGCTGCAAGTACGCCCAGCGGTAGCGAGACGATGGCGACGAAAGCTGAGCGCAGATGGAATAGGAACAGTACGCAGACCAGGGCGACGACGATAAATTCCTCGATCAGCTTTTCTTTGAGGTTATTCACCGCACGCAAAATCAAGCCCGAGCGGTCATAGGTTGGCACGATTTCCACGCCAGGCGGCAGGCCGGATTGCAGCGCTTTCAGTTTCGCCTTGACCGCCTCGATAGTTTCCAGTGCGTTCTTGCCGTAGCGCATCACGATCACACCGCCAGCGACTTCACCTTCGCCGTTGAGTTCGGTGATGCCACGCCGTAGTTCGGGACCAATCTGCACTCGCGCTACATCACCCAGACGCACGGAAACGCCGGTATCGGTAACCTTCAACGGAATTCGGTGAAAATCATCAAGCGATTGCAGGTAACCCGAAGCACGCACCATATATTCCGCCTCGCCCAGTTCGAGTACCGAACCACCGGTCTCCTGGTTCGCCCGGCGTACGGCAGCGATGACTTGCGCGTGGGAAATGTTGTAGGCACGCAATCGGGCTGGATCAAGCACAATCTGGTACTGCCGCACCATGCCGCCGACACTGGCTACCTCGGAGACGTTGGGTACCGTTTTCAACTCGTATCTGAGAAACCAATCCTGCAGTGCACGTAGTTGCGACAGATCCGTTTTGCCGCTACGGTCGACGAGTGCGTACTCGTACACCCAACCGACACCGGTAGCGTCGGGGCCGAGGCTAGTACGCGCTTGCGGCGGCAGGCGCGACTGCACCTGATTCAGATACTCCAGTACGCGCGAACGCGCCCAATAGGGATCGGTACCGTCTTCGAACAGGACATAGACAAAGGAATCGCCGAAGGCAGAAAAGCCGCGCACCGTCTTTGCTCCCGGCACCGACAGCATCGCCGTAGTAAGCGGATAAGTGACCTGGTTCTCGACAATTTGCGGTGCCTGGCCCGGATAGGTAGTGCGGATGATGACCTGGACATCGGACAAATCGGGCAGTGCATCGAGCGGTGTCCTGGCGACTGACCATATGCCCCAACCGGTGAGTATCAGCGCCGCGATCAGTACCAGAAAGCGATTGGTGATCGACCAGAGAATGATTTTGGCAATCATTTCTTATCCCCGGTGATTGTCTCCGGCATGGTCGGCGTAACCGATACGAGTTGTGGACCTTCACTGTTCATGACAAATACAAACCGTACCTGGTCGCCTGCTTTGATGCTGCGGGGCAAGCCAGTCTTGGGTAGTTTGAAATCCATCGTCATCGCGCCCCAATCCATTGAGATGATCGGATCGTGCGACAGGGTCACCGTGTCCTGGTGGATGGCTTCAATGCGTGCTCTGCCTGCATGCTGCTGCATGGCAGCAGTAGACGATACCGGGGCGCTTCCCAGGCGAGTTGCGGTAGCGGTGAGACTGGCCTCGGAGTCGATCAGGAACTGGCCTGAGATCACCACTCTCTGACCCGCTTCCAGTCCACGCCTGATTTCGATCTGACCACTGTTATCGAGCCCAGTTTCCACATCGATCTGATGGAATTTTCCATCGGCTTCCGCGACTATCACGACGTTGCGTTTGCCGGTACGGATCACTGCTTCACTCGGTATCAGCAGAGCCTCCCGGCCACCCGCTGTGACAAATGTCATGTTGACGAACATGCCAGGTGATAGTGCACCGTTCTGATTAACAAGTTCTACCCTGGCTTTGATGGTGCGGGTACCAGGGTTCACCTCGGGCAGGATGGCCTGTACCCGTCCCTTGAATACTGTTTCCGGAACAGCAGGTAACCGTGCCTCGACCATGCTGCTGGGATGCACCGAGCCAAGCTGGCTTTCTGGCACCTCAGCATTGGCCCACACGGTATCCAGTCCGTTCAGGCGAAACAAGGCGGCCCCCTGAATTACGGTCATGCCTTCACGCGCCGTCAATTCGGCGATCACGCCATTCACCGGGGCGGTGAGGGTGATGCGCGGATGTATTTTGCCGCTGGTTTCGATCAACTGGATCTGGTCTTCACTCATACCAGCCTGGCGCATGCGGCTACGGGCGCCGTCGATTAGCCCAGCCAAGTCGCTGCCTTGCATGTGGCGCACTGACAGGTACTCCTCCTGTGCGGCCACCCAATCTGGTACATACAGATCGACCAAAGGTTGGCCTTTGCGCACATGATCGAGGGTGGCGCGAACATGCAACTGTTCGACATAACCTGTGGCACGCGCCTGGACAAGCACCTGAGCGCGTTCGTTGTAGGCAATTGCGCCGACTGCTTCGACCCTGGGTGTCAGCGAACCGCTGACCACTTCTGCAGTGCGTATTCCAAGGTTCTGCTGAATGCGAGGGCTGACTGTCACCGTGCCCTGGTCCACATCGCCACCTGCGTAGACTGGTACCAGCATCATGTCCATGAACGGCGATTTCCCCGGCGAATCGAATCTCTTACCCGGCACCATTGGATCTTGGTAAAAAAGTATCGCCTTGCCGGTCACCGGATCCACGTCTCCTGCCTTGATACCTTGCTTGAGGTGACGGCGGGTCGCCTCTTCGCCGGCCGCGATGCCGTCCAGCGCTTCCCCCGTTGTAGCCGGAGAGGAAGCGTTGCTTCCGCTCAAGGCAATGCCACGGTTCATTCCCAGAGAGTAGATGCCATAGCCACCCGCCCCGAGCACCGCAGCGACAGCCAGAGCAAGCACGATTGGTTTGAGTTTCATATTATCCCTTTCACTAATGCGTTGCAGATGCAGAGTGCTCTAGCGGAACCTGGAAATTGAGCCGCGCCCACAAGCGTGCGGTTTCCAGCTCCAGCCTGAGCCGTTCTGTGCGGGTAGTGATTTCGTTGCGGCGCGCGTCGAGCACGGCAGTAAGTGTGCCGGTGCCGCCACGATAGGCGGCCAGCGCCGCTTGGGTGCGTTCGCGCGCCAGCGGAATCAGAGTTTCGTCATAGCGGATGAAGCGCTCACGATTGCTTTGCCACTCCTGCAGCATGGAACGTACTTCGGCAACGTGCGTGCGTACTGCTTCCTCGCGCTGTGCGCGCACCCGTTCAACCACTGCGAGCCTGGCAGCCAGTTCACGATCCTGCCGGTTTTTCTGATCCCATTGCAGCGGAATGGAGATGCCGACCGTTACCATGTCGCTGTAAATTGAGCCGCGCTGGTTGTAGGCCATCACAACACTCCAGTCGGTTTTTTTATTGGCGCGTGCAACTTCGGCATCGGCGCTGGCAACTTCTTCCTGTTTTGCCAGTACAGCCAATACCGGGTGATGATTGAGCTCGGTGTTGAAATCCGCATCCTTGAGACGGGCAAGTTCAGTTGTCGGTTTTTCTCCCAAGGGAGCTTCGGCTATACCACCGACCCAGCGTGCGAGCATCGTCTTGGCGATTGCAACCTGCCGGTCGAGCTGTGCAATCTGATCTTCAATCTGGGCAACCGCCGAGCGCGCAATGAACACGTCGACTTGCGCGCCACGGCTGCTGCGATAAGCGGCTTCTGCCGCATTGATCTGCAATTTTGCTTCGTCACGCTGGCGTACCAACAGTTCACGGATCGCCTCTTGATAGTAGCGTTCCAGCCATGCCAACGCTGTGTCACGTTGCAAATTGGCCAGCGCCAGTTCCCGGCCCACTTCGGCACCTTCCGCTTCACGTTCGAAGCGCGCGGCACGCGCCTGGCGCTTTTCTGGCCGCACGAATTCCTGTGCCACGCCATATGAACGCATGGTCATGAAATCACGACCGATGCTGAACTGATCCACCCCGCTGATCGGCAGATTATTGATGCCCAGTTGCAGGGTCGGGTCGGGCAGCCGCCCGGCGGCAACCGCCAGATTACGCGCGGTATCGGCAACCGCTTCTTGCGCGACCAGTTGCCGTGATCGTTCCTGGGCAAGATGCAGAGCCTGATCGAAGGTCAGGGTATGCCCCGCGTGAGCGTGATGCATACCGGTACTCAGCAGCAGTACCAAGATGATGCTGCTGACAGACTTGCGTAGCTGTGGGGCGCCCCGCTGTGCGGGATAGAAGTAATCACTAAACATAAGATCTCCCGATGACAAATAGAAATAAGCCGGTAGGTTGCCGGACATGCGCGCTGGAGCGCACAGACACGGACGAACAGGCCGATGTGCTGAGCAACCAGTTAGGCTGTCGGCACAGGCATCAGCGGGACGATCAGATTCGGAAGCAGCAGTGCAGGATAGTATGCGACGGAGAAGCTGCGGAGGGGTGAGTCTCTAACGCAGCAAGAGGTCGGGCGTGAGCGGCAGCCTCTTGTAGCAGTGGTGTGGTGTAGAGCGTAGCAAGTAACACTGCTGGCAGAACTGGCACCGAGGCGCGATCTGCACTTTGTTGCCCATACTTGCAGTGCTCAGTGCAGAGATTCTGTGTGGTGCGATCAGTTTGTACGGCCCGATCCATCTGGTCACAGCTCGGGGTGGTGCCACTTGCCTGAGCATTGTGATTATCAGATGAGACAGCGGCAAACTCCCCGGCATCCTCAGTAGTGATTGCCGTAGCAGAAAGGGTTTGGTTTTTATTCCAATCAAAAGTTGCTGATGCAGGTATCCCCGGACATGCATAGGCGGCGACGGCCAACTGCGAGAACAGCAGCATACCGGTCAATACACGACAAACCAGTTGTTTGAAGGAACGGCACATAATCATGTTTCCATCAATAGAAATCTTTAAAAACTCTAGTCGGATCAGGCCTGAATGTCAAGGCAGCAGTGAATTGGAATAAGCCGCCTTGCTGCAATAAAGTTTTAGTTTTGCTTCTGCTGGTTTATCATGCATGGTTATACGTTGAGGGTATGTCTCCATGGCAGGACTGAGTAAAGATACTCCCAAAGCCACTGAAATAAAACTGCACCGGCAATCTAGGGTATTGCAAATCTCTTTTGCGGATGGCAAAACCTTCCAGATTCCGTGCGAATTTCTGCGGGTCTATTCGCCTTCGGCGGAAGTGCGCGGACATAGTCCCGGCCAGGAAGTGCTGCAAACCGGCAAGAAGGATGTGAATATCAATCACATCGAGCCGGTGGGTAGTTATGCGATTCAATTGAATTTTTCCGATGGCCACAATACCGGTCTTTATTCGTGGGATTTGCTTTACGATTACGGACTGCATCAGGAAAAAATGTGGCAACACTACCTGCAGCGGATGGAGCAGGTTGGCGCGAGCCGTGAATCCCAAGCTGCGAACCCCCTACAGGGCAGCTCTAAGAATTCAAAGTTATGAACAAAATAAGGCGAGAACAAAAAATGTAGGCGCGGCATATGAGTGATATGTAAGGGAACGTTTTTTGTGAGTAATAAAATATTGTGACGGAATCTGGATTTTTAGAGGTGCCCTACGTGGCAAACTGAACACTTATGACCAAAACTACTCATTTCGGCTTCAATACCGTTCCTGAAACAGAAAAAGCCCGCAAGGTGGCGGTCGTGTTCGATTCGGTAGCAGCGCGCTACAATCTGATGAACGACCTCATGTCGGTGGGTATGCACCGCTGGTGGAAACGATTTGCGGTGGAAGCCAGCGGGATCAGAGCGGGTGGCCGGGTGCTCGACATTGCTGGCGGCACCGCTGATTTGAGCGCGCTGTTCGTTGAACACGTCGGCGAGAGTGGCGAGGTCTGGCTTACCGACATCAATAACTCCATGCTTACAATAGGTCGTGACCGACTGCTGGACCAGAGCAGAGCCGCATCAGTGGCGCAGTGCGATGCGGAAAAACTGCCTTTCCCCGCTGATTATTTCGATTGCGTGAGCGTAGCTTTCGGTCTTAGGAACATGACCCACAAGGATGCGGCGCTGAAGGAAATGCTGCGTGTACTTCGCCCTGGTGGCTGCGTCATTGTGCTGGAATTCTCCAAGGTGTGGAAACCGCTGCAACCTGTCTATGACACCTACTCATTCAAGGTGCTGCCGGCAATGGGCAAGCTCATTGCCAAGGATGAGAACAGCTACCGTTACCTGGCCGAATCCATCCGCGTGCATCCGTCCCAGGAAGAATTAAAACAACTGATGCAGCAAGCCGGTTTCGAACGGGTGGAATATTTTAATCTGGCCGCTGGCGTAGTTGCGCTACACCGGGGTTACAAATTTTAGGGAATCTCTGAGGCGATTCCAGTAGGCAGTACCCACCTGCCCACTGGCACCAGTGAGAATTGTCATTGCCATCACGCGGTAAACAACGTTGCGTGGAACCTTCACATTGACGGCGGGATTAAGCAGCCCAGGGGCAAATGCAACGCGCTGCAAGGTTTCGCCAGCCAGCAGAATTGGCCACATACATGCCAGCCGTTGGCGGATTTCAGAAGAGGGAATCGCCATAGTATAGCTCCACCCCTGATCCAGATGTTCCATCGCAAGTGCGATGAGCCGATGCAACACTGGTCTGAATTTTGGCAGGCTGTCTTCGTTCAACAGGTCGGCTGGCTTCAGCCCGGCTTCCTGCAGAAGCGATTCTGGCACATAGCAGCGCCCGTGATGGAGATCACGGGCGATATCCTTGACGATGTTGGTAAGTTGCAAACCCTTGCCGAAGCGCACGCCGATGGCCGACATCCGGGCGATGTTCCACTGTGCCATCGCCGGGCGGTGCGCACACACCATTCTGGTCCAGAATTCTCCAACACAACCTGCGACATAGTAGGTGTACCGATCCAATTCGTCCAGCGTGGCTAATGCGGTGAGATCCTCGGCTGATTCGCCGGGAAATCGGGTCAGGTCCATCTCCATGCCGTTGGGTAATACCTCCATCAACCAGCGGATTCGTTCCTGATCATCAGGGGAATACTGCTCGTACAATTTCAGGCAATCTCCCAGTCGCTGCAGCAACACGTATTCGGCAGAATTATTCTGATGAGGAAGGAGCGCAGCCTGAATTTCCTGAATGGCATCCCACTGAATCCCATTGCCCTTGAACTGTGCTCGAAACTGGTTCAGATACTCCAGACGCTGGGCACGGCCAATCAGATCCGTATCGGCGATGGTGTCAACCGCACGCGCAAACAGATATGACAGTCCCATTTGGTCGCGCACGTTTGCCGGCAATACGTTGAGCGTGAGATAAAACGAACGGGAGACCTGCTTGAGGATGCCGTGAAGAAGTTCGTGTGTCGCAGGATCGGTATTCAAGGATAGGGGTTCCAAAGCCACTTTTTAATCGGGACGGGCGAACATTACATCTTGCCACTCCTGATGGTCAAGGTGTTGCGACCGCTAGACCAATGGCGTAAGGATTAAAAAATCCGGCCTGACAGAATAAAAGCCTTGCTGAATGCCTGCCAAAGCTTGATACGCAACCGGGGCGAGTCAGCGGTCTGGTAGAATACGCACCCGTAATGAGACTGCGGAATGCATGGATACGACTAAACATCATATTCTCTTTCCGCCATGCATAATGATGTTCGCACCATGGAAATAGAATTCACACTGGATGGTCAAACGGTATGCTGCCCAGAGGGGCTTACCGTTGCTGGCGCCATGTTCCATCTAGGTCGGCGGAGTGTACGGATGACAGCGCGCACTGCTGCGCCACGCTCGCTTTTCTGCGGTATCGGTGTTTGCTGCGATTGCCTGATGCAGATCGATGAGCGCGCAAGTATCCGTGCCTGCATGACACTGGTGCAACCTGGCATGCGCGTTGTTTCCGGGCAAGGGGCGGCAACTGTCGCACTCGAAGCATGAGTTACCCCGGTATTGTGATCATTGGTGGCGGCCCCGCTGGAATGAGTGCCGCTGTTGCCATCGCGACACATGGCCTCACTTGCACGATCGTCGATGAGGGTTTTGATCTTGGCGGCCAGATCTACCGCAAGCCGACCAACCCTGCATGCGCCCCTGCGCCGCATCCGCGCGGAGAGGGTCTACGCGCCGAGGTGGCGAGACTCGGGGAACATATTAATGTGCGGACCGGTGACAGCGCTTGGGGTATCTTCGATGGGCTGCGCGTTGCGATTACTTCCCCTGACGAATGCACCGAACTGCTCCAGCCGCAGGCGGTCATTCTCGCCCCCGGTGCTCACGAACTCGTGCCGCCGTTCCCAGGCTGGACACTCCCCGGCGTAATGACGCCGGGCGCAGCACAGATACTCACAAAGACAATGGGGGTTGCTCCCGGCAAGCGAGTGCTGGTTGCTGGCACTGGCCCGTTCCTGCTCGCGGTCGCGTGTCAACTGATCGATGCGGGTGTTCATGTTGTCTCGGTACTGGAAGCATCACCGCGTTCAGCCTGGCTCACGCTGCCGCTGCACGGATTTCGCACTCCGGCAATTCTCGACGAAGGACTCGCCTATCTCACCAAGCTTGCCCGCGCCCATGTTCCAGTTCGCTATGGGCGTGTCGTCGTCGCTGCCACAGGTGAGACTGAACTCAATGCAGTTGAGCACGCCCCTGTCGGTGCGGAATGGTTTCCCGAAAGAAACCACATCGAGACTGAGCAAGTGGATACATTGCTCATAGGCTATGGTTTTGTCCCGAGGGTCCAACTCGCACAAATGGCCGGATGTGATCTTGAATTGCGTCCCGACATCGGTGGCTGGATCCCGGTGCGTGACCGTAACCTCGCAACCACAGTTTCCGGTATCTTTGCTGCAGGCGACGGTGCCGGTGTTGCAGGCTCCCTTGCTGCAGCGCTCGAAGGACAGCTTGCAGGAATGGCTGCTACCCAGTTTCTCGGCGCAATTGATGAGGCAACGTTTACTGCCGCACGACATACAATCGAGCATGAGCTTGCACGTCTGCGGCCACTGCGCAGCGCACTGGATAAAATATCGGCTCTGCAACCAGGCCTCATGTCGCTTGTTCGGGACGACACTATAGTTTGCCGCTGTGAAGAGGTGACTTGGCGCGAAGCACGCGAGGCGGTGTGTGCCGGGTCGACTACGTACCGTAGTCTCAAGATGACTTCACGCGCTGGCATGGGTGCTTGTCAGGGACGTTTTTGCTGGCCATTTCTATCACGTTTGGTTGCGGCTGAAGTAAAATGCCCGCTGGCGGATATCGGCCCACCGAGCGCACGCCCACCATTGGGGCCGATAACACTTGGGGCGCTTGCCTCGGGGCTACAGGACAAATAACGACAATGACAGACACTACGGACGTGGTTGTCATTGGCGGTGGCGCTATCGGGTCGAGTGTCGCTTTTGCGCTGGCTCGGCACGGCGCCTCAGTCACGTTGCTCGATGTCTCGACTCCCGGTCGCGCGACCTCCGCCTCAGCTGGCGGACTCTGGTCGCTGGGCGAGTCGCTGGGCCTCGGCTGCGGTGTGATCCTGCATACCGCACAAAAGGGTGCGGGCGACGGACCAGCACCGTTGCCGCTTACGTTCATGGATTTTCTGTGGGAAAGCAATCTGCGGTTCCCATCGCTTGCAGCAGAATTGCGAACACTTTGCGGAATCGACATCGAAGCCGAGGCGGCAACCGGGTTGTTGTATCTGGTCTACGATGAGGAACAGGAACGCCATGCCAATCGTATTATCGAATGGGCGGGCAGTGACCACGGATGCGTAGAGAAATGGACGCCGCAACACATCCACAACAGAGACCCGTTGATCACTTACGATCTGCGGGGAGCGATACATTTCCCCGGCGATAATCAGGTGAATCCGATGCTTCTGACCGAGGCACTCAAGCGCGGAGCCTGCGCGAAGGGCGCGCGATTCATTGCCGAGGCGCGCGTGCGCGCATTCCAATGCAGCAATGGACGTGTTGTCGCAGTCGAGTCAGATAAGGGTACCATTGCATGCGGTGCAGTAGTCAATGCGGCCGGTGCCTGGAGCGCACAGATCGCCCGGCTTGCCAACATTGAAATCCCGATTCATCCGGTGCGCGGACAAATTGTCTGTACTGAAGCGTTGCAGCCAGGGACGTTGCGATCGAACTTAAGCACACGTGACTGCTATATCCTGCAGAAAGCACACGGCGAAGTCATTATTGGCAGCACCACAGAGTACTGTGATTTTAATATTGGGGTCCGCTACCAGGATATGTGCAACTTGGCAGCCGGTGCGATTCGCGCTGTACCTGCGCTGCGCAATGTAATGGTTAAGCGCACATGGGCAGGACTACGTCCCGGCACACCCGATGAGCTGCCGATCCTCGGACCCGCTGTGGAACTTGAGAATTTCTTTCACGCCACTGGTGGTTTTCGCACCGGTATCGTGGCAGCACCGCTTACAGGCGAAGTTGTCGCTGCAAGTGTACTGGGGCAGACGCCGAAGTTTTCGATTGAACCATTCCTGGCACGTCGGTTCCAATCTCTTGTAGCATAGACTGAAATTTCATTGGTGGAGGCTATGAGAGAATGCGTGGTTTGTAAAGGATCTTTAACTAGGTTCGACGCTTTAAGACAGGCCGATATAGACTACGGAGTCAAAAACTTACGTTTGACTGGGACGCCAACGCCGAGGATACTTCGGGTTATATGGTTGATCTTTTGCCTTTCTTCTTGCCAGTGGACGAGAGGCATGGATTCATGCAAGGGGAATTGAAGTGACTGGTTTACAGAAGTACCTGCATATTCTGGCTATGCTGCTGGCTTTATGCTGTGTTCCAGCAAGCACGTGGGCTCACTCGGGAGGAGACCATCCTCTCATCAACGCGGCTGGGCGGGGAGATCTTTCCCAGGTCAAAGCGCTGCTCGCAGCCAAGGTCGATGTAAACGACGATGCAGGCCGTGGCATCACCGCGTTGATGGTAGCATCGCAAAACGGTCACCACTCAATAGTGCAAGCATTGCTCGCAGCCAAGGCCAATGTAAACATCAAGACTCGCAATGGCGACACACCATTGATTGCGGCGACGCAGAATGGCCACGAGGAGGTGGTGCAACTGCTCAAGAAGGCGGGCGCCAGGTAGCACGGAGGGGCCGCTTCCTGCGAACCGCCGAACAAGATACGCCAAATTCACTGGAGGCGTAGTTTCGCCGCTGCTTCTGGTAAAATGGTGCCATGGCGCGTAGGCTTAGCCCGATGAATTTCCTTTTTTATATTCAACAGCGCTTTATGAGGAGTATTTTCTTTGCATGAAATTCTGCAATACTTGAAACAACACGGTGAACGGCTCGACTCGGAGATCGCTAATGACACAGGCATCCCGCTTGCGAAAGTGCGCCTTGATGTATCAAGCCTGACTGCTAGCGGCGAGCTGATCATGTGCCACTCGATCCGGTTTGAGAAAGGCAAGAAAAGCGAGGGTATGCTCTATCGGGTAGCGGGATATATTCCACCGATCTCCCCCGGCAGAAAACCAAAGGCGTAGCGGCAGTCTGGCATCAGGCCGGGCTCATTCATGCTGGTTCCTGCCAGGAATCTGGCATGGGCAGTACGACACTTGTGGTGAAATCTATGCAATGCGAACACCCGCTGCCACCAAGGTGGCAGCGGGTGTCTGACTAACAGACTACTTGGTCTTGCTGTTTGCCAATACGTATTCCGCTAAACGATTCGCTGGCTCACCACTGATATTAGGGAAAGCAGCCATGGACATGCTGCCTGTCTGCACTTTCTTGATGATGGCGTCTTTATTTGCCATCGCAGCGCTCACCAGTATTACGCTACCATCGGTATTTGGCTTGTGGCATTTGGTGCAATTCAGGTTGAATATGTCTTCCCCGCTGGCAGTTGGCGCCGGCGTGTAATTATCAGTCTTGGTGCAGCCAACCAAACCTACCACTGCAATAGCTGCTAATAGTAAAGTTACTTGTTTCATTTTTACGCTCCAGTTCATTTTCCCAAGAATACGACTTTAAAAGTCACTCTACAATCCACCGAGGGCGAACATTACATCCTGCTGCTCCCAACGGTCAAGATATTGTGATTACTAACCCGAAATTTTTAGATGGAAACCCGGAAAGTTTGAGTATCCGGATGTCTCTGATGTTTTACAAATCAGGCCGCTCGAAAAGTTATTTCCTGTATCGACTTCTGTAAGATCTGACACTTCCTGCGTTGCAGGCCTTGGTCTCATAAGCTAAGCTGAAACTTGTGGCGTACGGCGTGTGTGGCGCCGGAGCATAAATACTCAGAGCGTGACCAGCGTAGGCGACACAGACGATAGTATCGATACGCTGGCGCAACGCTACGCGAGCTATCTCAATTTCGCTGGTTCATTTACCAACTGGGCGTTCCACGGAGGACTTATTCAGAGGCTTCTTAACTTTCGCCATGCCTTCATTCCATTCGCCGCCGCCACGATGAACGCCTTGGTAATTGCCAGTTTTCATTCACTAATGGCCTGCTGTGTTAAGGCTGATATGGGTGAACCTGGGCCTGTTCCTGCTGTATGTCCTCGATATCTGAACTCTATTTGAGCATGAATACTAACCAATCTTCCTGGCACACGCTGTCAGCAGATGAAGCTGCGCACCAGCTGGAGGCCAACACTCAAACCGGTTTAAGCTCCACCGAAGCAGCCCAACGGCTGGTGCGCTTCGGTCCGAACGCGTTGCACGAGAAGCGCGGTCGCCCGCCGTGGCGCATGTTTCTGGATCAATTCACCGATTTCATGATTCTGATACTAATTGCGGCGGCGGTTATTTCCGGCGTGGTCGGCGATTTGGAAGATACCGTCGCCATCGTCGTTATTGTGATATTGAACGCCGTCATTGGCTTCGTGCAGGAATACCGTGCAGAACGCGCGATGGTTGCACTCAGGCGTATGGCTGAGGCCGCTGCCAGTGTGTTGCGCGACGGTCGGGTGGAAACCATCAGTACGGCGGAGCTGGTTCCTGGGGACATCGTGCTGCTGGAAGCGGGTAATCTGGTACCGGCCGATCTGCGCATCATCGAAACAGCGCGGATCAAAATAGATGAATCGGCTTTGACTGGCGAATCAGTCGCGCTGGAAAAACAGACTATTGCCGTGGAAGCAGCCGATTCGCCGCTGGGTGACCGGCATTGCATGGCATACAAAGGCACCACTGTCGTCCACGGACGCGGGCGCGGCTTGGTAGTAGCAACCGGTATGCAAAGCGAGCTGGGCAAAATCGCTGCACTGATCAGCGAGGCCGGAGAAACCAAAACACCGATGCAAAACCGCTTGACCCACTTCGGCAAACGGCTGGCGCTGGCGGCGCTGGCAATTTGCGTAGTGGTGTTCGTGCTGGGCATCATCCGTGGCGAACCGCTGTTACTCATGTTCATGACCGCCGTAAGTCTGGCGGTCGCTGCCATTCCCGAAGCGTTACCGGCGGTGGTGACGATTTCGCTTGCGCTTGGCGCGCGCAAAATGGTCAGGCAACATGCCTTGATTCGCCATCTGCCTGCAGTGGAAACGCTGGGTTCGGTGACTTTTATTTGCTCCGATAAAACCGGTACCCTCACCCAGAACAAAATGCAGGTGACTACTATCTATGCCGATGGTCATCTGAAAACTGATCTGCAATTATCTCAACGTGTTGAGCCTTGGACCACCCTGTTCTGTGCATTAGCTCTGAGCAACGATGCTCACTTGGATAGGCACGGCAAAGCGCATGGTGAACCGACCGAAGCGGCCTTGTTAAATGCCGCGCAAGCAGCAGGGTTTGACAAGGCGGTGCTGGAACAAGAAATGCCGCGGCTCAAGGAGCTGCCTTTTGACTCCGAACGCAAGCGCATGAGCACTTTCCACCGCACAGGCGAAACGGTGCTGGCTTTCACCAAAGGCTCACCGGAGGCGGTAGTGCCGCAGTGCCATCGCACGCTCAGCGCAAGCGGCGAACAACTCATCGATCAGACAGCATTGCTGCGCACAGCCGAAATCATGGCTGCTGACGGCTTACGCGTACTGGCGCTGGCTTGCCGTAGTTGGCCGGTGTTGCCTGCTAGCCACCACTTGGTGGAGCTGGAAAGCGAACTGATTTTTCTCGGCTTCGTCGGCTTGATCGATCCACCTCGCAGCGAAGTGAAAGAAGCAATCGCGCTGTGCAAATCGGCTGGCATTACACCGGTAATGATTACTGGCGATCACCCCGCCACTGCACGCGCTATTGCGCGCGAACTCGGTATATTAATCGACGGCGAAGGAGGCGTGATGACCGGCGCCGAATTGGCACAACTCGATCAAGCGAGATTCGAAACAGAAGTGGAGCAAATCCGGGTTTATGCCCGCGTTGATCCGGCACAGAAAATAAAAATCGTCAAAGCACTGCAAGATAAAGGTGAAATCGTCGCCATGACCGGCGATGGTGTGAACGATGCCCCTGCGCTTAAGGCGGCAAACATCGGGGTGGCGATGGGTAAAGGTGGCACCGATGTGGCGCGTGAAGCAGCTCATATGGTGCTGCTGGATGACAATTTTGTCACCATCGTCCATGCTATACGCCAAGGTCGTCGTCTCTACGACAACATTCGTAAATTCATCCGCTATGCGGTGACCACCAACTCCGCTGAAATCTTGGTCATTTTATTGGCACCTTTCCTGGGCCTGCCCATCCCGTTGCTGCCGATCCACATTCTCTGGATCAATCTGGTCACCGACGGCCTGCCCGCACTGGCGCTCACCGCCGAACCGGCGGAGCGCGGCGTTATGCGTCGCCCGCCGCGCCCGCCGCAGGAAAGTATTTTCACGCATGGCATGTGGCAGCACATGATCTGGGTGGGGTTACTGATGGCCGCACTCACCTTGCTGATCCAAGACTGGGCCTATCACTCCGGCTCGGCGCACTGGCAGACCATGGTATTCACCGTGCTGACATTAGCTCAGCTCGTCCACGTACTGGCGATCCGCTCGGAGAAGGAATCGCTGTTCTCCATCGGGCTGTTTTCCAATCGACCGATGACGCTGGCTATCATCGTCACTTTTCTGCTGCAACTGGCGACGATCTACCTTCCTGCACTCAATCCGATTTTCAAAACCGAGCCGCTTGATATGGCTGAACTTGCCTTGTGTGTCGGCGCAGCAAGTGTCGTACTTATTGCCGTTGAAATCGAGAAATGGCTGGTGCGGCGGGGATGGATTTACCAACGGAACCTCTGAACAAGTACTCGGCTACTCGGTAAGCACTCAATGGAGCGCGCTGTTGACAGAATAAAATGCTTGCTGCGTTGCAATTTTCTGGAATAGAACAGCACCTATTCTGCATCATTGCACCTTATCCCATTTCATTAGCGATATTTCGTTAACGTCCTCACTCGTGCATGACCATACTATTCTATCTGCCCCGAAGGAAGTCCTCCTGGGGGTGCTGTCTGCGGCGTTCGTCCGTCATCGCTTCGTTTCACTTTTAAACTGGAATTGGAATTACTTGCGTGGATAGAAACGCCCAGTTCCATCTCATCCTGCTGCTGGATTCAGATTCGATTTACAGGCTCAATTTACGGGACATCCAGGTGAATCGATAGTGCTATACTCACCGTTTTGATCGTACCACTGGAGACCCTCATGAACAAAATACTGACCCTGCTGACCTTGGCCGTCCTTAGCTTCGGCTTGGTCGCTTTTGATGCAGAAGCGAAACGTTTTGGTGGTGGCAAGAGCATTGGTCAGCAACGTCAATCCATCAGCCCGCAAGCCGCTCCCAAATCGCCAACTGCGACCGCACCGGCTGCAGCAGCAGCCGGTGGCAGCAAATGGGCGGGGCCATTGGCTGGTCTGGCCGCCGGGGGCTTGCTGGCGGCGCTGTTTATGGGCGGCGCATTTGAGGGCATTAATATGATGGACGTGCTGATGCTGGCCGCACTGATGGCCGCAGTTTTCTTTGTCGTGCGCATGATGCGTAAATCTCGGCAGGAACAGGTGACGCGTCCGCTACAGTATTCCGGGATGGGTGCGAACACCGGCGACAGCGGTGTGACACCAACTACAACAATGGGAACGGGGACTGCCGCAGCAGTGGCACCTACTCCCCACGCCGCAAATATTCCTGCGGATTTCCAGGTGGAGCCGTTTCTGCGCAATGCCAAAACCTCCTTCATTCGCTTGCAAGCAGCCAACGATGCGCGTGATTTGAATGATATCCGCGAGTACACCACGCCAGAGATGTACGCCGAGATCAGCATGCAAATCAGTGAGCGTGGTGACGAACCACAAAAAACAGAAATACTCTCTATTAATGCGGAGCTGCTGGAAGTAGTTACCACAGATGATCAGGCTATCGCCAGCGTACACTTCAATGGCCAGCTGCGTGATGCCCCCGGCGCATCACCAGAAACATTTGATGAGATCTGGCATGTGCAGAAAAATCTCAAAGATCCTGAATCCGTTTGGTTGCTGGCCGGAATTCAACAAGTTTCTTAGGTTTTTCAAGCCATGCTGGCGTCTATCGCGATAGCCCCGTTCAACCACCTGCTGCGTGGAGAAAACTGGGCGCGCAAACGACTGCAGCCCTGCGCTGGTAAGACCGTGCGTTTTTGCATTCCACCCTTCATTGACTTCTCCTTGGTCGTGCAGCCTAGCGGTGAGATATCGGCTGCGGCGGAGGCTACTGCAATCGATGCCACCCTTACCTTTGTTCCGGGTTTACTGCCACGTTTACTTGCCCGTGACGAAGATGCCTATCGTAAAATCCTGATTTCTGGTGACAGCAATTTTGCTGAAGAATTGCTCCATATTGGCAAAAACCTGCACTGGGATGTGGAACAGGATTTAAGCCACGTCATGGGTGACATCCTCGCCCACCGCGTGGTGCAGGCTGGAGATAGTCTGGTGCAGTGGCACACTGAAACTATTCGCAACCTGTCGCAAACGCTAGCGGAATACTGGACGGAGGAGCAGCCGCTGCTCGCCAAACCCGCTTATGTACATAAGTTCATTTGTGATGTGAATGCATTACACGAGAATGCGGAACAGTTGGAAAAACGCGTGGAAAAATTAAGCAATCGGGCATCTCTATAAACCTGGGAAGAATATTTGGCTACGGATAAATTTCCGTTCCTGGAATAAATGCGTTTCTTTCGTCTTCTCAAAATACTCGCTGTAGCATTTCGTTTTGGCCTCGATGAGTTTTTTCTCAGCCAAGGACGATTGCATGCATTGCAGCCACTGGTCAAGCTTGTAACGTTCTGGCGACGACTGGAGAAGCCGCGTGGCGAGCGCCTGCGTCTGGCATTGGAGGCGCTCGGTCCCCTTTTCGTCAAGTTTGGTCAGGTGCTTTCCACCCGCCGTGACTTACTGCCGGAAGATATTGCTGATGAGTTGGCCAAGCTTCAGGATCAGGTTCCGCCATTTGCTTCCAGTATCGCCCTCGCCATGCTTGAACAGGTCTATGGCAAACCTGCCAGCGAAGTATTCCACAAGTTTGAGGCTGAGCCGATAGCTAGCGCCTCAGTCGCTCAAGTACATATGGCGGAGTTGCACGATGGCACGGAAGTAGCAGTAAAAATACTACGACCTGGCATCGCTCCGATCATCGCACATGATGTCGCTTTAATGGAAACTGGTGCATGGTTGGTCGAAGCTTTGTGGCCGGATGGCAAACGCCTGAAACCACGCGAAGTGGTGGTTGAATTTGCGCGACACCTGAATGATGAACTTGATCTCATGCGTGAAGCGGCCAACTGCAGCCAGTTGCGGCGCAATTTTCTTGACTCGCCGCTGCTACTGGTGCCAGAAGTCTATTGGGATTACTGTCATTCCAACGTTATGGTAATGCAGCGCATGAAAGGCACACCCATCAGCCATGTAGCAAAACTGCGTGAACAGGGTGTAGACATTCCCAAGCTCGCTCGCGTCGGGGTGGAAATCTTTTTCACCCAGGTATTCCGCGACGGTTATTTTCATGCTGATATGCACCCCGGTAATATTTTTGTAGGCAGTGATAGCCGCTACATCGCGGTTGATTTCGGCATCATGGGGACACTCACTGACGAGGATAAGAATTACCTGGCACAAAATTTCCTGGCGTTTTTTCGTCGCGACTATAAGCGCGTGGCGCAGGCGCATGTCGAAGCGGGTTGGGCGCCGAAGAATACACGGGTAGATGACTTTGAAACCGCGATCCGCGCCGTGTGTGAGCCGATCTTTGACAAGCCACTGAAGGAGATTTCCTTTGGGCACGTGTTGTTGCAGCTATTCCAGACTTCGCGTCGTTTCAATGTGGAAATCCAGCCGCAACTGGTGCTGTTGCAAAAAACACTGCTGAATATCGAGGGACTAGGGCGTGATCTCGATCCTGATCTCGATTTGTGGACAACTGCTAAACCATACCTGGAAAACTGGATGTCGGAGCAAATCGGCTGGCGTGGACTGGTGCGTCGCTTGGGCAAGGAAATACCTAATTGGGCAGTGCTGTTGCCACAGTTTCCGCGTCTGTTGCACCATGCCCTGAGCGACAATCGCGCGCAGATGCTGGAGGAGAGAATGGCCGAATTACTCATGGAAGAAAAACGCCAAAGCCGTTTGTTATTCGTCCTCGTGCTGTTGCTGGCGGCATTACTGCTTTGGCATATGTGGTAACAGGGATAGGCCAGGTTAATTCACAGATATATTTTGGTAGAATCCTGGGTTATTAAACGGCTTACCCGAATAACTCACCGGATTGCAGGATGATAGTGAAGTGGTTTGCGAGTCTATTTACACATTCTGTGCCAAGCCAGTAGTCGAGTCTATTGGCGCGAAGCAGAAGGGTACAAAGATACTGCAAGATGCCAGTCAGCACCTGCGGAGGCCGACGATGCAAGCCGAATTTCAGTTCCATTTGCCAAATGTCATTATTCATACCGCGCACAATAATTTCTTGGCTGGTCTGATGAAGTATCCAGGCTGAACTATGGCGCTGCTTGAAATCCGTAATGTGACACGACGCTTTGGCGATTTCATCGCAGTAGATAACGTCAGCATTAGTATCGAGGCAGGTGAATTCTTCACTCTGCTAGGACCTTCCGGTTGCGGCAAAACCACATTACTGCGCATGATTGCCGGTTTCGATCTGCCTGACTCCGGCCAGATCTTGCTGGATGGCAAGGATATGGTTAACACCCCCTCGGAAAAACGTCCCATTCATACCGTGTTTCAGAGTTATGCGCTGTTTCCGCACATGACCGTAGCAGACAATATCGCTTTTCCTCTCAGGATGGCCGGTAAAACACCTGATGAAATAAAATCCAGAGTCAGAGAGGCATTGGACGATGTGCGTCTGTCAAATTTTGGTAACCGTTTCCCGGAGGAGTTGTCAGGTGGACAGAAGCAACGCGTAGCATTCGCCCGGGGACTGGTCAATCGTCCACGCCTGCTGCTACTGGATGAGCCGCTGGGCGCATTGGATGCAAAGTTGCGGGAGGAGATGCAGATCGAGCTGATTAATCTGCAAAAAGACATGGGAGTTACATTCGTGTTCATCACCCATGCCCAGAATGAGGCGCTGGCACTGTCGCACCGCATCGCAGTGATGAATCAGGGCAATATCGAGCAACTTGACGAGCCATCCAGAATCTACGGTTTTCCCAGAAATCGTTTTGTTGCCGACTTTATCGGCAAGATCAGCATGATAAACGCGCAAGTACTGGAGGCCGCCCCATCGCATTTGAAGCTCATGGTGGCTGGACTCGGTGAAGTAACCGCCCCCAGCAAGGAAGGTGTCAGAGTAGGTGATACAGGGGTGATGGCGATTCGTCCAGAGCAGGTACGAATCTCACATCATGCGGAGGAAACGGAACTAAAAAACCATTTCCTCGGCAAGGTGCAGGGCTTCCTCTACGTGGGTGATGTCACCACTTATATCGTGGAACTCTCCAACGGTGCCAGCATCGAGGCTCTGCTGCCCAATTCTGCACCGGGACGAGCCAAGTTTTTTGAAGCGGGTGATCCGGTAGCGGTCTCCTGGCGACATGATGCGGGCATTTTTCTCAATGATTAAAAATAGCACCAAAGCAAACCATGCCGCAAAATGGCTGGTAAGCGGACCGCCGCTGCTATTCCTGCTGGTATTTTTTGTCGCTCCCAGCATAATTATGCTCTTCACCTCGCTCCGCTTTCCAGGCGAATTTGGTGGGTTGGCACCGATCACAGCGCCTGCGGAAGCGGTCAGCGGCGAGTATGGCCTGACACTGGAGACCTACCAGTTCTTTTTTAGCGATATTCTGTACGCTGAAATCTTCCTCAAATCCTTTGGTGTCGCTGCAGTCAGCACGCTTATCTGTCTTATCATGGCTTATCCGCTGGCACTGCTGATCGCGCGTAGCGAAAAACGTTTCCGCAACTTGATGGTGCTGCTGGTAGTGCTGCCGTTTGCCAGTAATTTTCTCATCCGCATTTATGCCTGGATGATTATTCTTGGCCCCGAATCAGTACTCAGTCATTTTATCAATACGGTTTTGGGTGCGTTCGGGATCGCCCCGGTGACATTGTTATTCTCGCCGTTCGCAGTTCTGGTGGGCATGGTTTATGTGCATCTGCCATTCATGGTGCTGCCGCTCTATACGAATCTGGAGAAACACGATCCAGCGCTGCTGGATGCAGCACAGGATCTGGGTGCTGACGCATGGCAACGTTTCTGGCACGTCACCTGGCCACTGTCGCTGCCGGGCGTGTTTTCAGGTTCGGCGCTGGTATTCATCCCGGTACTGGGTATGTTCGCGGTACCAGACATACTCGGCGGTACCGGCGACATTCTCGTCGGCAATCTGATTAAAGATCAATTTCTCGGCACTCGTGACTGGCCTTTTGGTTCGGCGCTATCGATCATGCTGACGCTGGCGGTATTGGCCATTACCGGATTAGCCGCATGGTTTGCACAACTAGCCACCAGGCAGCGTAGCGTAACGGAGACAGAGTGAAATTGAGGGAACAGACATGCTTCTCACAATCGGCTGCTTGTGGCAGCAACGAGTCTACATGCCATTCTGGAGAGACAAAGCATGCGGCGTAGCAATATCTGGCTATGGTTTGCAGCAGTGCCGGTCTATGCTTTTCTTTACATCCCGCTGGTTATCGTGGTGGTGTATTCATTTAACGACTCCAAGCTGAACGCCGAGTGGGTGGGTTTTACGCTATCCTGGTATAAAGCGCTGTTCAACAACCATGAAATGCTCACCGCCGCGCGCAATTCACTGATCATAGCTGTCAGTGCGAGTTTTTGTGCCACGATACTTGGCACTATGGCTGGCTTGGCGATACACCGGTACAAGCTTAAATTTCTGCCGGTGCTGGTATTCACGCCAGTAGCGATGCCTGAAATTCTGCTGGGGGTGGCGTTGCTATTATTTTTTTTGCAGGTACTCAATCTGACACTTGGCATGATCTCTATCATCATCGCGCATACCACATTCTGTATCGGGTTTGCCGCCATCATAGTGAGGGCACGGTTGCAAGGCATGGATGAAAGCATCTTTGAAGCAGCCCGTGATCTGGGCGCGTCCCCTTGGCAAACCTTCCGCCTGATCACGCTGCCTCTGATTATGCCGGCAGTGGTTGCAGGTGGACTGATGTCGTTCACCCTGTCCATCGACGATTTTGTTATTACCTTCTTCACCAAAGGTGTGGGCGAACCGATTTTGCCGATTCAGATTTACACCATGATCAAGGTCGCGGTGACGCCAGAAGTAAATGCCATCTCCACTCTGTTGATGTTGCTCACATTGACCATGATCATCATTGCCTCCAAACTGGATTCGAGTGTGCTGCGAAGAGGAACAAAGTGATAGATGCCAGGATGCTCTATACCGCACCCTGTAAATGTGTCGTAATGGAATGACACACAACCCCTATTTTAAGCAATTTCTGAATAAGTGCCGTGCGGGCTGCCGTACTTTTTATGTGGTAGCCAGACTCATGGCCATGCTGATCTTGTCAGCGCTGCTCATCGCAGGCTGTAGCAGGCAGGAAGAGCATATTGTTTCCGTCGCCGCAGGAGAAAATATTCTGCATCTATTCAATTGGAATAACTACATTGCGCCGGAGACAGTTAAACGCTTCGAACAATCCTGTAACTGCAAGCTCGCGCGGGACTATTATTCCGACAATGAGGAAATGCTGGCAAAGTTGGCAGCAGGCGCAATCGGTTATGATCTCATCGTACCCACCGGCAACGCCATGGACACCTTGATCCGTCAAGGCGTACTGAAGTCGCTGGATAAATCTCTTCTGCCCAACCTCAAAAATATTAACCCAGCGTACCTCAACAGCGCATTCGACCCGGGCAACAAGTATTCCGCCCCTTATGCTTATACCCTTACACTACTTGGTTTTAATCAGGAGAAAGTAAAGGAGCTCGGGCTGCCCACCGATAGCTGGGCGATTATTTTCGAGCCGAAATATCTGGAAAAAATCAAAGGACGCGTGACCGTACTCGACAGCCAGCGCGAACTGATGGCGGCTGCGCTCAAGTACCTCGGCTACTCTGTCAACGATGCCAACGAGGAGCACTGGCAACAGGCTAGAGACTTGATCCTGCGTGCTAAACCTTACTGGGCAGCTTTCAGCAATACCAGTTATGTCAAGGAATTAGCGGTGGGCAATCTGTGGGTGGCGCATGGCTATTCCAACGACATGTTTCAGGCGGCACTTGATGCCAGAAAGACCGGGCGTAAATTCAGCATCGGCTACTCGACACCAAAAGAAGGTGCCGTGCTGTCGCTTGACAGCATGGTGCTGCATCAAAGCGGAATGCGCCCGGATCTTGCCCATCAATTCATCAATTTCATGTTGGACGGGAAAAACTCTGCAGAACTCACCAACCTGATCGGCTCCGGCAATCCAAACATGAATGCAATCCAGTTCATTCACCCGGAAATCGCCGGCAACAAAGCGATCTTCCCCGACGGGGAATCGCTCATCCGGCTGGAAATGCTGCAAGACTTTGACCGCAAGCAGCGACGACTATTAAGCCGATTATGGACTGAAATAAAACTCAGGAATCTCTGATAGCCCCATCGCCGTCACTCCGTACCAGCTGTAAATATGTCATAGAATGGCGCTGTTGCACTGTCGCGTAATGAAGCCAACATGAAATCGACCAAGCCAGACCGCTACGAGCTTAACACTTATATCTTCCCGGTCTATGTGCTGCTTATCATCTACGCTAGCCTGTCGCCTTTCACCGGTTGGCGCATACCGGAAGGCAATATGTTTCATTTCCTTACCGTATGGCCGCGGTACATTACGCGCTTTGATGTCCTCATCAATATCCTCGCCTACCTTCCTCTTGGCTTTCTGGCGGCGCTCTCCCTGCGCCGCTTACACGGTGGAGCGCTGATACTGGCCGCCACCGGTGTTGGCGCAGTTGTCAGTGTTGGCATGGAAACGCTGCAAGTATTTGTACCTGGGCGTATTGCTTCGATTCCCGACCTGCTCACCAACGCGGCAGGTAGTCTGGCGGGCGCTGTGTTGGCACATTCTCTGGGCAGCAGTTCCCACCTCATCCAGAAACTTGTGCTATGGAGAAATCACTGGTTCCTGTCAGGCCGTATCGCCGATTGGGGACTGGTTCTACTGGGACTATGGCTGTTTATCCAGGCCAACCCTTCGCTACCGTTGATGAGTGTCTGGTCAGGGCAAATATTTTCTAGCAGTCCAGCATATTTTGATATGGTACTAACGGTCGCAACCCTGCTCAATACTCTTGCATTTGGTGTGCTGCTATCGACAATTCTGCAGCCAGCCAGGCCACTGCTGGTCGTAGCGTTGATCTCCTTCAGCGTCTGTGTTGTTATTAAGTGGTTGGCCGCACAGGCGCTGCTGAAGCCGGAGGCCCTATCCCAGTGGTTGTCTATCGAATCTCTGGCCGGGGTCGGCTACGCCGCCATCTTGCTGATGCTGGTATTGCGGCTGCAACTACGCACCCGGATCTGGCTGGCAACGGCCTGTCTGATTGCGGGGATTATACTAACCATGTTGAATATGGGAAGCGGATTGTCTGCGACAGTGTTGCGGCTGTTCGACTGGAGACATGGCCACCTGCTGAATTTTAATGGCCTGACCCGGTTGCTGGCCGAACTATGGGCGATTCTGACACTGCCGTATCTTCTGGTACTTTACCGCAGGAATTAAATGGGGGAAAGGCAATAAGGCAGCGCCACTCGCAAATGAAAATCTGGTGCCCACCATTTGATTGTCGCTTCAATAACAGATGTGATCCGCACATTTAATGATAATCTTCGTATTGGATGACTCTACTTTATGCTGGCATAGGGGTTGCAATGGCGAAAAATAATATTCCGCATCACGTCGGCTTCATTCCCGATGGAAATCGCCGCTGGGCCATGGATCACGGCTTGCCCAAAGAATCCGGATATGCTCATGGTATTGAACCGGGGTTGCTGCTGTACGAGAAATGTAAAGCATGCGGTATCAAGGAAGCTTCCATCTACTGTTTTACCCAGGACAATACCAGACGGCCTTCTATTCAAAAACAGGCATTCAGCCAGGCCTCCGTTGCATTCGCTTTCGAGATTGCACGCCGTGGAGCAGCGCTGCTTGTTGTCGGCGATGAGACCTCGAAGCAATTTCCCAAGGAGCTAACGGAATTTCGCCAGCGACAGGGTGTCGGAATGAAAGTGAATCTACTCGTTAACTATGGCTGGGAGTGGGATCTGGCTGGTCTTAAAAACGGTGGCCTGCGTTCAGATGAAGTTTCACGTCTGGATTTGATAGTACGCTGGGGAGGAGGGCGCCGATTGAGTGGTTTTCTCCCGGTGCAATCGGTTTACGCAGATTTCTATATCAGGGATGAATACTGGCCAGACTTTGATCTGCAGCATTTTGAGCATGCGCTTGCCTGGTTCAAGAATCAGGATCAGACACTTGGCGGGTAATGCCTCGTTCTGATTTGGGTATAATCTTTATTCCACTATTTCCTCGAATACTCTCATGAGCTACTACCGTTACCATGCATTCTTCTGCATCAACCAGCGTGAAGCAGGTGCATTATGCTGCAACGATCATGGCGCCCAGGCAATGCGTGATTATGCCAAGGAGCGCATCAAGGCACTCAAACTCGATAGCAAAAGCAAGCGGGTACGGATCAACATGGCAGGGTGTCTCGACCGGTGCAATGAAGGTCCGGTAATCGTGATTTATCCGGAAGAGGTCTGGTATACCTATGTGGACAAGGAAGACATCGACGAGATCATCGAGGAACATCTGAAAAATGGACGCGTGGTCGAGCGGCTTAGGATCTGATTCCAATTTCACTTCAAAAGTGAATCGAAACGATGACGAACGAATACCGCAGACAGTACGCCCCTTAAGAGGACTTCCTTTTGGTGCATAGTACGGCCAAGCGCGAGTGAGAATATCAACGAAGTGTCACTGATGAAATAGAATTGGAATTAGAGATGGTCCATGTCTGATCCCCAGAAATTCTTCATTGACGGTCCGACAGGTAGGCTGGAAACGGTTTTGGCCGAGCCAGATTCTGCTTACCCCGGCGGTATTGCGGGTATAGCTATCATCGCTCATCCCCATCCGCTATACGGCGGCGCCATGGACAACAAAATAGTGCATACCCTGTTCAAGGCTTTTTTGGAATTGGGATTTGCCACCGTCAGATTCAATTTTCGTGGTGTTGGGAAGAGTGATGGCACCTACGATATGGGCGTGGGAGAAGTCGAGGACGTGCTGGCAGTGACTGGGGCTATCCGCAGCCAATTCGCTACCCGATTTGATAATCTGCCGTTGCTACTGGCAGGATTTTCTTTCGGTGGCGCAATCCAGGCACACGTGGCGCAACGGCTCAATCCGCAGAAACTGGTAATGGTGGCGCCCTCGGTTGAGAGGCTGAAGGCACCGCCCGTTGCTGGCCACGCTGCCAGTACAGTGATTATCCACGGCGACCGGGATGACGTGGTTCCGCTGAAATCCGTGCTGGACTGGGCTGCACCACAGGAATTGCCTGTAGTGGTTATTCCCGGTGCAGAACATTTCTTTCATGGTCGGCTACATATTCTCCGGCGTATCGTGCTCGATTCATGCCGGTTTTGAACATCGACAACCTGCTGATTGATTTCGTTACAGTCAGCGCCCAATCTCACCCGTGCATGTTAAGCACAGGGGTGGTTAAGGGCTCTCTTTGATCGACACCAAGTGAGTTAAACTGACTCATTCCGCATTGAATCACTTTCTACCAAACAACTTATGAGATTTGCCCACACTTACCTTATTATTATTCTGGCCGCATGGCTTGGATACGGCAGCACCTTCGCCGTACATGCAGCCGATAAAGTGAGATTTGAAACTGATCCACCACAGCGACTGGAGGTGCGTTACCGTCTGTTCAAGACAGGAAACATGTGGAATTTCCTGGAACTCGATACTCAGACTGGCCGCCTTTGGCAGGTGCAGTTCAGTGTGGACAACGATGTCAATCGGACACGAACCCCCATCAATGCAGAAGCTCTGGCAGCCGATGGTAAGAACGGACGTTTTACCTTGTACCCGACCGATAATATGTGGAACTTCCTGATGGTGGATCAAGACAGTGGTCGAATCTGGCAGGCACAGCTCTCCATTGATGACGAGAACCGTGGGATTTTTCCGATACTCGGATTTGAAGACACGCGTCTTCTGCCTGAGAAGTTACTGAAGAATCCCAGGTAGGAAGAAAAGGCATAGTCTTACTGCCGTGATGCTGCAACCTGGAAACCCTTATTCCAATTTTAGTTCGAAAGTGAAACGAGGCAATGACGAGCGAACGCCGCAGATAGCGCGAACAGTACGGCCAAGTACGAGTGAGGATATCAACGAAGTGTCACTGATGAGATGGAGTTGGAATCATCCTAAATCCGGCAGTTGGACGGGGTAGAGTGTACGGCTTTTGGGGTGCAGGGCAAGGCGCAATGACGCGGAATGGTCATTCCATTCCAAGAAGTTGCAACGCAGCCATGTACCGCAAAAACCGTGTAATCTTCCCCGTAGCGAACTCACCCAAAAGGTGAAGATCAAAAACTACAAAAAGTTGCTATAAATCCTGTTGTTAAACTGATAAATGAGCGGTCAACTGCCGGATTTAGGATTATGCAACGTCTGCTTATTCTGTTTGGCCTACTGTTGTTACTGGCAGGGTTGGCATGGCCCTGGCTGTCGAAGCTCCCCCTTGGGCGGCTGCCGGGGGATATCACCATCGAACGGGAGAACTTCAGTTTCTATTTTCCGTTGACGACCGGTCTGCTGGTGTCGGCATTGCTGTCGCTGCTGCTATGGTGGTGGTCACGGAAGTGAGTGCTGGAAATGCTTTACAGGTATCCTTTCTACAGAGGAGATGACTAATTGGATTTATATGAGTCTATGCTGTTCTGGTTCGTCAAAGAATTTGCAAAGGCTATCCTGGGTCTGGGGTTTATTCTGGGGGTGATCTTACTTTTTCAGTGGATGAGAAGTGATGATTGATTTGAGGTGCTCTTAAAATAATCTGTGACGTATCCTCCAATTGCCATAATGCGTTTGCACAAACCCTTACTACCGCTGTTGTGCCTGTTCTTGCCCCTGCTGCTGAGCGGGTGCAGCGTCATCAATGTCGCCTACAACAATGTCGATATAGCAATACGCTGGCTGTTTGATGATTATTTCGATTTCAACACTCGCCAGCAGGCGCAATTTAATCTGGATTTGCAGCGTGTGCATGCCTGGCACCGCAGGGAAGAGCTGCCAAAATACGCCATGCTATGTACCGAGACTGCCAGGCGTATCGAAGCCGGACTCAAATCGGCTGATCTGGATTGGATGGATAACGCTATGGAGGCCCGTAGAGAAGCACTGATGCATTATGCCGCAGGTGATTTAGCCAGTGTGCTGGGAACAATGGAGCCAGCCCAGTTCGGCGTCATGGACACGAAATTCGCCAAAGAAAATGCAAAGTTCCGTAAGGAGCATCTTGACGGCACTCCCGAAACGCTGGAAAAGAAACGCGTGAAGAAATCACTGGAGCGTATCGAAGACTGGGTCGGAACGCTTGAATCAAATCAGAAAGAGCGCATCGCTGCGATGGTGAAAGCTTTTCCGCAGAGCGCGGAGCATCGCTATATGCACCGCGCCACCCGGCAAAAAATGCTGCGTGAATTGCTCGAAGCCAAGCTACCGAAAGACAAGCTGGAAGAGGGCCTCAGGCAATGGTTGACCGATTGGGGGAATGGCCGCACCGCCGAACATGAACGAGTTTGGGTGCAGTGGGTAAAGCAGTTGCGGCAACTGATATTGGAGCTTGATGCCATGCTGACGCCGAAACAACGCCTGCATTTAACCCAGAAGCTGCATGGTTACGCAAAAGATTTTACCGTATTAAGCAAGCGCTGAGCCGCAGCGCACAATTCATCCCGGCAATTTATTTGTAGAAGTTTCGGCTTGGTCTGACAAGCAGTGTCAGAATCAATTTCTGGAAACGGCACGGTTCTGCCGGTGGCGATGATTGGTTCCCGATGACAAGCAGTCATTCGAGACGCAATGACAACAGAATGAAAAGATATTTTTCTTCTGGTAGTGGGAAGATAATACTGTTAGATTTCAGCTTGATGTATTTATAGTCCTCCACAAAGATTGATGGAGGTCAGACTCTCATGGCACTCGGTTAAGGTTTTGACGCCCCTAAAAACGGTGGGCTGAGCACTTCTGATGGTAAGCTTTTGTTGCGACACGAAAGTCACCAATCTTAGGAGGTCAGCCCAAATGAAGGATAGCAAAGTTGAGCGATTTCGGCAGCAAGCTATGATGCTGAAACAGCAGTTTTTACAAAGCGACACTGGCATATTTGACCAAGCCATTGGCAACCAAGAGATTGCAACGATCATGAGCGAACTGGAGACACCACACCGTGAGTGTATCTATCCCCCATTGGATACGCTACGCTTGTTTGTTGGTCAAGTCCTTCGGCTGACTGCCTGCCAAGACGTGGTGGGCCGTCGCTTGTCTGAGCAAATCGGTGAGCGCACTCAACACCGGTTCCTACTGCGACGCGCGCCAGCGATTGCCAGTCATACTACCGAAGACACTGGGTACCAAGGATCGGGGAGCGGCTGGAATCGAGGGGGCCATCGCGTTGGCGATGGCAAGAGCGGCCAGTCAAGCTGTTTGACAGTGGTTATGTTGTCCATCGGCCTCAAACGGTACTTTTAACCCCTCCGACTCCCGCTACGGCCTGTTGCGCTTTCGTTTCCTTTACGCATCAGTCGATGGCCTCTCCACCACCGCAACGGGTCTCCAGCACTGGGCAATAAATCTTCGATAACATGCCGACCCTGCTACCCCGGAAGTCGATGGATGCTACTTCCGTTATTTCAGCATCCATCCAACGGCCTTCCCCTTCTGACCACAGGGTCGGCTTCTCCAATTCGTCTACGAGGCTACATCTAGGCCCACTTGCGTTACGGCCTGCGCTCTTGCTGTTTGGAAACTACGACCCCGTTGTTGCCACGACGCAGCTTCCTCATACTACTGTGGCGCACGGACAACTCCACAGACGGGATTTTAACCCGCTAGATTTACTGCTGTTACTGCGAACGATCAGACTCGAATTATTCCTATACATCATGAGACTCTATACGTTTGGAACGAAATATGATGGATGTAATAAAGCCCGGGGTTTTATTATGCTACAAAGCTAGGCTTGGCCCCTGAGATTTTCTGCCGTCCTTATGCAGAAATCCTGGACAAACCCAACAGCGAGGAAATTTTGGCGCGCACTTCATCCAGTTCGTCGGCAGACGCTTTTCCTTTGGGTGTGGCTTTGCGCACGCGCCAGTCGAGATTTTTGACTTGATCGGACAGCACCGCACCGCTGACACCTTCTGCACGAATGATAACTTCGAACGGGTAACCTTTTATTTGCGTGGTCATCGGGCAGCACAGCATTGTGCCGGTTTTGCTGTTGTAGGCGGCGGGGCTGAGCACCAGCGCGGGGCGGTGTCTTGCCTGCTTATGCCCGGCTTGAGGCGAGAATTCGAGCCAGACTATATCCCCCGTCTCCGGCACGAAGCGACGTGCCATTACCAGACTTCCTTGCCGACCGGCGCGCCGGTATCAACAGGCTCGTGCCGATTCTTTGCGGTGATGCCGCCCAGCAATTCATCCAGCTTATATTCCTTGCGGCGTACTGGTTCGATAACGATGCGCCCCTGTTCCTCGCGCACTTCAACCGGCTGGTTCAGAGCGACATGCGCCGCCGCCATAACGGATGTCGGAATGCGCACCGCCGCGCTGTTGCCCCATTTTTTTATAATGACTTCCATGATATGTGCATTCCGTGCAAATTGAATGCAGGTAGTTTAGATGCGTGGGTGGCATGTGTCAACATTGTTTATACAAATGGATCCATTCCCCACACCAACAGTCATGAGACAGGTCTATAAAGGATGCATTATTTGCCGCCCCTATTTCCTGGTGCTTTGTTTAGCTCGCGATTGCAGTAGCGAAGTATGAGGGCACTTCTAAGAATCCAAATTTGTGCACATCCACTTTGCGGACTGTTTGTTTACCCCATTTCGTTGTGATACGGCGCTGCTCAAGAAACTTCATCGCTTACTTTCCTTTTCCTGTCGTCACCCAGTTTCACCCACAATGCTTCATAAAGTGATAAGTTACATTCAGTTTTCTATCTATCCCCTTTATTTCTATAATATATTTATCTGCCCCAGAAAATTTCCCCGGTTTTTTCTTTAAGTCTTTGTCGTATAAACAGAAATCCCCTATTTTTCACTTGACTAGCCCATTCTTTTTTACTACAGTGGGTAGGAGTGGGAAAAAGTGGGAGAAAATTTCAGATTAGAAAAATCTGAAATTCCTTCTGAAAAATAAGGGGACAACATGTTTCGTGGCGTTACACCCATCAGTCTGGACAACAAGGGAAGGCTTGCGGTGCCCGCGAAGTACCGTGATGGATTGCTATCTTTTTGCGCCGGCCATCTGGTCGTTACCGCTGACCCTTCCAAGTGCTTGCTGGTTTATCCCCAGCCCGCATGGGAACCTATAGAGCAGAAGCTCAACAGTCTCTCCAGTTTCAATCCCCAAAGCCGTAGTTTGCAGCGCCTTCTCGTTGGTAATGCCAGCGATGTGGAGATGGACGGTGCCGGACGTATTCTGGTGCCGCCGCCCTTGCGCCAGTTCGCAGGCCTGATCAAGGATGTGGTGCTGGTAGGGCAGGGTGCGAAATTTGAGTTGTGGGATGAGGAAAAATGGAGTCTGCAAATCGAGAATGCCCTCGTATTCAAGGATGGCGGTACGCCACCAGAACTCGATGGTTTCTCACTTTGACATAGGAGTGACACCGCTCTTATGCATACCACGGTTCTGCTGCATGAGGCGGTGGATGCGCTGGCCGTCAAGCCGGATGGGATTTACGTGGATGGGACTTTCGGCCGTGGCGGTCACAGCCGTCTGATCCTGGAGCAGCTGGGAAAAAATGGCAGGCTGATTGCACTCGATAAGGATCCGGCTGCGGTAATGGCGGGACAGGCCATCAAGGATGCGCGTTTTTGCATGGTGCATAGCGGATTTTCGCGGATGCGGCAGATATTGCAGGAACTAGGTGTGGAGCGGGTGGATGGGGTATTGCTGGATCTGGGGGTGTCTTCGCCACAGATTGAACAGGCGCCACGCGGATTCAGCTTTCGTTTCGAAGGGCCACTCGACATGCGCATGGATACAAGCCAGGGGCAGACCGCTGCAGAATGGCTCGCCACTGTTTCAGAGGCGCATCTGGGAGAGGTGATAAGAGATTATGGCGAAGAGCGGTTTGCTAAACAGATTGCAAGAGCGATTGTTGCAGCAAGAGCGCAGCAGCCTATCGTTACCACACTGCAACTTGCCAAGATCGTGGTCGCGACCGTGCGTGCGCGCGAACGGCAACGGGAAAATAAGCAGAATCCAGCGACACGTACCTTCCAGGCTATACGGATTTACCTTAATCAGGAGCTTGAAGAGTTGTCGCTGACTCTGCCGCAATGTGTAGAGATATTGAATCCTGGCGGCCGGCTGGTAGTCATCAGCTTTCACTCGCTGGAGGACCGGTTAGTGAAGCGCTTTATGCGCGAATCGACGAATTTTGACAAACTGCCTCGAGGACTGCCTTTGCGGGCAATAGAAGTGCAGCGGCTTATTTGTCAGAAATTGCGTCTGGTGGGCAAGGCGATACGCCCCAGTGAAGAGGAAGTGGTTGCCAATTCGCGGGCTAGAAGCGCAGTGATGCGGGCGGCAGAACGGATAGGTACGGCATAACTGGCAGACGGCAATAGGAGTGATCTTCGTTACTCGGAGGCAGACATATGACCAGGCTAAATCTGCTACTGACTCTTATCCTCGTTGTCTGTGCGTTGAGTGTTGTGACTTCACAGCATAACGCACGCAAGCTTTTTGTGGAACTGGAGACAGAACAGAAACTGGCAAGGCAATTGGCGGTGGAGTGGGGGCAGTTGCAACTTGAACTAAGTACTTGGGCAATGCATGCGCGTGTTGAAAAAATTGCCAGCGGGATACTTCGCATGAGAGTGCCGGATGCATCACGTATTCGAATTGTTTTGCCGGCGGATTCGGTCAACTCAAATGTTATTGCAGGAGCAACCAAACCGTGATGCCAAATTTTGCACCGTGTAGCATTCTGCCCGCAGGGCGCTCACGTTTTCTAGCGGCGGTTTTGTTGCTGGGGCTGCTCGGATTGGCGGGACGTGCGGCCTATTTGCAAGGGATGCATAACGATTTTTTGCAACAGAAGGGCGAGTCGCGTTACAGCCGAGTGATTGAAATGAGCGCACACCGAGGCATGATTACAGACCGGCACGGCGAACCGCTTGCAATCAGTACGCCGGTGGAGTCGGTGTGGGCGAGTCCACAGGATATGGATGCAACTTCCACGCAAATCAAAAAACTGGCAGGCCTGATCGAAATGGACGTCGAGGAAGTTCGCAAGCGTATCGGTGGATCGCAGCGGGATTTTGTTTACCTGAAACGGCATTTGCCGCCAGAGATCGCAGCTAGGGTGGTTGAACTCAATATGCCAGGCGTATTTCTCCGGCGTGAATTTCGCCGATATTACCCGGCGGGTGAGTTGACGGCGCATATGCTCGGTTTTACCGATGTGGATGACAATGGGCAGGAAGGAATCGAGCTGGCGTGGCAGGATACGCTTTCTGGAAAGCCCGGTAGCCGTCGAGTAATTAAGGATCGAAAAGGAAGTATTGTCGAGGATGTGGAGAGTATTCGTGCGCCCAGGCCGGGAAAAGACATAGCGCTATCCATAGACAGCAAAATCCAGTATCTCGCCTACCGGGAACTGAAGCAGGCAGTGGAGGCCAGCAAAGCCAAGGCCGGCGGGATCGTGGTGCTGGATGCGCAAACCGGTGAGGTGCTGGCACTCGCCAATCTGCCAGCCTACAACCCTAACAACCGGGCGAGAATAAGCGGTGCGCGCGCACGCAACCGCGCCTTGACCGATGTATTCGAGCCGGGTTCAACCCTGAAACCTTTTACCATAGCGGCAGCATTGGAAGCGGGTGTGATTGAGCCTGACACGATATTCCAGACGGCACCCGGTACTCTTACCATAGGCAAGGCCACGATACGCGATTCTCACAAGGAAGGTCCGTTGACGGTGGCGCAGGTGGTACAGAAATCCAGTAATGTTGGCTCCGCAAAGATTGCATTGTCACTGCCACCGCAAACGCTATGGGAAATGCTGAGCCGCTCCGGTTTTGGCACATCCACCGGTTCTGGATTTCCCGGAGAAGTTAATGGCAGGTTACGTCCACACCATACCTGGCGTCCCATCGAACAAGCCACCATGTCATATGGCCATGGCATCTCTGTGAGCTTGTTGCAATTGGCGCGCGCCTACACTTTGTTTTCTACAGAAGGTGAATTGAAGCCGGTGTCGCTGCTAAAGCTCGATGCACCCGTAGTGGGTGAGCGGGTGATTTCGCGCGAGACGGCTCTTGCCATGAGCAGAATGCTGGAGATGGTGGCGGGACCGGGCGGCACTGCACCGCGTGCGCAAATTAGCGGTTATCGGGTAGCAGGCAAGACCGGCACCGCTCATAAGCTGGAGGGTAACGGTTATGCAAAAAACCGTTATATCGCCACATTTGTCGGTTATGCACCAGCTTCCAGTCCACGGCTGGTTATCGCAGTGATGCTGGATGAGCCATCTGCAGGCCAATATTTTGGTGGCATAGTGGCAGCCCCGGTGTTCAGCCAAGTAATGGCTGGTGCTCTGCGCATATTGAGTGTTCCACATGATGCGCCCACTAATAATATTGTTTCATTCCCGGCAGCACCTGAGTTGCAGGGTGATGTATGAATACGGGATTCGGGATCTGGGATTTGGAACCCAGGAAAAAATCAGAAATACAGTTTGATTCTCATCTTCTCAATGATCTCGGCATCAAGATTAACAATCTTGTTACCGACAGCCGCATGGTGAAGTCGGGAGACACATTTCTCGCCTATGCCGGAGATAAATCCGATGCCCGTGAATTCATTCCCCAAGCTATCGCTGCGGGAGCAAATGCGGTGTTGTGGGAGCGGCAGCATGGTTTTGTCTGGAACCCGGCATGGCAGATACCCAATCTGCCGATAGCGAAACTGAAAGCCAAGGCAGGAATGATTGCCAGCCAGATATATGGCCAGCCATCGCAAAAGTTATGGCTTATCGGTATCACCGGAACTAACGGCAAGACTTCGTGCAGCCATTGGATCGCACAAGCCATGACAGCCCTCGGTAGAAAAACTGCTGTCATCGGCACTTTGGGAAACGGGTTTCCCAGTGCGCTTAAATCCACTACCAATACCACGCCGGATGCTGTTCTGCTGCAGCAGGAAATGGCGGATTTTTTACAGCATGGCGCCGAATGTGTGGCCATGGAAGTGTCGTCGCATGGGATTGAGCAAGAGCGTATTAATGGTGCGGTATTCGCGGTGGCATTGTTTACCAATCTGTCACGCGATCATCTTGATTATCACGGCAGCATGAAGGAGTACGCCGCTGTTAAGGCGCGATTATTCTTCTGGCCCGGGCTCAAATATGCCGTACTCAATCTAGATGATGTAATGGGTATCGAGTTATCGCAGCGGCTTGCAGGTATGCCCATGCAGATTATTGGCTACGGATTTGAAGAATCGGGGATCAGGAGCGGGGATTCAGGAAAGATCAGCGTGGTACAGGGGAGCAATCTCAAGTCAAGCATCGGTGGCCTGGAGTTCGATATCACGTTTAAGAACGAACGGGCAAAATTTAAAACTGAAGTGGTGGGTAGATTCAACGCTTCCAACTTGCTGGCAGTGCTGGCTACTTTGCTGGCCAGCGGCATCAAGCTGGTTGATGCGGTGCAAGCTGTGCAGCAAGTGCGGCCGATAGCAGGCAGGATGGAGCGGTTGGGGGGTGGCGATCAACCGCTCGTAGTGGTGGATTACGCACATACTCCGGATGCTCTGGAGAAGGTGCTGACGACACTGCGTGAAGTTCTTCGTAGCTCCGAGAGCAATCAGGAAACCAAAACCAGAAACTCAAAACTAGTCTGTGTGTTCGGCTGCGGTGGTGAGCGTGATCGCGGCAAGCGTCCGCTGCTGGGACAGGTGGCGTCGCGACTGGCAGATGAAGTCATCATCACCAGCGATAATCCGCGTAGCGAAAACCCTCGCGACATCATCAACGAGATCGCAGTAGCAGCAGACGCTAACTACCATATCGAGGAAGACCGGGCAACAGCGATTTACCGGGCAATACACGATGCGCGTCAGGGTGATGTGGTGCTGATTGCAGGCAAAGGGCATGAGGTGCATCAGGAAATCGGTAAGCATAAATTTCCGTTCAGTGACAGTGAAGTCGCGTGCCAGGTACTACAGGATATGGCAGATCAAAAAATACAGGTGCAAAGATGATGGCAGTGCAGGAGGCGGTCCGTGTCCTGGATGCTGAATGGCACGGTAAAAATGTGGTCTTTACCGGGGTTAGTACGGATAGTCGCACGGTGAAATGCGGTGATTTATTTATCGCGTTGAGAGGGGATAAATTCGACGGCCATAAGTTTGTAGCCATAGCAAAGGAGAAAGGCGCGGTAGCTGCAATGGTGTGTCAAGGGTTAGAGATCGGAAATCAGGAGTCAGGAATCCCCTTGATACTGGTGAAGGATACACGGCTGGGATTGGGGCGGTTAGCGGCATACTGGCGCGGGCGTTTTACCATTCCACTGGTTGCAGTGACAGGTAGCAACGGCAAGACCACGGTGAAAGAAATGATTGCATCGATTCTGCGTCAGAGAGAGGGTGGTGCAGATAGGGTGTTGGCGACGGCAGGCAACCTCAATAATGATATCGGTGTGCCGCAGACGTTGCTGCGATTGCGCGAACAGCATGCTTACGCGGTGATCGAAATGGGCATGAATCATACCGGTGAGATCTCATACTTGACCAGACTGTCCAAGCCCAGCGTGGCCCTGATAACCAATGCAGGCACAGCACATGTTGAAGGGCTCGGTTCGGTAGAGGCAGTTGCCCGTGCCAAGGGTGAGGTTTTCGAAGGGCTGGATCAGACGGGGGTGGCGGTTATCAACGCTGATGACCCTTATGCGCCGTTATGGCGCGAGCTCGCAGGCGGCAGACGGGTGGTAGATTTTGCTCTAGGTGGAGGCGCAACGGTAAGTGCCCACTATCAAGTGAATCTGTTCGGCAGCAAAATGACATTGACACTTCCTGACGGAGTCGAGGAGGTGGCATTGCAGGTCCCCGGTGAACATAGCGTGCGTAATGCGCTTGCGGCGGCAGCAGCAACAACGGCTATGGGCATTGGCAAGAAAACTATCGCATTGGGACTGAGCGGGTTCAGTGGGGTGAAGGGGCGCATGCAGAAAAAATGCGGTTTGCATGATTCGACGCTGATAGATGACAGCTACAACGCTAACCCGGAATCGGTGCGAGCCGCGCTGGCGGTGTTAGCTGCAGTTCCAGGTAAAAAAATTCTAGTGCTGGGTGATATGGGCGAGTTGGGTGGAAGCGCAGTAGTTTTTCACGAGTGTATCGGTGAAGATGCGCGCCGCGCAGGGATAGACAAGCTGTTCACTATGGGCGAATTGAGCGCATATGCTGTGGCGAAATTCGGTGCAGAGGCACGACATTTCGAGCGAATCGAGGAGTTGTTGATCGAAGTCAGGAATCAACTGGCAGCCGATGTCACAGTGCTGGTAAAGGGGTCGCGCTTCATGCAAATGGAGCGAGTGGTCAAGGGTATCGAGTTATGAGTACTGAATTTTTGAGTATGAAGTAATTATGAGAAACCAAATTTTATTTTTGCGATTGTCATGCTGCTAGAGCTTGCCCAATGGCTTGCCAAGGATGTCCGTGCATTCAATGTGCTTAATTACATTACTTTGCGCACGGTGTTGGCGGCACTTACTGCCTTGGCGATCTCATTCATTGTTGGTCCGGTCATGATACGCAAGCTAACCGCCTATAAAATCGGACAATCGGTACGCGATGACGGGCCGCAATCCCACCTTGTCAAAGCGGGCACGCCGACCATGGGCGGTGCGTTGATTCTAGTATCCATCACCATTACCACCTTGCTGTGGGCAGATTTGAGCAATCGCTACATATGGGTGGTGTTGCTGACTACCCTGGGTTTTGGTGTGATCGGCTGGGTAGACGATTATCGCAAGGTGGTGTATCGCAATCCAAAGGGGCTTTCCGCTAAGTCCAAATTTTTCTGGCAATCAGTGATTGCGATCTCAGTGGCGCTGTATCTTGTTCTCACTGCTGATCTGCCATCGCAGACCAGTTTAATTGTGCCTTTTTTCAAGCAGGTAGCGATACCACTGGGCGTGTTCGGTTTCGTGGCGTTGGCTTACTTTGTCATAGTAGGCACGAGCAATGCGGTGAACCTAACCGACGGCCTCGATGGTCTGGCCATCATGCCGACCGTGATGATCAGTAGCGCTCTGGCAATCTTCGCTTACGTGGCGGGTCATGCGGTATTCGCGAAATATCTCGGTATTCCCTATGTCCCGCATGCAGGTGAGTTAGCCGTATTCTGCGGAGCGCTGGCAGGTGCCGGACTTGCCTTTCTGTGGTTCAACGCTTATCCAGCCGAAGTATTTATGGGCGACGTTGGTGCGCTTGCGCTTGGCGCTGCGCTGGGTGTGGTGACGGTAATCGTGCGCCAGGAGATCGTGCTGGTCATCATGGGTGGTGTGTTCGTGGTGGAAACCTTATCAGTGATTTTACAAGTGGCTTCGTTCAAGTTGACGGGGAAGCGTATTTTTCGCATGGCACCGCTACATCATCACTACGAATTGAAGGGCTGGAAAGAGAATCAGGTGGTGGTGCGTTTCTGGATTATCACCATGATGCTGGTGCTGTTTGGGTTGTCTACGTTGAAGTTGCGATAGAGGACTCTGAGGTGCCCCTATGAATTTGCGAGATAAGACTGTGTTGGTACTGGGAATGGGTGAAACCGGATTGTCTATGGCCAAGTGGCTGGCGTGCCTGGGTGCGAACGTGCGCGCTGCTGACAGTCGTGTAGCACCACCTAATCTAGATGCGTTGAAACGGGTCGTACCCGCGACGCAGGTATTCACCGGTACGTTTGCAGCCGAGGCCTTCGCCGGAATAGATCTCATCGCTATCAGTCCCGGTGTGCCGTTGGCGGAACCGCTGGTGCAGCAGGCAATAAAGCGCGGTGTACCGGTACTGGGGGATATTGAGCTTTTCGTTTTAGCGCTTAGGCAGATCAGCAGTTCAAAACCAAAAATCCTGGCCATCACTGGTTCCAACGGTAAGACGACAGTGACTGCCATGGTAGGGGCGATGGTGAAGAGAGCCGGGTGGGATGTCGAGGTGGCGGGCAATATCGGTCCGGCAGCACTGGATGCATTGATGCAGCGGGAAAATACCGGAAGACTGCCTCAATCATGGGTTCTGGAGGTTTCCAGTTTTCAGTTGGAAACCACCCGCAGTTTTAATCCTGATGCGGCGGTAGTGTTGAATTTATGCGAAGACCATTTCGACCGTTACTCCGGAATGAAGGATTACGCCGCTGCCAAGGCCAGGATATTTTTGGGTGAGGCTGGCGACAGCGGTGGTGGTGTACAGATTCTTAACCGTGATGACCCGTTGGTGTGCGCAATGGCGTTGCCGGGGAGAAAACAGATAACTTTCGGCCTGAATGCGCCGGTTGCCGATAGTGATTTTGGTTTGCTGCGTGACGGTGGCGATACTTGGCTGGCACAGGGGAGCATGCACCTGATGAAAGCCAGTGAGCTCGCCATTGCCGGCCAGCACAATGCAGCCAATGCGCTGGCTGCGTTAGCGCTATGCCGTGCCGTGGGATTGCCGTTTGAACCATTGCTGCAGGCCTTGCGTGAATTTAAGGGGTTGCCGCATCGAATGGAGAAAGTGGCGATGTTCAGCGGGGTCACCTTCTACGACGACTCGAAAGGCACTAACGTGGGTGCCACGGTGGCGGCCTTGAGCGGCATGGCACAAAGTGTAGTACTGATCGCCGGCGGCGATGGCAAGAGGCAGGATTTCTCACCGTTGAGACAGCCGATTGCAGAATGCGCGCGCGCGGTAGTGCTGATCGGGCGCGATGCAGAGAAGATTGCCGCTGCACTGGATGGTTGCGGTGTGCCGCTGCATCAGGTGGCTACGATGGAAGAGGCAGTACAACAAAGCTTTGCGCTGGCACTGAAAGGTGATGCAGTGCTGATGTCACCAGCTTGTGCCAGCTTCGATATGTTCAGAAATTACGCTCACCGTGCTGAGGTGTTCGTTGCAGCAGTGAGGGATATGGAAACAAAAATTCAAGCCACGACCCATCAAGGTCTCAGCCAATGATTTACCAGGCCAACATCAACAGCCAGAGAATGCTACACGACTTTGATCGGGTTCTGATCTGGTCTGCGATATTGTTGTTGAGCCTGGGGTTAGTGATGGTTTATTCCGCTTCTATCGCCATCGCCGAGGCGGGGCGAAATACCGGTGGTTATGCGGCCCATTTTCTTGTGCGGCATAGCGCCTATCTGCTGGTAGGCCTGCTGGTGGGGTTGATTGCATTCCAGGTACCGACGCAAGCATGGCAGAAATATTCATTCCATCTGTTTCTGCTGGGAATGCTGCTGCTGGTGCTGGTGTTGATTCCCGGGATAGGTCGTGAGGTTAACGGCAGTCGACGCTGGTTATCGCTGTTAGTAGTGAACTTACAGCCATCCGAGTTTATGAAATTGTTCATGGTGATTTACGCCGCTGATTACACCGTCCGCAAAACCGCGCACCTGGATAGTTTTCGCAAAGGTTTTCTCCCCATGCTGATTGCCATGCTGGTGATAGGTCTGTTGTTGCTGCGTGAACCGGATTTCGGCGCATTTGTTGTTATTACCATCATCGCGATGGCCGCCCTGTTTCTGGGGGGAGTCAACTTGAAGCTGTTCGTGGGACTGATCAGTTTTCTGGTTGCTGGGCTATTGACGCTGATCTGGGTTGAGCCTTACCGCATGCAGCGCATTGTGGGGTTCATGGATCCGTGGATCGATCCTTATGGGAAAGGCTACCAGTTAAGTCATGCCTTGATTGCATTCGGGCGCGGAGAATGGCTGGGTGTTGGCTTGGGTGCCAGTGTGGAGAAACTTTTTTACCTGCCCGAAGCACATACTGATTTTCTGCTTGCAGTGATTGCAGAAGAGCTTGGTTTCATCGGCGTGGCAACAGTAGTGGCGCTATTCTCGGGGTTGGTGATACGTGCCTTCGTAATAGGCCGCCAAGCGGCTATGCGGGAGCGCCACTTTGCCGCACTGGTGGCACAAGGCATTGGCGTATGGTTGGGGGTACAGGCTTTCATCAATATGGGCGTAAATATGGGAGTTTTGCCAACCAAGGGATTGACTTTGCCGCTGATGAGTTTCGGTGGCAGCAGTATTGTCGCCAATTGTGTCGCACTGGCGGTGTTGCTACGGGTGGATTGGGAAAATCGACAACTCATGCGAGGTTTCGCTGTATGAATTGCTGCTCACAGAGAGGATTAATGTGGGAGCTTTGACTTGACGCGCACCATCCTGATCATGGCTGGCGGAACTGGTGGTCATGTGTTTCCCGGATTGGCTGTGGCGGACTACATGAAGGCAGAGGGTTGGCGCGTCGTGTGGCTGGGAACCGAGGGAGGAATGGAGACTATGCTGGTACCGCAACGAGGATATGACATAAGTATTATCCGTTTTTCCGGCTTGCGCGGGAAAAATACCATGACCTGGTTTACGCTGCCGCTGCGACTGCTGCTGGCATTCTGGCAAAGCGCCAAGATAATGTTCCATGTGCGTCCCGACGTAGTGTTGGGCATGGGTGGTTACCCGGCATTTCCCGGTGGCATGATGGCTGCGTTACTCGGCAAGCCGCTGGTGATACACGAACAGAATTCAATACCTGGCCTCACCAACAAAGTGTTGGCGAAGTTTGCAGATAAAGTTTTTCTGGGTTTTCCGGATGTAACCAGGAGCGATAAAAAAGCAGTATTTTCTGGTAATCCGGTGCGTAAAGCTATAAGCCAATTGGATGCGCCAGAAATAAGGTATGCCGCACGTGACAAAAGCGGTAGTGGAGAATTGAAACTGCTGGTAATAGGTGGCAGCCTTGGCGCACATGCGCTGAATGCCATCGTACCGCAGGCGCTGAGACTGATTCCAGAAAATAGGCGTCCGCAGGTGATGCATCAGGCAGGAGCGAAGCATCTGGATACGCTAAGAAAAAATTATTTTGAAGCAGAAGTAGCAGGTGAGCTGGTGGCGTTCATTGAGGATATGGCGGCTTGCTATGCTGATTGCGATTTGGTGATTTGCCGCGCTGGCGCACTCACAATCGCTGAACTGGCAGCAGCGGGGGTGGCGAGCATTCTGGTGCCGTTCCCGTTCGCCGTAGACGATCATCAGACCAGCAATGCAAGTTTTCTAAGCGACCAGGATGCAGCACTGCTGCTGCCCCAAAACGAACTGACTCCACAAGCTCTGGCACAACTTTTGATGGGGTTAACCCGCGTGAGATTATTAGAGATGGCGGTAAAGGCGCGCGCACTGGCGAAACCCGATGCGACTCAGCTGGTGGCGCAAGCTTGCATGGAGATGGCAAAGGCATGAATAAGGAGTGGAAGCCAGGTAGTGGGGAGTGGGGGGGTGAGTAAAACCGGCACTCTTTTTAAGTCGTTACGATTCTTTTACGTTTCGCGAATCCGGGAATATGAAACATAAAGTCAAACATGTTCATTTCGTAGGCATTGGCGGCTCGGGTATGAGTGGCATTGCCGAAGTGTTGCTCAACTTGGGTTACCAGGTGAGTGGTTCGGATTTGTCCGACAACACCGCTACACAGCGCCTAAAAAGCTTGGGTATAACCATTCATCTCGGCCATGCAAGTGATCATGTGGCGTCAGCAGATGCGGTAGTGACATCGACTGCGGTGAAGCTGGACAACCCGGAAGTGGTCGCGGCACGCGAACGTAATATCCCGGTGGTACCACGCGCCATGATGTTGGCGGAATTATTGAGACTGCGCCAAGGTATTGCCGTTGCCGGCACTCACGGCAAGACCACCACCACCAGCCTGATCGCCAGCGTTCTGGCAGAAGCGGGAATGGATCCGACCTTCGTCATTGGCGGCAGACTGGAAGCTGTGGGTTCTCATGCCAAACTGGGCAGCGGTGAGTTCATAGTGGTGGAAGCGGATGAATCGGATGCCTCGTTTCTCTATCTGCAACCGGTGCTGGCAGTAGTGACCAATATAGATGCCGATCACATGGAAACCTACGGACATGATTTTGGCAGATTAAAACAGGCATTTGTGGATTTTGTGCAGCACCTGCCTTTTTACGGTATGGCGATATTGTGTGTAGATGATGTCAACGTGCGCGCGATCATGCCCACCATCGCCAGACCTATCACTACATACGGTTTATCAGATACGGCGTTAATCCGCGCTGAGAATATTCGTCATAGCGCGGGAAAAATGCACTTTACTGCGCTGATAGGAGTAAACGGCAAGACCCGCAAGCTCGACATTACCCTCAATCTGCCAGGGTTACATAACGTGCAGAATGCGCTTGCAGCAATTGCAGTTGGCAACGAGGTGGGTGTGCCGGATGAGGCCATCATCAACGCGTTGGCTGGATTCAGAGGTGTGGGGCGGCGTTTTCAGCGTTATGGCGAAGTCAGATTAGCTAGTGATAAGAGTGGCCGGGGCGGAAGTTTCACATTGGTCGATGATTACGGCCATCACCCGGTGGAAATGGCCGCCACCATTGCTGCTGCACGCGGCGCATTTCCTGGTCGCCGTCTGGTACTGGTGTTTCAGCCGCACCGTTACACGCGTACGCGTGATGTGTTCGAGGATTTCGTCAAGGTTCTGTCTACCGTCGATGTGCTGTTGTTAACGGAAGTTTATTCCGCAGGTGAAGCGCCTCTCGTTGCTGCTGACAGCAGATCGTTAGCGCGAGCAGTAAGGGTGCAAGGCAAGGTGGAACCGATTTATGTCGAGACCGTGGACGAGTTGCCTGCCGCCATCCGCAGTGTGGCACAAGACGGCGATGTGGTACTGGTGATGGGTGCAGGGTCGGTGGGTGGGGTGGCGTCCAGCATTGCGCGGGAGAATGGAGATGCAGGGGGCAAAGCATGATTTGCCTTGGAGTCAGGGGAGTGAGGATAAAAGCAGCTGGCGAGGATTTGTGGAGAAACGTTACCGAATCTTGGTTTTTTCACATTACCAGTCTTTTACGGAACGTGTGAATGGATATGACGGAAACAAATAAATTCACTGATGATTCATGGGTATCCCACAAGGGGGTGTCGAAAGGAGCCCTCCGTGGTGAGGCGCGCGTGAATGAATCAATGAAAAAGCATACTTCCTGGCATGCAGGTGGAGAGGCTAAACGCGTTTATATTCCGGCTGATTTGGCCGATCTTATTCAATTCATGCGTGCTCTGCCGCAGGGTGAACCGGTATATATGGTGGGGCTGGGCAGCAATCTTTTGGTACGTGACGGTGGAGTACGAGGCACAGTAGTGCTGCTGCATGCGCGGTTGGATGAGCTGCGACTGGAGCAACAGACTGCAAATGGAGGATCGGTTTATGCCGGGGCAGGTGTGTCTTGCGCCAAGGTGGCAAGGTACGCGGCAGTGAATAGTTTGGCCGGTGCTGAATTTCTGGCCGGCATACCGGGCACGGTGGGCGGGGCGCTGGCAATGAATGCAGGCTGTTACGGCACCGAAACCTGGGAAATTGTCGAACGCGTACAGACGCTCAATCATGCCGGCCAACTGCACGTACGCTCGCTTGGGGATTATGAGATCAGCTACCGGCATGTGACTCTGAGGCAGGAACCGGGAAATATTCCTGATGAAGAGTGGTTCGTAGGGGGATGGTTCAGGTTAAAGGATGGCGATGATGCAGCATCGCGTAAAAAGATCAAGGAATTACTCGCCAAGCGCGCCAACAGTCAGCCATTGAATCTGCCTAATGCCGGCTCAGTGTTTCGTAATCCGCCGGGAGACCACGCAGCACGGCTGATCGAGTCATGCGGACTGAAGGATTTTCGCATTGGTGGTGCGATGGTCTCATCCAAGCATGCAAATTTCATTGTCAATACCGGCACTGCCACCGCAGCAGATATTGAAGCGGTGATTGTGGCCGTGCGCAGAATTGTGAAAGAACAGACCGGAGTTGAGTTAGTTCAGGAAGTGCGGATTATCGGAGAGATCAAGTGACTCGAGATGAATTCAGAAGTTTCGCTATGGATTCTTTTGGTGGGAGCAGCCGGTTGTGAGCAATCATGATTTTGGAAAAGTAGCGGTTCTTCTGGGTGGCCGTTCTGCCGAGCGTGAGATTTCTCTAAAAAGCGGCAAAGCCGTGCTTGATGCGTTACGGCGCAGAAATGTGGATGCGCATCCGTTTGATCCTGCTGAGCTACCGATGGAGGCACTATTACAGCAGGAATTCAAGCGGGTACATATCGCTCTGCATGGGCGCTATGGTGAAGATGGTACGGTGCAAGGTGCACTAGAACTCATGGGGCTGCCCTATACCGGTAGTGGTGTCATGGCGAGTGCGCTGGCAATGGACAAATGGCGCACCAAGCTGCTATGGCAGGCAGCAGGGATCAATTCTCCCTGTTATGCCGTGCTTAATGCGCAAAGCGATTTTAATGCAGTGGTGAAGGAGTTGGGTCTGCCCCTGATCGTCAAACCTTCGCGCGAAGGATCCACCATTGGTTTGAGCAAGGTGATGGCGGCAGAGGATTTGCCAGCGGCCTACCAGTTGGCAGCAAAACATGACATAACAGTGCTGGCAGAGCAATTCATCGAGGGGGTGGAGTTGACCGCTGCCATCCTTGGAGAGATACCGCTGCCGCTAGTGCGGATTGAGACAGCAGGGGGATTGTACGATTACCAGGCGAAGTATTTGTCCAATGATACCTGCTATTTCTGCCCGAGTGGTTTGTCCGCCGGACAGGAACAGGCGATTCAGGTACAAGCGCTACGGGCACACAGGATTCTCGGATGTGAAGGCTGGGGAAGAGTGGATGTAATACTGGATAAATCGGGCAGGGCTTATTTTCTTGAGACCAATACCTCACCTGGCATGACCGACCACAGCCTCGTGCCGATGGCAGCAAGAGCGGCAGGGATATCGTTTGAGGATCTAGTGGTGCAAATATTGGAGTTGGCGCATGTGGGATAACCACTACATGTTGCACTTGCTGGCTAATCTGCTATTTGCGTTGGTTTCGCTCGCGGCAATCTACACAATTGGTTCATGGGCGGTGAATTCATCAGCGTTTCCGTTAAAGGAGGTAAGTGTTGGTGGCATCAATAGCAGCAACGGTGAATTGAAGCGCGTGACACGGGAGCAAATAGATAACGTAGTACGCAGCAAAGTCGCGGGAAATTTTCTTACGGTTGACCTGGATGCGACGCGTGACGCATTTGAGAAATTACCTTGGGTAAGGGCTGCGGGTGTGCGGCGACATTGGCCACAAAGTCTGGAAGTGGCGTTGGAAGAGCATGTGGCAGTGGCACGTTGGGGCAGCGAAGCGTTGGTAAATACTTATGGAGAAGTATTTACTGTTGGTGTCATTGCAGTTGACGAGAAGCTGCCAGCATTCATAGGGCCACCGGAAAGTTCCTACGATGTGGTGCGGCAATTCTCTGCTTTTAGCAAATTGCTGGAACCCTTGCGGCAGAATATTTCTCAGCTGAATCTTTCACCCCGCTACGCCTGGAGCATTTACTTGGAGAATGGGGTTGTGCTGGAACTGGGACGCGATCAAATGGAAGTACGTCTAGCCCGCTACGTTTCGGCGTATGACCGCAGCTTCGCACAATTGAATCAGCAACTAACCTATGTGGATTTGCGCTATTCCAACGGTTTTTCTGTACGGATACCGGAAGCGTCGCAGCAGGAACCCCGCAAGTTAAATCTGAAAAAAGCAGCGTGAGATTAAGGGCTCGCAAGATAAATGAACAGAGTTATTGAAAATAAGAACCTGATTGTCGGCCTCGACATCGGCACTTCAAAGATCGTCGCTATTGCTGCTGAGGTTAAGCCTGATGGCGGATTTGAAATTATCGGCATGGGCAGTCATCCGTCACGCGGCCTGAAGAAAGGCGTGGTCGTCAATATTGAAACCACGGTGAATGCGATCCAGCGTGCATTGGAAGAGGCGGAGCTAATGGCTGATTGCAAGATTCGTGAAGTTTATACCGGTATTGCCGGTAGCCATATTAAGAGTTTCAATTCGCATGGAACGGTGGCAATCAAGAACAAGGAAGTGTCACGTATAGACGTGGAGCGGGTGATGGAAACCGCCAAGGCGGTGAACATTCCTGCTGACCAACAAGTTTTGCATATCCTCAATCAGGAATTTATCGTAGATGGGCAGGAAGATGTGCGTGAGCCTATTGGTATGAATGGCATACGTTTGGAGGTAAAAGTGCACATTGTTACCGGTGCGGTGTCGGCAGCGCAGAACATCATGAAGTGTGTGCGCCGCTGCGGCTTGGAAGTGCGCGATCTGGTGCTGCAACCACTAGCCTCAGCAATGGCGGTACTGTCGGAAGATGAGAAAGACCTGGGTGTGTGCTTGATTGATATTGGCGGCGGCACTACAGACATCGCAGTATTTACCAATGGCGCAATTCGTTATACGGCGGTGATCCCTATTGCTGGCGACCAGATCACCAATGATATCGCGATGGCGTTGCGTACCCCTACCAAGGATGCGGAGGATATCAAGTGCAGCTACGGTTGCGCTCTGCGCAGCATGGCTGATCCTCACGAAATGGTGGAGGTATCGGGCGTAGGTGAGCGTGGTACACGCCAACTTTCCAGGCAAACGCTGGCAGAAGTAATTGAGCCACGAGTAGAGGAACTCTATTCTTTGGTGCAGGCTGAGTTGCGCCGTGGTGGTTTCGAGGAACTACTCTCATCCGGGATCGTCATCACCGGTGGCAGCAGTTCCCTGCAAGGCATGGTGGAGCTAGGTGAAGAAATATTTCACATGCCAGTACGGCTGGGGTTGCCGCACTATCTTGGCGGTTTGGCGGAGGTGGTGCGCACACCACGGTTTTCCACCGGCGTTGGGCTGATTATCGCCGGCATGGAGCAGCTTCAGCGCGACCAGCACAGTCGACTGCAGGGCAATTCGTTTAAGCAGATTCTTGAAAGAATGAAAAATTGGTTTCAGGGTAATTTTTAAGATCTGGAGTTAGGGATAGAGGGGCGTGTGTATCTCGTGCGGCATCAAGGTTTTCAGGTTCAGGGTCGAAAGTTCAAGAAAATTTTTTAGAAATCAAATTATTAACTCACCAAAGGAGAAATATAATGTTCGAGATCATGGATACACAAACACAGGAAGCGGTCATAAAAGTTATCGGTGTCGGTGGTTGCGGTGGTAACGCGGTGGATCACATGATCCAGAACGGTGTGCAAGGCGTTGAGTTTATTTGTGCCAATACAGACGCACAGGCATTGAAGCGTAATCAGGCGCGCACCCTGTTGCAATTGGGATCGTCCATTACCAAGGGATTGGGCGCAGGAGCTAATCCAGAAATCGGGCGTGAAGCGGCTTTGGAAGATCGCGACCGTATTGCCGAGCTGATCGAAGGTGCGGATATGTTGTTCGTTACTGCCGGAATGGGAGGAGGTACCGGTACTGGTGCTGCGCCAGTAGTGGCGCAGGTGGCAAAAGAAATGGGAATCCTTACCGTGGCGGTAGTGACCAAACCATTTGCATTTGAGGGCAGGCGTCTAAAAGCGGCGCAGGCGGGAATGGAAGCGCTGTCACAGCATGTCGATTCACTGATCGTGATTCCCAACGACAAGTTGATGACGGTGCTGGGGGAGGATGTCAGTATGCTGGATGCATTCAAGGCGGCCAACAACGTACTATATGGTGCAGTTGCCGGAATTGCAGAGGTTATCAACTGCCCCGGTCTTGTCAATGTAGACTTTGCTGATGTGAAAACAGTGATGTCGGAAATGGGTGTAGCGATGATGGGTTCTGCATTTGCCTCAGGCATAGACCGCGCACGTGTGGCAGCAGAGCAGGCAGTATCAAGTCCTCTGCTGGAAGACTTGAATCTCTCTGGGGCACGCGGGGTGCTGGTAAATATTACTGCCAGTTCGGGAATGAAGATGCGGGAAGTTCAGGAAGTGATGAGTACTATCAAGGACTTTACCGCTGAAGATGCTACTGTAATTGTTGGTACCGTAATTGACGAGAGCATGGGGGACAACCTGAGGGTTACCATGGTGGCGACTGGGCTTGGTGGAGTGGTCGGCTGTATCCAGCCCAAGCCGTTAAGCATTATTCGCATCCGTACCGGGACTGACGATGCAGCGTTGATGGGCACGGTAAACTGGAAAGAGTTAGAGATTCCGGCTGCGATCCGCACCAACAGAAGGCACGATGCGACCGTAGCGGCGATGAAGCAATCCGGAGTGGACGTATTGGATATCCCGGCGTTCCTGCGGAAACAAGCTGATTGATGAAGATCGATTAAGAGCCCGTTACCGGTTTGCAGAAGCTTTTCCAAGTGACTGGAAGTCAAGCGCTGCCAGGGTATGTCAATGCCTGAATCCCGCTGTAATTCTGGGATGCGGAGCCAGTCATGCCAATGGTACCATCCTGCAAATCGCGAGAGTGCATACGGAAATGCACGCTTCATTGTCTACGATATCAGTTTGAGGATGCTCCAATTTTTCTGTATCTGCAGATATAGACGGCATGAAGGGGACGTGGATTCAAGTTCGAAGTGCAACAACCAATGGTTGTTTGGTGTAGCTTATTTCCACCCCGAAGAATACCTCATGCGCCGATCTAAATCCTAGTACTTTTCTAGGT
>VFJL01000056.1 GCA_009886095.1 Nitrosomonadales bacterium | reverse complement strand
CGTGGTCACCCCTAGAATGCTGCCCAACACCAGAGGTACCGCCCAAAGCTGCCACCAGGGTGCATTAGGTGAAACGGCGTAGGCACGCGGCCAGGCGATGTTGACGAATTCAAACACCGACCAGAGGAAGGCCAGCACATTGATCACCAGCCCCCAGACACCCAGTTTCAGATCACCCAGTGCCGGGTTCCAGCGGCCCGTGAGGCGGGTATACAACCCTACTCCAGTGGTCATGGCGAACATGGCGTACAACCCGCCTGTGCCGAAGGCAATCACTGTGGCAACTGCCCCATCATTCAGCCCAAATAACAACCCGAGTCCAGCCAGCAACACAGTACAAACAACCGCATTACGCGGAATTTTAGAAACTGTTACCTGGCTTAGCGCAATAGGCATGTTGCCCTCGCGCGCCATTGAGTAAACGATGCGTGAAACATATTTAACCACTGACGCACCGCAAGCGAGAAAAGCAATCATGACGATCGCCAGAAAGGGTTTCTCAAACCAGGCGCCGATGCTGCTGGCAATCAGAGGGGTGATCGGATCGGATGTGACGCTGGTGTTCACCAGAGTGTCACGGTCGAAGGCCAGCGTTAGTGCAGCAGAATTAAACAACACCACAGCCCCTACTGTGCACAGTGAAAAAAAGATCGCGCGCGGCACCATGCGCCGGGGTTGACAGGTTTCTTCGGCGGTAGTGGAGCAAGCATCAAAACCGATAAAGGCCCAGCCCGCAATGGCGAGCGCTGCCAAAAAAGCGGCGGTCTCGCTGGGTGCCGTCCCCGTGCCCAGATGCTGGAACAATTCGGAAAATGAATGCTGCCGAAAGAAGAAAAACAACAGCAACGCCACGCCGAATGATCCGATTACCTCGGCATAAACACCCAATGTAATAACCAGCTTGAAGACATTGACATGAACCAGGTTGAGCAACGTACACAACAGTAAGAACACTGCGCCCCATAGCACCATCATGCCGCCTCCCCCACCCGCCGACCCGAAGAAAGTGGCAAGCCAGATTCCCCCGGTATAAGCGGTGGTGGTTAGCATGGCGATGGCGGAACTGACGTAGATGACGCCAGCATACTGACCGACGACAGCTCCTCCGAGCTGCCGTGCCCACTTGTAAGCCCCACCTGCGATCGGAAACTGCGAGGACAGCTCAGCATAAACGGTTGCCACCAGCAACTGCATCACCAGACAGATGGCCAGCGCGGCAAACCAGCCACCTCCCGTCACCACCGTTTGCACGCCAATGATGGCGTAGAGTCCCACCACTGGCGAAACGACGGCAAAGCCCAGAGTAAAGCTATTCCAGACACTCAGGCTGCGATTGAGTTTATCGACAGCAGTCGTGGCAGTAGCAGGGGGGAAAGTATCCTGACTTTCTTTGGTTGGCATAACGTTCCGCTCTAACCTGGCAGCAAGTCAGCCCGATCCGGTACGGGAAAAAAACACGGAGTGAAAATGCATAACGAAGTCTCCTTTGCTCAGCAGGTTAAATTCCGGGAAGGCGATGTATCACCTATATATTATCTCCCGGGCTTTTATCCCTCCGTGGAGCCTCGTCATGACGAGACCGGAAACTCTTGGACCAGACACTCCCAGTTATGGCAGCCGGAACCCTAGTTTCCATTTTGCAGCAGTTGTGTGACCTTGGCCTTGGCAGAATCGTTCAACCACCTGACCAAGATCACGAAATTGTACACACCTCATCCAAAAAACAACACCAGATTACACTTCCCCAACAAGCCTACCAGACAACATGCTGTTTTCAATAAATTATTTCACATGAACTCGGCATAGATGCCAGGGTGCGACAAATTGTCGCGCGACAATTTGCCACATTCCCACACTACATAAACAAAGTTAATCTCGCACCTCAATATTATTTCTAGGAATGAGTATGTGGATTGATCGTATTGCAGCTGTTTTGTTGCTGAGCATTCCGGCAATAGCGCTCGCGGATCACGGAACTCCGCTCACGGAGAATCAACGCGACGCAAAACTGCGGTCACCCAAGACGACACTGGCGGTGGGCGTAGCGCTTGATAGTAGCGGCCATTTATGGCTGGCCAAGGTGGAGAATCAGCGATTGCTGGTTTCCCGCTCGGATGACGGCGGAGAAAGCTTTTCCAGTCCGGTGGTGGTTACTCCCGAAGCAGAAGACATCTCGGCTGATGGCGAGAATCGCCCCAAGATTGCCGTAGCCCGCGACGGCACGGTACTTCTGAGCTGGACGTTGACGCTGCCGCAGAGACATTCCGGCGACATTCGCTTCGCCCGTTCCACAGATTCAGGTCGGAGTTTCTCCGCACCGGTCACGCTGAACGACGATGGTCGCACCACCAGCCATCGCTTCGATGCGCTCGCGATTGATGGTGCCGGCAGAGTGGCGGTGGCATGGCTGGATGCGCGTGACCGCGATGCAGCAAGGGAACAAGGCGACAAGTTTTCCGGCGTGTCGATTTATACTGCCCAATCCGCTGACAACGGCGCAAGTTTCAGCGCCAACCGCAAATTTCAGCAACATATCTGCGAGTGCTGCCGGATTGCGCTTACCTGGACACAAACAGGTCCGGTAATATTCTGGCGCAATATTTTCGGTGTCAACACGCGCGATTTCGCTATCGCGAGTCTGGATCAGGGTGGGGTACGCCGTGCTACGGATGATGAATGGCAAATCGATGCCTGCCCGCATAACGGCGGCAGTATCGCATCCGATGGTCAGGGCCGGCTGCATCTGACCTGGTTCACCAATGGCAACAAGCGCCAGGGACTGTTCTACAAACGCATCGATGGTGACTGGAAATCGCAACCCATGGCCATCGGCAATTCCGCAGTCCAGGCAAATCATGCGGCGGTGGTGGCGGCGGGCAACACGGTCATCCTCACCTGGCGCGAATTTGATGGCAGCGCCTATTCCGTGCAGATGATGCACTCGCAAGATGGCGGCAGCTCCTGGAGTGAACCGCAGCGCCTGCTGAATACCAACGGGGCAGCGGATTATCCCATGCCGCTGATTGACGGCAAGCAAGTGCTGGTGGTGTGGAATACCGCAGCGGAAGGCTTGCGGATCGTGTCGTTCGAGCGGATCCCCGCAAAATAATTAATCGCCAAGTGGAATGAACTGTAGCTGCCAGCACGTTGCGGCAACAGCGACAACCGGATCTTTTTAATTAGAAAACGGGCTAATCAATATGCACAATATACAATTGGATACAAAACTAAAACTCATTCTGCTCACGCTGGCGAGTCTGCTGTGCGCATCGTCTGTCTGGGCAGCCGATGCGCCGGCACTGGCCAAGAAACCGCTACCGAAAAAGAATGTGTCAATCGCCCAGGCAGCCAAGCCGCTCGCGGCCAGCGCAAACAAACAGCAGAGCACGCAGCCAGACAAGCCGGTCCAATCAGCACAGGCCAGCAGTCCGGTAGTGCCGGGCGCTACGCTCCCTCCCGCTGCTGATGCAAAAGCTCCAATCGAAGCAGCCAGCGAGGATAAGGGCAAGGATAAACCCGCAGCAGGTGATGGTCAGCCAGTAATGTTCAAAACCATGCTTATCCGCCAGGAAATTGAACGCGATACGCGTTACACCTCTCCCATCATGCGCATAACGCGCGAGCAGATCGAGCTGCAGAACGCTCAGACTGTGGAAGAAGCAATCAAATTCATGCCCAGCTTACAAATTCGCCAGCGCTTCCCTGGCGATCCCAATGGCGTTATGGCCATTCGCGGCTCGGATATGTTCGCAACCGGGCGTAATATGGTTTTCGTCGATGGAATGCCGATCCATAACTTTTTGCAGGCTTCCTTCAACGGGGCGCCGCGCTGGTCACTGGTCGGTCCCAACGAAGTCGAGACGGTGGACGTGGTATATGGCGGTTTCTCGGCAGAATACAGCGGCAACTCCATAGGTGGCGTGGTGAACATCACCACGCGTATGCCACAGAAGCGCGAGATCTATACCGAGAGCGCCATCATGATCCAACCCTATAACAACCCCTTTGGAGGCGATAAGCAAGTGCTCCTGGGCAACCGCGAATTTGCCTCGTATGGCGACAAGTTTAAAGACCGTTTATCGGTGCTGGCGTCCTATAACCGCATAGAAAATCAGAGTCAGCCCATGAGCTATCTCATAGACAATACGGGCTTGAGCGGTGCTGCGGGGGGGACAGCAGTTACTGGCGGCCAATTCACTCCCGACACCAGGGGCACACCCAGCATTATTTATGGAGATACCGGGGTTGAAAAACATCACAGCAGCTTATATAAAATCAAACTGGGCTTCGACATCACGCCAACTCTGCTGGCCAGCTTTACCGCAGCCTATGAATATCGCACCAGCACCGGCAGCCCTGTCAATTATTTGACCAATACGACCACCGGGCAACCGTTTTTTTCTCCTACTTCTGCTGGGACTCTAGTTGCTTCGCAGGATGGTCAAAGATTTGACGTCCTCAACAGGAGTTTTGGTCGCAGCGAAATGGTACGAGAAACGCTACAGCTTGGCGGGGGTATTAACGGAAAGATTCACTCAGACTCAACCTGGAGAATTAATTCGAATGTGAGCTCTTTTGATGTGCTTAGAGACGACAGAGGCAATGCCTTTGCCAGCATCTATCAGCCGAGTGGCCTGGCGACTGGCCAGCTTCAAAACTTCAATAATTACAACTGGTTCAATTCTGATATAAAACTCAGCACCAACGAACTATTTAACAACAAGAAGCTGTCGCTGCTGTACGGATATCACTATGATCAATACAATCTGGGCTTTCAGCAATCCGCAATGACGAATTACTCTGCGGGTATCGGTGCAATTGATCCTACCAAGAACAATACCGGTCGAACCTCAACCCATGCTGGCTTCGGCCAGGCTGCTTATAGATTCAGGCCGGGTTGGGACGTTACCGCAGGGGTGCGCTACGAAGATTGGGCGGCCACAAGCGGTGTTGTCGGAAATACTGCAGTACCGGACCGGAACCTGACGGCAACGTCACCCAAAGTTTCATTGGGTTATGAATCCGGCAACTGGAAATACCGCTACTCGTTTGGCCGAGCCCACCGCTTTCCGGTAATTGCCGAACTATTTCAATCACTTTCCACTCCAACCCAGATTCTCACTGCCAATGCCAGCCTCAGACCCGAGAATGCCACCCAACATAACTGGTCGGTGGACTACCTCATACCCAGAGGCTTTATTCGCGCAAGTGTTTTTCGTGATGACATCGAAGATGCCATTCAAAGTGTGAAAACAATCAATAGCGGCATCGTCATCACTGGATTTCAAAATATCGACAAAACCAGCACCACTGGGGTGGAACTGATATTTCAACAAAACCGTGTCCTGAAATCGAAATTTGATTTCGCCGCCAACGGCACCTGGATGAACGTACAAGTAGATCGCCATCACGCGATAATCGACTACACTGCGCCAAATCATATTTCGGCAACTCCGGGGCCAGACAGTTTTGATCTGAGTGGCAAACAAATCATCCGCTTGCCCCATTACCGCGCCAATTATTTTCTCACCTACCATGCCACCAATCTCTGGGATCTATCGCTTGCTGGGCGTTTCATCTCAGATTCGTTCACTGATCAAGACAACAAAGATTATTACAACAAGGTTTTTGGCGCCGTCAGCGGGTACCATTTCATGGACTTCAAAACCAACTACCGATTTAAAATCAGAGACATCGTTAACAGCAGAGTCTCAGTCGGCATTAACAATCTGACGGGCGAACAGGCATGGATTGTTCATCCCTACCCACAGCGCATGTTCTTTGCTGAAGTTGCATTCAGTTTTTAACTTCCCATGAGACTGTATCTATTCTTAGCCTGCTTATTCTTGAATGCTTGCGCAGGTCTGCCGCCAACAATAAAGGATATCCCGGTAGTGAATATTTCCTATAGTCAGGCGAGCCAGAACATAAGTAGCTACAAGGATGCTTCGGTACGCTGGGGCGGGGTCATCATTGATGTGGAAAATGAGCAAGATTCCAGCCAGGTGCAAGTATTGCTCCACCCCCTCGATTCTTACGGCCGCCCGCAGCTAAACAAATCAGGCGAAGGACGCTATGTCATAAAAAGTACCAATTTCCTTGATCCGGTGGTCTATGCTAAAGACAAGGAAATTACCGTTGTGGGGATACTCACAGGCGATGTCGAGCGCACAATAGGCAAAAGAATTGTTCGGCTGCCGTTGATATCAGCCACGGCTATTCACCTGTGGCCGAATAATGAACGCGACAATTATTATTATGGCCGTGGAGGTTTTGGCGACTATCGCTTCAACCCATATTTTGGCTATCCCGGTTATCCATTTTACTGGCAAGGATACTATGGGCCATATTGGTAGTAGTCTGGTGGACCTCAGTTTTCAGCAGATTTTTGGTGATGCTGGGGCAGAACGAACTCTCTGGAGAATCCGAGGCTGATACATTCAAATCTACAAAACTGCAAAGACCAAGAATATGCGCTATTTTAAAACGAAGGCAACTCAATTCATGGGTTTTCTGCAATAAACGTGCATCGGCGTTACCGGTGAATTATGACGTAACATTTTTCATGTACAGGAGAAATATCATGACTCATAAAAAATCCATCCTTTCTCTCGCTGTTGGTTCCGCCTTTGCTGTCACCCTTTGTGTTGCACCTATCGCCTTTGCAGCTGATAACCCCTTTGCCATCCAGTCCCTGGACAAGGGCTACATGGTGGCCGATGCCCATGGGTATGGTGAGAAGAAAGCCGGTGAAGGTAAATGCGGCGGAATGAAAGCTGGTGAGGGTAAATGTGGTGCAAAAGCCAGTGAAGGCATGTGTGGCGTGACCATGGCGGATATCGACAAAGATGGCAAGGTCAGCAAGGAAGAGTGGACCAAGCATCACGACGCCATGTTTGAGCATTTGGATGCCAATAAGGACGGCCTCATTGACAAGGCTGAAATGGGAAAAGGCAGAATAGCCAAGAAGAAAACCGAAAAGAGCAAATGAAATAGACTCAGCTACAGTCTGGATCAGTGATTATAACTCGGCAGGCACATCAACCCGTGTTGCGGGTTGATGCGCTGCGATATCTGTACTGCAAGTATCTCAATCCAGTGTTCGTAATATTCGTTCGCGCGCTCGTCGCGAAACCTATCACTAGAACTCTCGTACAACATTTTCTATCGGTTTCTCCGGTTCGATCAGAATGTGTCCAATACCCCCAAAAGTCCAGCGGTAAAATTCCGGCCCATCGCCGGTTTGTATCGCCCGGCGATAACCCCAAAGAGATTTTGTCCTGCGACAATTTGCCACATTCCATCGCATAGCTGTTCTCTCTACAATTAATGTTTGTTGCAAAACTACGTCCCTCCTGACCAGATTGAAAAAACCGCTATATAAACTGTCTGTCGCAGCCGCTGCGATCGGGTTGGCCATGACTGTCGCCTCATGTGAGCCATTGCAACCACCTGCTGCCAAAGTTCAGGACATTGTGAATCCCGCTGCCGCCGGTGCGCGTCTTCCCCGTCTTGTTTCACTGCCAGGTGGTGGGGTACTGATGAGCTGGGTGGAGCCGCTGGCCAATGGGCATACCCTCAAATTCAGCGTGTTTCGCGGTGGCCGCTGGGTGCGCCAGGGTGAAGTAGCCCGCGGTTCCGACTGGTTCATCAACTGGAGCGATTTTCCTTCCGTGGTGGCAATCGACAAATCGTTCTGGGTGGCGCACTGGCTGATCAAGCAAACTGGCGGACGTACCTACGATTATGATATTGCAATGTCCATTTCCACCGATGCCGGCGCGACCTGGAGTACCCCCAAACCACCCCATCGGGATAAGTCTGCCGGCGAGCATGGCTTTGCTGCAATATTTCCGGTTGATGGTGATGCGGGCATCATCTGGCTGGAGGGAGGAACGGATCACAGCGCACATCCCACAGAATCGGGGAATTTCACCTTACGCTACCGGCGCATTCACCACGATGGAAATATCGATGCCGAGCAGGTGCTTGACGACAATACCTGCACCTGCTGTTGGCCAACTGTTGCCGTAACCTTGGCTGGTCCGGTAGCGGCTTGGCGCAGCCGCACCGACGATGAAATACGTGACCATCGGGTAGCGCGTATGCGCGATGGCAAATGGTCAGCGCCTGTACCGCTTGGCGCGGAAGGCTGGGAAATCGCCGGATGTCCGGTCAATGGGCCCATGCTGGCCGCACGCGGAATGCAGGTCGTCGCAGTCTGGTTTACTGCCGAGGATAACCGTCCGCGCGTGCGTGCCGCATTCTCCAGTGATGGCGGGCAGAGTTTTGACAAGCCGGTCGAAGTGGACGAGGCAGGGCCATCCGGGCGGGTTGGTGTCGCATGGAGCGATGACCGCACGGCCATCATTTCCTGGATCACCGCAGCGGATGCGGTGACAAAAAAATCCAGCCTGGCGTTGCGCAAACTGTTTGTTGACGGCACTACCGGCCCGATACAGCGAACGGTGGAAATCAGCAACGGACGCGATGCCGGTGTGCCGCAACTGATCGCGGACGGGTCGGGGCTCATCCTGGCCTGGACAGGTGCAGCACCCGACCACGGTATTCATACAGTATTTGTTCCGCTGGATACCCTCGCTCGTTAACCGGCACAGCTTAGGCCTGCCCTTTCCCTCGTTAGAGGGCGTAGTGTCCTGCACGGCATGTGCATATATGCCTCACAATCAACCGAGGTACGACAAGTTGTCCTGCGACAATATGCCACATTCCCAAGAGGGGTTTTCGTCCTTACAATTCATTCCGCGTGGTTAATTCTGACAACAACCGTTAAAGGAGAAATCATGTTTACCAAACTTAATGAGAGTGGGTTATTCAAGTCGCTATCGGCAGCATTCCGTTCCAGCCGTAAAGAAATCACAAAGAAAGCGGCTGCAGCATGCCAGCCAGAAGCAAGGAAAACTGAGCAAGCAATGAGTGGTGATAAAGCAGTCCGTTCACTTTCGTTTGCCACCAGATACCAGATATACCAGGAAATGCGGCAATTAAATTCCATCAACCCAACTTTGATAAGGAGAAATGAGCAGCTGGCAGCAGAATTACCTGCTCACATAAACGCCCATGAAAATCCCAAAAAGAATTGAAACACTGATTGAAGAAGGTCTCGTCGATGCCGTCATCTGCCAACTTATGAGCGGCAAAGAAGCCATGGTCTATGTAGTGCGTTGTGGGGCAAATCTCCGCTGTGCGAAAGTTTACAAAAAAACCAACCAGCGCAGCTTTCACCAAAGCAGTGAATACACCGAAGGACGCAAAATCAGAAACAGCCGTCGTGCCTTCGCCATGGAGAAAGGTAGCCGCTATGGCCGCAAAGCGCAGGAGGATGCATGGCAAAGCGCGGAAGTCGATGCCCTGTACCGTCTCGCTGCCACCGGTGTGCGTGTGCCGCAGCCATATAATTTCTTTGAAGGCGTGCTGCTGATGGAACTGATCACTGACAGCACTGGCGCTGTCGCCCCGAAGCTACATGATCTGGTGCTGACGGCGGAACAGGCACGCGAGTATCACCGCAGCCTGATGCAGCAGGTGGTGCGGATGCTCTGCATTGGCATCATTCATGGTGATCTGTCGCAATATAACGTGCTCGTCGGCAGTGAAGGGCTGGTCATCATCGACTTACCCCAGGCTGTCAATGCTGCAGGCAACAGCAATGCCAACAGTATGCTCAAGCGGGATGTCGACAACCTGACCACCTATTTCAGCCGTTTTGCTCCCGAACTTCGGCATACCGATTACGGCGCGGAGATATGGTCGCTCTACCAGCGCGGCAGGCTATACCCGGAGAGCGAACTGAGTGGGCGCTTTGAATGCAACGAGAAACCGGCTGATGTGGGCAGCGTCATGCGGGCGGTGCATATCGTGCTCAAGAGAGAAGCAGCATGGCAACGGCACAGGCAGCAAATGAGAGGATAGGGCTCCTGCCTCTGATCCCGCGAATTAGTGAAATAGAATCCTGACCTGGGGGTGCGACAATTTGTCGCATTCCCACGTTTGTTGAATTGGGTTAATCTCTGGCGGCGTTATTTAATGACGCCGCCAATGTGAGTGCTGACTTGTGCCGTGATTCATAAATATGCGCAAACAATCCGGATTTATAGGTACTCATTTAATGAGTGCTTGACTTCCCAGTGTCATAAATTATCAGGATCAGTTATGAATCTGTCAAAAAAAATACCCTTGGTGGTATTTTTAGCATCGGCATTCGCCGTTCACAATAACGCAGCTCTAGCTGATCACGGCTCTCTGGGCTTCGGTATTGGCACCGCGTCTCCGATTATCACTCAAACCGGCGTAACGCTTCCCAAGAGCATGTGGGCCGGCGGTGTAATCACCCAATTTACCCGTTTTGACAGTGCGTCGGACGCCAAATTACTTGATCTGGGCAATACCTATGGTGATGTTCACAGTGTGAAATCTCTTTTAGTACCATCGACATTTGCGGCCTATGGTGTGACCGACAACTTGACGCTGGGCATCCGTTTTGCCGGTGTGCTGCGTGACGGTCTGCGTTCACCGAGTGAGCATGGTGATGAGGTCATTAGAATGGGTAATCCGGCTGGGTTTGGCGGCGTCTCCCTGTTCAGTCAATATCGTTTTTTCAAAACCGCCGACAATTTAAACCATTTATCGCTAGTCGTAGCTCTCAAAACCGCTTCAGGCGCAACCCACGTCCAAGGCCTAAGCCACGACGGTGAACGTGAAAGACTTGAAACACATGCTCAACCCAGCGGTGGCGCATGGAATCCTGCTGTCGGTTTCTCCTACACTCGCGCCATGGGAAAGATCTCGTTTGATAGCAGCATCCTCTATACAGTAGCAACCAAAGGGGCGCAAAAAACCGACCTCGGCGATCTTTTTGATTACAATGCTGCGCTTTCCTATGCCTTTGTTGGCATGGCTAGAAATAACCTCTTCGCCGGTAGCAACAATTCACCGTGGACGGGTGTTCTGGAACTAAACGGCACATGGCAGGATCGTCAGAGAACGGCTGGCATCACTGATTCGAACTCTGGCAGCAATATCGTGTATGTCTCGCCTGGCATCAGATACTCTGGTGGCAAAATGTGGAATACTGCCTTGTCAATTGGCACACCGATAGTCAAGGACATCAGCGGCTATCAGACACCACCGGATTATCGAATCACTTACCGTTTCGTCGTCGCGTTCTAGCACCTTTTACGCAGCGATTGCACCCTTGCAGATTCCGTAGACTGGCTTGTATGATAACTTTGCCTGATTACCCAATTACAGAGAAAACCGTTTGCATCAATAGCAAAAAAACTGCAAAGGGATTTGTTGAGCATCGCTCGCTGAACAGTAGTCGACTGCTCAGCTACCTGTTGCTGCTCAGCGCCATGGTATTAAGCACTGCCAGCTATGGCTATCATCCAAAGGCCGGAACAACCGATTACAAACACTATCCTGCAGGCGGTGGTCTGTTCGTCACTGCTGCTTTTGGTCCAGATGGCCGCTTATGGCGGGTCGTGCCGGAAAAATCGCATGTATATGTTGATTATTCAACCGATCTGGGCAAGACCTTCAGTGCACCTGTACGTATCAACAGAGAGTCACAGCGCATCAAAGTGAGCGGGGAGAATCGGCCCGGCATCGCTGTGGATCGTTCTGGCCGGGTCTCCGTCATCTATGCAGCTGAAGGTACTCAACCAATAGCCCTATACTTCAGTACCTCTACCGATAATGGCCGTAGCTTTTCAACGCCCAAACCCTTAAGCGACAAAGCAGCTGAAGCGAATTCTTTTCAGGGCCGATTGGTTCTAGACTCGTCCGATCAGGCTCATATCTTCTGGCTTGACGAACGCGACCGTACTGACTGGAGGCAACCAGGGAATGCGATTTATTACACGACTGCTGGCGGCCAAAGCAATCTTGATTTCACCAATCGGAAGCTCTCTGACACCCTTTGTGAATGCTGCCGTATAGCTGCCGCTGTTGATAACAGTGGCCAGCCTGTTTTGTTCGCGCGCTTCATTTATCCAGGCAGCATTCGTGATCATGGTCTGCTCAGAACCCGAGCTGATGGTAAGGAAGCGCCATCGTGGCGCATCACCTTTGACCAATGGGAGATCAAAGGCTGTCCTGAACATGGGCCGGCAATTTCTATTAGTGACGATAATCGTCATCATATTGCCTGGTTTACGCAAGGCAGTGTCCGTCAAGGTTTGTTCTATGCCTATTCATCCGATCGGGGACAGAGTTTTTCAGATCCGCTGCCGTTCGGCACACTGGAAAAAATGTCCAGCCATCCTGACATCATGGCTCGGGGGAAGCATGTCATCCTGACTTGGACCGAGTATGACGGCGCCAAAATACAGCTTCTGGTAATGCAGTCAACCGATGGTGGCCAGACTTGGTTGCCGGCCAAGTCCATTGCCGAAAGCGCGAGTAGGGCCGATTTTCCATTTTTATTAAGCAGCACCCAAGGTGTTTTCGTATCGTGGAACAGCAAGAATGAAGGTTATCGTTTAATTCCCCTGGAACAAAGTACCCCGTCCCAAGGGGCGGGGAATTAAACCGGATGGCGCCGCTACTCCTATGCAGAAACTCCTTTGACAGCGAAGCGGGAGCGTATTGCAGAGAGACAGCATTCCCTGCGGTCCAATTTTTCCAGGGTTAGTTGAACAGGTTGAGTACCCCGTCCAGGCCAACATGGTTGATAGCATAAGTAGCTTTTTCCTGCACGATGGGTTTGGCGTGATAGGCGATGCTGACTCCGGCTTCTGCCAGCATTTGCAGGTCGTTGGCGCCATCGCCGATGGCGATCACCTGCTCCCGCCTCAATCCCAGTTCGTCGCGCACACGTTTCAGCACATCGGCTTTTCCCTGTGCGCCGATGATTTCTCCCAATACTTTGCCGGTGAGTTTTCCATCCACGATCTCCAGCGTATTGGCAGCGGCATAATCCAGTCCCAGCCTCGCTTTTAACCTGTCGGTGAAAAATGTAAAGCCACCCGAAACAAGCAGCGTTCTGATGCCCGCTGCTTGTAGCCGTCGCAACATTTTTTCCGCGCCGGGATTGAGTTGCAGCCGCTCAGCATAGACCCGGTGCAGCGCTTCCTGATCCAGACCTTGCAGCAATGCCATGCGGCGCGTGAGACTTTCGGCAAAATCAATTTCACCGCGCATGGTACTGGCGGTAATTTCCGCGACCTGCAGCTTGACGCCGTGCAGATCGGCGATTTCATCGATGGACTCGATGGCAACGAGGGTTGAATCCATATCCATCGCCACTAGACCAAAATCGGCAAGCTGCACAGTCTGCGCCACAAAAGCAAAATCTAGCCTGACGTTGGCGCAATATTCCGGCACATCCTCCCGTCGGCTCGCATCTTTCAGTCGAAAAGCTTGACCGGTAATACGCTCGATCTGGCTGGCACCGGAGAGTTTTGCCAGTTCCCTCAAGTCGTTGGTTTCGATCTCGACGCCCTGGATGATGAGGTTCATAAGCTATTCCAATTTATTATCAAACTTGAGGCCTCTCAAATTGCCTTGGGTAGAGCTGTACTGATACCACGCGGCCCAATGTGAAGCATAATGTCAGCGGAGGGGGGTTAGTATTTCTTGCCAGCCCATATTTTGCCAGCAATGTTTGCTCACTTCCATATCAACTCACCAGCGTGGCTCACAAAATCATGGCGCCACAAGAAACTTCCCGGAGTAAATGCCTTCCACCAGCAGAATCTCATTCCTGAATCTAATATCCTGAATCTCATTCCTCGATTGAGCCATGCATTTATGCTACGATTCTGAAAATCATAGACTTGACAGAAGCACCCCACTCAAAACTGCCACCACTGACCACCAGGATTTGTAGCGAAGTTGTGGTGAAATAGAACATGAGCCACTTAGGTGCACCAATAATCACCATTCCGCTCGACTCACCCAAATGAGGATATGGCACATGAATACCCTTCATCCTCTATGTTCACTGCGCGCACTGTTATGTCTCCTGGCACTGCTCATGCTCTCCGGTTGCGTATCTCCCATGGCGCTCAACCGGGCAGTCATAGCTTATGACGAAGCCGTCACCGACGCCGGATCCCAACAGCTGCTGATCAATATCGTCCGCGCCCATCACCGTCAGCCCATTCATTTCACCGGGGTTTCGAATATCGCAGCCACCTTCAATTTTCACGTAAATGCGGGGGCCATGCCCGCGCTGGGAGGACTCGCCGGGGCGACAATGATGCCGATATTTGGCGGGAGCGTTTCGGAAAACCCCACCATCAGCATCGTCCCGATAGAAGGGGAAGAATTCACCAAACGGCTCCTCACGCCGTTTCAGCAAAACAAGTTTACCTTGCTGCTGCGTCAACGCTTTGATGTCGACCTCTTATTGCGGTTGATGGCGCAGGAAGTGCGTCTGCAGCACACTGAACATCGGAGCGCCTATCGCAACAGCCCCTCGGATCGGCCCAGTTATGAAATGTTTCGTCGCGTGGTATTGCACCTTTCAGCCATTCAGGATCAAAACGAGCTCTACGCCGAACCACTGCCCCTCATAAGCACCTGGACCATTCCCGCCAGCTCGATTGCAACGGAAGGCTTTCAAGCCCTGCAGAAAGAATTTGTTGTGTCCTACAACCAGCAGGACAATACCTATACGCTCCGCAAACAAGTACCCGGACCGATACTCATCACCAACTATGATCCCAATACGCTATCCTCCGAAGAACGTGCACAGTTGAACGACCTGATGGGAGACTGGAATACTAGCGATGTTGCCTTCGATATCCGCCCCGGCAGTTACGGTGGGGAATGGCCTATGAGAGGGGCTTTCCGGCTCAGGAGCTTCCACTCGATTCTCGGTTTCCTCGGAAAAGCTATCGGCAAAGAGCCGGAGTTTCACGTCGAAAAAGACCCGCGAACCCCACCCATCCGCGGAAACGAAAACCCTGACCTCACGATGGAACTGGTCGTATCGGACTCGCCCTCCCCGAAAGCCGACCTCTCGATCCGCTCACAAGGCCAGTACTACGCAGTAAACACCACGGGGCCACTCGCCCGCTGGAACCGGGATGCTTTTCAGTTGTTGCACCTCTTGTTTCAAATGACCGTCACTGACATGCCGCGCACTGGCGTGCCAGGTATTACCATCGCCAAATAACCCATTCTTTCCAGGGTTGCTAAAGGCATCTGGTTTCAAAGGAAACTTGGAGTGAGATCCTGCATTAGCATATGTCAATGCAGGCACCTGATACTCTGCTGAGTATCAGGGTAATATTTGAATCTTCCACGACTATTATTTCGTAATAAGCCATGCATAGACCACTGATCATCGGCACACCACTCAGCCCTTCTGCCACTAGAGTCATGCTGCTGGGCAGCGGTGAACTTGGCAAGGAAGTCATCATCGCATTGCAACGCCTTGGGGTGGAAACCATCGCTGTAGATCGCTACCCCAATGCGCCGGGGCATCAGGTGGCGCACCGCGCACATGTGATCAACATGGCTGATGGCGCGGCACTACGTGAGCTGGTCGAACGTGAGCGACCACACCTCATCGTTCCGGAGATCGAGGCGATCGCGACTGGTATGCTGATAGAGATTGAGCAGGCGGGCTTGGCGCGCGTCATCCCTACTGCGCGCGCCGCGCAGCTCACCATGCATCGCGAGGGTATCCGCTGCCTCGCAGCGGAAACGCTGGGTTTACCAACTTCGCCGTATGCCTTCGCCGATAGTCTGGAAGAATTGCATGCGGCAATTGCAGGTGGCATCGGCTATCCTTGCGTGGTAAAGCCAGTGATGTCTTCCTCCGGTAAAGGTCAATCAAAAGTTGATCACGTGACAGAAGTGGAAGCAGCGTGGAATTATGCCGCCAGCGGCAGCCGGGTAAATCAGGGGCGAGTGATTGTCGAGGGCTTGATTCATTTTGACTACGAAATCACCCAACTTACCGTGCGCGCGATGAACGCACAAGGTGAAGTGGAAACGTATTTCTGCGAACCCATTGGCCATATCCAGATTCATGGCGATTACGTGGAAAGCTGGCAGCCACAAATGATGTCGCCGCTGGCGCTGCAGCGTACACGTGACATTGCCCAAAGGATTACCAATAACCTCGGTGGTTTAGGTATCTTCGGTGTGGAGCTATTCGTCAAAGGTGATGAAGTATGGTTCAGCGAAGTCAGCCCGCGCCCACACGATACTGGCATGGTGACAATGTGTAGCCAGGTACAGAACGAATTCGAGCTGCATGCCCGCGCCATACTCGGCCTGCCGGTAAACATTGCCTTACGTGCACCGGGGGCAAGTGCGGTAATCTACGGGCAACTGGAACAACAGGGCATTGCTTTCGCGGGAGTTGACGAAGCACTGCGCGTGCCACAAAGTGATCTGCGTCTGTTTGGCAAACCGGAAGCGTTTATTCGCCGCCGCATGGGCGTGGCGCTGGCAAACGGCACGGATACCGCAGAGGCGAGAGCGCGCGCCAAACTCGCGGCAAGCCGTGTGGTGCCGGTCGGAATTTAGCATGATGGTAATATAAAAATTGGCCAAAATGCATATTGGGTAACGACATCAAGATCGGGAGGTGATGAAATGACAGGATCGTTGATACGTCCAGACAGATCGTGTAGCTTGCTCAAAACTTCAGCGATGTGGGCAGTCGTGCTGCTAGGTGCCAACATAACAGGATGCAACCTGCTGAAATCGGCCCCGCGCCCGACCCCGGTAGCCTCAACCCCAGCGGCCCCAGCCCCGGTTACTCCTGTTCCGGTTGTTTCTGTTCCGGCAGTTACAGCCGTATCGTCCGACCCTTGCGCGGCACAGCAGCGTGAAATCGAACGCCTGCAGCAATTACTGGCGGAAAAGGAAGCGCTGATCCGTAGTCAGCAGATTCGACAACGGGAACCAGTCAAGGCGTCACAGGAATCCACCAAGCAGTCTAGCCGCATCCAAGTACAACTGCGCCAACTACCCACACAGTCCGGGGCCGCCGCGACCATCGCGGAAGTAGAAACGGCGATGAAAAACCTGAAATCATCCCGCAGCGCGCTGTCCGAACAAACACTGCAAGCACAGGCACAGCGTCTACTTGATGCTGCTACGGCAGCCTATGCAAAAGGTGATTATGCCGTCGCCATAGATCGTGCCGCGCAGTCCCGCAGGCTTATCGACAGAATACAAGTGGACGACAAGCCTTAGAGAATCCCTGCACAAATCTTCCGTTGACCGCTGAAATTTTCTAGCTGCTCAACTCGTTGAGCAGCTTCTTTATTCGCGCTACCCGTTGTGCTATGCCCGGAATCTGTACCTGAATTTTCAGGCGATCAGGGCCGGAGAGTTTGTATTCGCGACTGCTCTGGATGAGCGCGATAATCCTGGCTGCATCTACAGGTGGGTTAGGAATGAATTGCACTTGGACGCTGTCGGCGCTGGCATCTATGCGCACAATGCCCAGCGGTCTGGCAGCGGTACGCAGACGGTGACAATCCAGCAGCGCTCTGGCCGGATCGGGCAGGAGACCGAAACGGTCAATCAACTCCCGCTGCATGTCATCCAGCTGATCATCATTTGTACAATTGGCCATGCGCTTGTACAGCACCAAGCGCTCATGTATGTCGTTACAATAGTCACTCGGCAACAGTGCTGGCACATGCAGATTAATTTCAGTGGCAATACCCAGAGGGTGCTGCATATCCGGCTCACGGCCTTCTTTCAGTGACTTGACGGCGGCATCCAGCATGGAAGTATAGAGATTGAAACCGATCTCCTGCATCTCACCGCTTTGTGATTCACCTAGAACCTCTCCCGCACCACGGATTTCCAGATCGTGCATAGCCAGATAAAAACCTGCGCCCAGTTCTTCCATCGTCTGGATGGCATCGAGACGTTTTCTTGCCTGTGCACCCAGCGCTTCTTCCTCCGGTATCAGCAGATAAGCATAGGCCTGGTGATGGGAACGGCCTACCCGCCCACGCAATTGGTGTAATTGGGCAAGGCCAAACTTGTCCGCGCGATTGATAATGATGGTGTTGGCGCTGGAAACATCAATGCCAGTCTCGATAATGGTGGTACACAACAACAGATTGAATCGCTGCTGGTAAAAATCTCGCATTACGTGTTCCAGTTCGCGCTCGCGCATCTGACCGTGAGCGATATAGATACGTGCTTCTGGCAGCAGTCGCGTGAGCTTGTCGCACATCAGTTGAATGGTGTCCACCTCGTTGTGCAGAAAGTATATCTGACCGCCGCGCTTCAACTCACGCAGACATGCCTCACGGATAATTCCCTCAGAGAAACGACTGACGAAAGTTTTGATGGCGAGTCGCCGCTGTGGTGCGGTGGCAATTACCGAGAAGTCGCGCAGGCCTTCCAGCGACATGGCGAGTGTGCGCGGAATCGGTGTAGCGGTAAGCGTCAGTACATCCACTTCGGCGCGGAGATTCTTCAGTTGCTCCTTCTGGCGCACACCAAAGCGATGTTCCTCGTCTATGATGACCAGCCCTAGATTTTTGAATCTGACATCTTTCTGGATCAGCTTGTGGGTACCGATGACGATGTCTATTTCACCTTTGGCCAATCCCGCCAGTGCCTGGGTTTGTTCCTTGACTGAACGGAAGCGCGATAGCTCCGCAATTTTTACCGGCCACTGCTCGGCAATCAGGCTAAATCGATCAGAAAAATTCTGAAAATGTTGTTCTGCCAATAGCGTGGTAGGCACCAGCACTGCCACTTGTTTGCCATCGGCGACTGCAACGAAAGTCGCCCGCAACGCCACTTCGGTTTTGCCGAAACCTACATCACCACAGATCAACCGATCCATAGGCTTGCCCGAAGTCAGATCCTCTATCACCGCACGGATAGCAGTTGCCTGGTCGGGTGTTTCCTCAAAACCAAAACCCTCGGCAAAAGCTTCATAGTCGTGTTGCTTGAGTCCAAACGCATGCCCCTTGCGGGTAGCTCGCTGGGCATAAAGATTAAGTAGTTCTGCAGCAGTGTCACGCACTTGCTGCATCGCTTTGCGCTTGGCCTTATCCCACTGGCCACTACCGAGTTTATGCAGCGGTGCGGCTTCTGGTGAAGCGCCGCTGTAACGTCCGATCAGATGCAGTTGTGATACCGGCACGTAAAGCTTATCGCCGCCATCATATTCCAAAGACATAAACTCTGTCGCACCCTCTCCCAGATCCATGCTTACCAGGCCCAGGTAACGGCCAATGCCATGCTGCTCATGCACCACCGGGTCACCCGGTTTTATTTCGGATAAATCACGCAGCATTGCATCTGTCGATGCAGTTTTGCGCGAATCGCGGTCACGCTGCTCATGGCGTCCGTGCAGATGCGTGGCATAGAGCTCGCTCTCAGTAATGAAAGAAAATTTTTCTCCGGGGAGAATAAACCCGTTGTAGAGTGGGGCGACACCAAGCATGAATAGCTGGTTGCTTACCAGAAATTGTGTGTAGTTATCGCATGCGATGGGGTGGAGATCGTATTGCCGCAAATAATCAGAGATCAGTTCACGTCTACCAAGACTTTCTGCCAGCAGCAGCACACGTCCGCCAGATGTTGTGAACATGGCAATAAACGCGGCAAGTTTTTCTACCGGATTGACAGCACGGCGATCCACCTGAATGAAAGGCAGCGGGGTGGTAGAGTCCTGGCCCCCAAATTTTGCCGTGGTTTCGGATTGAATTTCGATGCGCGGATAAGGCTTAAGTGCACCGTAAAAAGCCTCTACTGTGAGAAATAATTCCCTCGGTTGCAGCAAGGGTCGGTCATTGTCACCACGTAGCAACTGATAACGTGTCTGTGTGTCCTGCCAGAAACTTTCTATTGCCGGATGAATATCATGATGCAGGCATAGCGGCATGGTTTGCGGCAAGTAATCGAACAGTGTCGCAGTATGCTCAAAAAACAACGGTAGATAGTATTCGATGCCGGCGGGTGCAACGCCTTTGCTTACACCCTTGTAAATGCTGCTCCTCGAGGGGTCACCCTCAAATTTTTCACGAAAATTACCACGGAAACGTGTACGTCCTTCATCGTCAAGAGGGAATTCGCGTGCCGGCAACAGTCGTATTTCGCTGACCGGATAAACGCTACGCTGCGTATCCACGTCAAAAGTGCGAATAGTCTCGATTTCATTGTCCAGCAGGTCGATGCGATAGGGTAACGGGCTACCCATCGGGAACAGGTCAATCAGGCCACCACGTACGCTGTATTCTCCCGGTGCAAGTACTTGGGTTACGTGAGTGTAGCCCGCCAGTGTCATCTGGCTGCGAAGTGCACTCAGGTTGAGCGCTTCTCCCTGTTTGAGGAAGAAGGTATGCGCGGCGAGGTATTCCCGTGGCGGCAGGCGGTAGAGTGCGGTGATAACTGGAACGATCAACACATCGCAAGTACCGCTCATGACCTGATAAAGCGTGGCGAGACGTTCGGAAATCAGGTCATGATGAGGCGAGAAGTTGTCATAAGGCAACGTCTCCCAGTCTGGCAACAGATTGATTTTTAGTTCAGGTGCAAAAAAAGGAATTTCCTCCAGCAATCTTTGCGCAGCCAGTGCGCTGGCTGCGATGATAGCGATCGGTTTTACCTGCTGCGCTAACCGAGCAAGGGCAAGCGCATCGCTGGAGCCATCAAGATGAGAAAAACGGATTATGGAACCAGGTAAGGGAGAAGTAAGCTTGAGTTGCATTTAGTGTGACGCAGCATCGTGGGGAAGCAGACAAAATGGTGATGACTGACCATTCCACATTAAAAGGCGGACATTATATGTCAGTTGACGAGCCATATTCTTTCGCTGAAAAGAAATTAAAAGCCTGCGGTTGAGACCAGTGATCAAGAATGAGTTGTATGACGGTGTTGCCGTTATATTCATTCACTTGCAACCGGTAAACAGTATCTATCACTTCCGGAAGCAAATCATTGTGAAAAAATAGCATGGCATCATGAATACCTCCCGGCTCCCCTTGCTCCTGCTTTCTCAGTTTCAATTTGAGATGTTTCTCGCCAACTACCCGCTGATGCTCTACGCGAAAGCGGGCGTTGAATACAGGCTGAGGAAAACCTTGTCCCCATACCTGCTCCATCAGATATTGTGCAAATTCCAGATTCATTTCAGACTCATCCAGCTCACCGTCGGTTTCGATAGTGCGCGTAAGATCGGCGGGAGTGAGCAGTGCCTGGGCAGTTTGCTCAAAGGCGTCACGAAATTTCTCAAAATCGCTTGCGCGCAGGGTCAACCCTGCCGCTGCTGCATGGCCGCCAAATTTTAGCAATAGAGCAGGGTGACGCTTGGAAACAAGGTCTAATGCATCGCGCAGATGAAACCCTGGAATGGACCGCCCTGACCCCTTTATTTCACCATTATTGCCAGGTGCAAAGGCAATCACCGGGCAATGGAATTTATCTTTAATACGTGCTGCGAGTATACCGATTACACCCTGGTGCCAACCAGGATCAAATAAACTGAGGCTGTAGCCGTCTTCAGGTTTCACAGCATTGAGTACAGCTAGCGCCTTGTCCTGCATGTCTACTTCGATTTCGCGGCGCTGGCGATTGAGTGCGTCAAGCTGAAGAGCTATTTGTGCGGCTCGAGACTCATCATCTGTGATTAGGCACTCGATACCCAGTGCCATATCATCAAGCCGTCCCGCAGCATTCAGCCTCGGTCCCAGCATGAAACCCAACTCATAGGTAGATGCCTTGCGAAAATCTCGCTGCGCCACTTGTAGCAGAGCGTTTATGCCCGCACAGCCGCGTCCCGTGCGGATACGCTGCAAGCCCTGCTGTACCAGAATGCGATTGTTATCATCAAGCTTCACTACGTCGGCAACAGTACCCAAAGCCACCAAATCAAGCAGGCTGGCAAGGTTGGGTTCTTTTCCATCAGAGTCAAATACCCCCCGGGTGCGCATCTCTGCCCGCAGCGCCAGCATCAGGTAAAACATCACACCCACTCCGGCAAGATTCTTGCTGGGAAAATCGCAGCCGGGCTGATTAGGGTTCACAATGGCGACGGCATCAGGTAATTCATCCCCGGGTAGATGATGATCGGTGACGAGCACCTGCATGCCGAGACGGTTGGCTTCAGCCACTCCTTCAACACTGGCGATGCCGTTGTCTACCGTGATAAGTATATCGGGACGCTTCGTACCGGCCGAGGTGGCAGCCAGACGCACGATTTCTGGCGTCAAACCATAGCCGTATTCGAAGCGGTTGGGAACAAGGTAATCCACTATCGCACCAAATTTTCTCAGTGCACGTATGCCCACGGCACAGGCAGTAGCACCGTCAGAATCATAGTCCGCTACGATTAGCAGCCGCTTTCCCGCAGCGATGGCATCGGCGAGAAATGCCGCCATCATGGAAATATTTTTCAGGCGTTCGAACGAGGTCAATCGGGAAAGTTCAACCTTGAGTTGATCTGGCTTCTTGATCCCTCTCGCAGCGTAAACACGGGCCAGCACAGGGTGAAAACCATGCTGGATCAGCACCTCGAAGGCTTGCGGGGGATAACTGCGAACAACAATGTTGGGCATGCTGAAATTTCCGGTTCCCAATGTAACGCCTGGTATCTAAACCAGTCACTGGCGCTGGCAGATATTGGCTACCGGTAACGAGGGTTATTCAAGTTCTTTAAGGGCGTGCGGCCGGACAATGCCAAAACCCTGTGCGAAATCCACCCCTAGTTCCCGCAGTTTAGCGATAACATCATCAGTTTCGACCGTCTCTGCAATGGTTTGGATGCCTATGGCGTGCGCAATCCGGTTAATTGACATAACCTTGGTGAGGTTGATCGGGTTATGCAACATATTGCAGACCAGGCCACCATCAATTTTCAGAAAATTTACTTTGATGTCTTTCAGTAAATCAAATGAGGTGTGTTCCCTACCAAAACCGGACAATGCGGCGCAGCAACCGAACTGCCTGATCTTCCGCACGAATACTGTGGTGTCCTCAAGGTGCAACAGCGCATCCTCTTCCTCGATCTCAAAACATAGCACTTCAGCCGATACGCCAGTCTTCTGCAGCTGATCCTGAACAAAGTCGCTAAAGCCAGCATCACTCAGCGTATCTTTGGTCAAGTTGATAAAAAATATCGCCCCAAGTGCAGGCCGATGAACTGACAACCATTGCAACATTTGGCTTACCACCCAGCGATCCAACCGCACCATCATGTTGAGTCTTTCGACAACAGGGAGGAATGCCCCCGGTGGCAGTAAATTATCTTCCTCCTCGGCCAGACGAAGCAGAATTTCATGGTGAACACATAGACCCTTATCTTTCTTGACAGGCATAATTGTCTGACAATACAGATAGAACTTTTCTTCCTCAATAGCATGGGTAACCTCGGCAGTCGAGACCCCCCATCGCGAAGTCTGCTCATCAATGCTCTCATCAAGCAGGTTCTTTTCTCTCGACTTGGTGTTTAGGGCCGGTCTGCTGGATTCAAGTGTATGTCGTTCTGTCCCCTCCTTTAGCGGCGCTTTCCCTTCCATCATGGGGGTATACAGCAAGTAGACACCCGCTACTTTTCCTTCACTGTCAAAATCAGGGAGATACTGTCCTGACAGATGACGAATCGAACCTTGGATTAATTCTTGTCTATGCTCGTTCTGCACCACTTTTCCTGCCATGACATCAGCAAGAAAACCTTCGATCTCCCCATAAAATTTGTTACCCAATACTTCACGTAGAGGCCTGCCATCAATTTCATTCGGATCCAACCCGAGCCATTGCCTAAACAAGATGTTGTGATAACGGCAGCGCTGCCCAACATCAATGTACGCAAGCATCGCGGGAAATTTTTCACCAATGAGTTGTAGTCGTGCCTGGCTCGCAGTGGCTGCCTTCTCAGCCCAAAGACGTAGCTTGGTTTCCTGCGCCAGTTTTTCCTCGGCAGCCAGCAATTGCATTGTATGGCGCGCAACCATCAGTTCTGTGTACGAAGCCCGGACTACCGTAGCAATTGTAGCCGCCATCAGAACTCCGCTCAAGAATGCGATCCACTGCAGATCATTGAGAGTAAAGTAGATGGAAACTAAAAGTAGCGCAACCGTTATGCTGGCGGCGATTACCGCCAAGTAGAGTTGAGCTGTAGGAGAGATGCTGGGAGGGAGGATGCGCATTTTTATATATTTGACGTTGCTCCAAGTTGCGATTTCCAGAGCATACAGGGTATTCAACACCGTACAGTATAGCCTCCAACTACGGGGAAAAACAGGACTATCCTCATTTCTCCATAGGAAGTATTTTTGCTGCGTTATCTCTACTCTGCATTAGTCATGAGTAATCTTTCTTTGATCAGGGGGGGTTCTAGTAATTCGGAATTCTAAACAGAATGGGGCACGAATAAAAATGTCTTCTGCCGCCGCGATAGGCCCGTCACGCGTCCACGCTTGCTCGTGCTGATTAAGTTGAGAACTCATTCAAGCCCACATCCGTCGCCAAAAACTCACTTGATCGGCGTTTCCCTAATGGTTAATCTCGGTTTAATTCTGCTCTCGACCTTCACCTACAAATCACCGGTGCGGTTTCTGCTGGGCCGGTTCAAGCCCAATAAGATAAAAAACTGGTAGCATGAAACCCATACCCGTTGAAAAACAGAAAACAGACAGAACCTAATTTTGAGTAAATAGCAGTGATAAAAATAAGTAGCCCACCCCCAAAAGATTTTTCTACGCTCCCCCCTGATTGCGTGTTGAATGCGCTTGAAAGCATAGGCTTCCGCAGCGATGGTCGTCTACTGGCACTCAATAGCTACGAGAACCGTGTCTACCAAGTCGGCATGGAAGAGGGCGCGCCGCTGGTGGCAAAATTCTATCGCCCCGGGCGCTGGACGGATGCCGCCATACTCGAAGAACATACCTTTGTGCAGGAGTTGGCCGAGCGTGAAATTCCTGTCGTACCAGCGTTAGTGTTAAATGGAATAACCCTGCATAGTTTTGAGGGATTCCGTTTCGCGGTTTTTCCAAAACACGGTGGCCGCGCGCCCGAACTGGAAGGCCGCCACACACTGGAATGGATGGGGCGCTTTCTCGGGCGCATCCACGCCATCGGGGCACTCAAGCCATTTCGTGAGCGCCCAACGCTGGATATCGCTAGCTTTGGTGAACAGCCACGCGATTATCTGTTGACGCATGAATTTATTCCAGCTGATCTCAATGTGGCCTATTTCAGCGCGGTGGATCAGGCGTTGGATGGTGTGCGCCATTGCTTTGCGCGTGCAGGTGAAGTGCGCGCATTGCGTCTGCACGGCGACTGCCACGTGGGCAACGTACTATGGACAGAAGAAGGTCCGCACTTCGTGGATTTTGATGACAGCCGCATGGGGCCAGCGGTGCAGGATTTGTGGATGCTATTGTCGGGCGAGCGCGCCGACATGGTGCGACAGTTGACTGACGTGCTGGCTGGGTATGAAGACTTTTGCGATTTTGACGAACGCGAATTGCATCTGGTCGAAGCGCTCCGCACCCTGCGCCTGATTCATTATGCGGCATGGCTCGCGCAGCGCTGGGACGATCCTGCTTTCAAGCAGGCGTTCCCATGGTTCAACACCCAGCGCTATTGGCAGGATCGTATCCTTGAATTACGCGAACAGATCGCACTGATGGATGAACCGCCGCTGTGGCAGGCATAACGGTTGCTCCCCTATGTCCATGTTGCGGCTACGCAGGGGTAACGACGAAGCCGTTGGGGAGCGCCAATAAAAAATATGCCGACTGCTGCAGTCGCTATCTGGATGATGGTAAGGTTGCTCCCACTGCAGAAGCATTGATGCGTTCGCGCTATACTGCCTACACACTCAATCGTGAAGATTACCTGCTGGCAACCTGGCATCACAGTACATGCCCAGCCTCACTTGAACTGACAAGCGAACCGCGAAAAAAATGGCTGGGGCTGGAAGTAAAGCGCCATGAACAGCCAGAGTCAAATCATGCGCTGGTGGAATTCGTGGCGCGCCACAAGGTGAATGGTCGCGCGCATCGTTTGCATGAAATCAGTCGCTTCGTGCGCGAAGCAGGGCAGTGGTTTTATGTGGATGGCGATATCGTCTGATTCCAATGTCATTTCATCAGGGACGCCTCATTAATATCCTCGCCCCTATTTGGCCATACTATTCGCCCCAAAGAAAGTTTCCTAATAGGATGTACTGGGCACCTCATTTCACTTTCAAGCTAAAACTGGAATAAAACAGTGCAACTAGCTTCCTGAAAAATCATTGATGTAAACGTAATGCACGATAAAGTTGCCGCGCCTCTTCTTCCTTGAGTGTGTCGTTGATCTCACGCATGACACTTTTCATATCGACCGGGTTCTCAATACGCTCGAAGCACCCAGTCAGGACACTCTCCGGGTGTAGCTGGCTGCTTTGATAGAGCGACCATATTTCCATACCGTAGTCGGTGGTCAACAACTCGGGCGCAAAGCGACCAAAGTAAGTGGCCAGATTCTCGACATCCCGCAGCAGCATCTTGCGGGCCTGGTTATTGGCGGCTGCATCGATGGCTTGCGGTAGGTCGATAATGACGGGTCCGGTACTGTCGACCAGCACGTTGTATTCGGACAAATCACCATGCACGACCCCGGCACAGAGCATGCGCACCACCTGCGTGATCAGTATGTGGTGGTATTCGCGAGATAGCTCTGCTGTGAGCGCCAGATCGTTGAGCCGTGGAGCGGCGTTGCCATCGCTGTCAGTCACCAACTCCATCAACAACACGCCCTCATGAAAGTTATACGGCTTGGGCACGCGCACACCAGCTGCGGCAAGCCGGTACAAAGCATCCACCTCGGCATTTTGCCAAGCTTCTTCCTGTGCTTTGCGTCCATAGCTGGTGCCTTTTTCCATGGCACGCGCACGACGGCTGTTCTTTACCTTGCGGCCTTCAGTGTAATCCACGCTCTGGCGGAAACTGCGCTTGTTGGCTTCTTTGTAAACTTTCGCGCAACGTATCTCCTCTCCGCAGCGCACCACGTAGACCATGGCTTCCTTGCCACTCATCAACTGACGGATGACCTCATCAACAAGGCCATCCTGGATTAGCGGTTCAATTCTTTTTGGAGGTTTCATCGGTGCCGTGCTGCACTCATATTTTCTGTTCATCCTGGAAACAACTCATACCACGGAACATACGGAATAAACAGAGAAAATGGGGCTTCAATTAAACCAGCCCATACACTTTTCAGTATCTAGTCAAATTTTTTGGGTGCGCCAATAGCGCTGTCGCATTTAGCGATCCTGTTATCGTTCTCTGAGTGGTACTAATAGAGATAAAATTCCATTGTGATCCAGCTCTTGTATCAACGCCAATAGATTGCCGATTCCGTCGTGGGATCAGCTCGCAACATATTACAGGTGAAATGCCAACGCAAGACGTATAAGCATGGCTCCAAAATATGCGTAAGTAGTTTGGATATCTATTTATAGGCTATTGCTGCGCTACATGGGCCTGCCAGATGTATTATTTCATATCGTTTAAATCCGGCTTCCTGGCACCACTCCCAAAAATTGGCCCCAGTGAAATCAAAGGCATCGCCAAACTCGATAAGCATATGCAGGGACATCATGAGCCCGAAGGCATTGGTACGCCGGTCATCATCGATGATATTTTCTATCACGACAAACACACCATTTTCCGGCAGCGCTTCATATGCTTGACGTATAAGGTGCTTCTTCTTCTCCAGATTCCAGTCGTGCAGGATATTTCCCATTGTAATAATGTCTGACTTTGGCAAGGCGTCTTTAAAAAAATCTCCCGATACGACATCAATACGCTCAGATAGCCCCGCTTTTGTGATCCATTTTTTGGCTATTGGCTCGATGACCGGCAAATCAAACGTCGTACATTTCATGTGCGGGTGCTGCCCTGCCACGAGGCTTGAAAGCAATCCGGTGGCACCTCCTACGTCACAAAGCGATTCATAGTTTGAAAAATCAAACTGTTGTGCAAATGCCTGGAAGTTACCAATTGAAAGTCCTCTCATGGCACCCATAAATTGTTCAAGCCGTGGCAAATCTTCGTAGAGCATCTCAAACATGGGTTTCTGGCTGTGCTTGACTTCATTCTGGGGTTTGCCTGTTTTGAGCGCGACCCCCAGGTCATTCCAGAATCCATACAAGCGGTCATTGGCCATCTCAAGAATGCCGCCGACATAAGAGGGCTTGTTTTTATCGAGAAACAAACTGGTTTCCTCGGTATTGGAATAGAGTGCCGTTGGCCCAGTCCCATCCCGGTTCAAAAATCCTAGCGCTACCAATGTATCAAAAAAATCCCAGATTCCGCGTGGATGAAGATCGAGTATCCCACCCAGGGATACTCCAGTCATGGACTGCTCCTCCAGTTTGGTGAAAAGCTCTAGTTCAACTGCTGTAAGAAGAACCTTGGATTCCCAAAAACCAAAACCTGTCTCAAGAATCCGTGATGGATTCGTTGCGTTGGCCATAATTTTTCCTTATTCATCATTGCGATAAACCATCTCGTACTAGACGCAATGTAACAGCGGTCAAGAGATAAAATCAAATTTGATGTACGAGTGACCTGAAATCCATTGGCGAGTTTCTTTTGAGACGTTCAGTGCGGTTTGTTCGGTACTTTGGTGAACCGATGGTCATAGAGAAATCAGGAAGTTCAGTACTCGTGCGACGATGGCCATTTGCCACGGAATCACGGCATACCGTCTTTTGTACGCGTCAGCAGCGCTGTTGCACCTGGCAATCGTATTAGCGTTTTCGAAGTGGGTCTAGTAGAGATGAAAGCCCATTGTGATCCAGCTCTTGCATCAACGCCAATAGATTGCCGATTTCGCCAGGAGGGAACCCTTTACGAGCAAACCAGTTGAGATAATCCCCAGGCAAATCGGCTATCAGACGTCCCTTGTACTTGCCGTAAGGCATGACTCGGGTAACCAATAGCTGCAAGTGTTCTGGATTCATTACTGCCGAGTACTTTCGATTTTAGAAATCTCATTTTATCCCAGATAATCCGTTGGGACGTGAGATGATGGTGAGGCAGGATGCGAAGCAGTTTTGCTGGTTGGGAGAAATCCATAGCGGGTCTATGGACGCGGAGCAAGCGGCAGAAATGGCAGCAGACTGACCGCCAGCACTCGCGTAAGCTCAGAGAGCCGCCTAATGAATTATCTGGGATTATATGCGCAACGCAATTTCTCACAATTAGCGCGAAATCAACAGGGTCACAGAAATCAACAGGGTCTACCATTGAATTTGGTGTTTACACCCTGTCTTGCATAATACAGTGCCAAGGCCCTACCCAGACCGCTGGAGGCACCGCTGGTGAGGGCTCGCCGCTGACAACAGACATCCTCTACGGCCAAAGCCCCCCACTCCATCACATGCATCGTCGCATCGTTCTAGTGAGGTGAACTCTCCAGGCGATCTTTCAGATGCTGCGTTCGTTCTTTGGTTCTCGACCCAAGACACTGGAACGTATCTACCCCTTCATATTTACAGTCGGTATTTTTAAATGTATTCCACTGTCTCTGAGATTTTTTTAAATTTTCCTTATCCTTGTCACTCAGTTTCCCCATCAATTGCTTTTGAATATTTTTTAGTTCGACTTCAGCAGCTTGATACTCCACCACTTTCGCATCCTGAGCATAGGTTAAACCTGTCAATGACGATCCCATCCAAACAATTAGAAATTTAAATACATATCCCGAAAAATTATTTTTCATTATTATTTTCTCCTCGTTTATGAAAATGGAATAAAACTTGCGTTTCCCTTACGATTTTCCTACAAAAAATCAGGCGCTATTTACGCCATGGCACTATAAGTAGTCTGTTTATTGCGACGAGGTATGAAACTGAAAAGACTGGGGTAGACGAGCATTACGTAAGTCCCCATCAAGACACAAAACTCTATGGCAAACCAACCTGCATCAAATTCATTCGAAGCTAGAATAGGGGTAGCCCACAGGAGGAAGATACCAACGGATAAAATTAAGACGGAGGCAGAACGAGTAGTTTTCACGGAAGATGCTCCTAAGAGGATGTTATTTAAGGAATTCCACGCTAGCTATAAAAGTAGCTTGCTTAACTCAGAGTTAATATTTCACAATAAGTTCACAATTAATGAACATATTATTCACAATTAATTCATATTGCAGCTAGTTTCTTGTCACTCGTATGTTCAGTACGGGCTAACTAAAGCATCAAAAATTTCCGCTGACATGCCCTTATTCAATTCCAGTTCGAAAGTGGAATGAAGCGATGACGAACGAACGCCGCAGACAGTACGCCCTTCCTCAAGAGGACTTCCTTCGGAGCGCAGCACGACAAGGCACAGGTGGGGTATAAGCGAAATGTCACTAATGAAATGGAATTGGATATACATGTGTGACCATCGCGAGTAGCAGAAACCCGTTGACATACCTGCCCTCCACTACTATTGCAAATAGTCTGATACCACCCATTCGAGAAACACAAGCTACCAATCAGCGCGGTTTGCGCGGCGCTTTGGCAAACAAGCGATCATAGAGAAAATTGGGAAGTAGTCTCAGCACTCGCGCGACGATGGCCATTTGCCACGGAATCACGGCGTACAGTTTTTTGCGTTCGATGGTGCGGACGATTTTCTCAGCCATGACTTCTGCCGACAGGATGAAAGGCATGTAGAAGGGATTGTTTGCTGTCATCGGTGTGACGATGTAGCCGGGGCAAATGGTGATAACGGAGACCCCGCTGCCGTGCATTTCTACCCGTAGACTTTCCAAGTAGGCGATGGTAGCTGCCTTGGAAGCGGAGTAAGCGCCCCCACCGGGGAGGCCGCGATAGCCTGCAACACTGGCGATCCCGACCAGGCTGCCGTGTCCGGCAGTGCGCATTGCCACGACAAACGGTTGGAAGATGTTGAGCATGCCGTTGACGTTAGTGGCGAGGATGTCCGCGAAAACCTCACTGTCTTCAGCGTATTCGGTGAGCGTGCCACGACTGATGCCGGCATTGGCGATGACAATATCCGGGTGGCCGTGATGGTGCATAAAATCCTGTGCAACAGCCTGCATGGCAGTGGCATCACGGACATCGGCAACGTAAACGGCTGCGCCGGGTAGTTCTTGCGCGAGTTCCTGCAGCAGTTCTCTGCGCCGTGCGATTAATCCCAAGGTTGCACCCTGTCTTGCATAATGCAGTGCCAAGGCTCTGCCCAGACCGCTGGAGGCGCCGCTGATGAGGACTGTCAGCGGCATTGGGTGGTCAACTTCCGATCCCATTCCATCAGTGACACTTCGTTGGTTTCCGCGTTTGCACCTTGCCGTACCATCCCTGTACCATCTCCAGTGCTCATTCGCTCGTCGCCTCGTTTCACTTTTGGACTGAAACTGGAATGCTGATCTGGTGGGATCAGTACCATACTATTTCTTTGCCCTCTCCTTGCGCACTTTCACAATCAACTCTTCCAGCGTTCTGATGGTGTCCTGCGGAGTGCCACCCATCTTGCCACTGGTCAGATATCTGCCATCCACCACCAATGCGGGGACACCTGCGAGGTTGTAATCCTTGGACATTTGTGTGGAGCGGGATGCCTGATTCTGCACCGAGAAAGAGTTGTAGGCATCAACAAATTTCTGCCGCTCTATCCCCTGCTTTGCCATCCAGTCGAATAATAGGTCTTCCTTGCTCAGGTCTATCTTGTCGAGATGAATGGCGTCGTAAACTTTATCGTGCAGCTTGTCCCTTACGCCCAGGGCTTCCAATGCGTAAAAAGTTTTTGTGCCGGGAACCCAGTTGGCACGGAACACTGCCGGAACATAGCGAAAGCTCACGTCTTTCGGCATCTTTTTCTGCCAGGCTTTGATAAGCGGATGCAGGTCGTAGCAGTGCGGGCAGCCATACCAGAAGAATTCGAGCACCTCAATGTTTTTACCGCTTTCCGTCGGCCGGGCTTCGGGTAGGACGGTGTAATCACGCCCTTCAACGATTTCAGCACGGGCGCTGGAAGTAGCGGTTAACCCTAAGCCGGTAGACAACAACAAGATCGTAAAAAATCGGATTAGCTTCATTTTTTTCCTCGCGATAACAGAAATTGTGTTGACGTTGATAACAGGCTACTGCACTCCTTCATGCACCTTGATCAGGCTGGTCTGGATGCCATTTTGTTGCAGGGAGGCACGCACCCGGCTGATCTCGCCGGTATCTTTTAAAGGCCCCATACGCACTCTGTGCCAAGTTCCCTTCTCCGCCAGATCGACCACTTGGACCGACGCTTCCACCCCCATCATTGCGAGCTTCGCTTTCAGGTTATCCGCATCCTCGGCGTTCTGGAATGATCCCGCCTGAATAAAATAGCTTTCTTTGGACGAGGGTTGCGGTACTGCCTGCTGGAGTTGTTGCTCGGTGACCGGCTCCTCGGCGCCTGGCAGCATCTTGTAAAATTCGAAACGCGGCTTGCCGTCAGCAGTCTGCGCTGATTTGTCGTCTTTGCCGGCTACCTGCCCACCCTTTTGCGCTGGACTCGGGTCGCTCTTTACCGCGCTGTCGACGGGCCTATCCTGGGCAACGAACGGACTGGGCGCCTGATTGATATATATCCAGATACCCATGGCACTGATAAGTCCCAATGCATAACCGATAAACAACCCCAAAACAAGAGAACTCCCGCTTCTGCCGGAGGGTGTAGATTTGGGCTGAGATTTGTAATCTCGACTCATGGAAATCCTTATTGGGTTTGTCTGTCGGCTTACATCTTGCTGGGCGCACTTACACCCAGCAATGTCAGTCCGTTCACCAGCACTTGTCGTATTGCCGCAATCAGTGCCAGGCGGGCAAGCCGTAGCGGCACTTCCGGCACGAGAAAACGGGTCGCATTATAGTAACTGTGGAATTCGCCTGCCAGCTCCCTGAGATAAAAAGCGATCAGGTGAGGAGAAAGTTCTTTCGCTGCCGCATCCACCGTCTCGGGATAATCAATCAGCTTCTGCAACAGCGCCAGTTCCGCAGGACTAGTGAGCGGACTGGGATCCGCCGTGACAAGCAGCGCCGTGTCTTCACCCCACTGCTCCAGAACGCTGCAGACTCGTGCATGGGCGTATTGCACGTAATACACCGGGTTATCGTTGCTTTGTGACTTGGCCAAGTCCAAATCGAAATCCAGATGTTGATCACTCTTGCGCAACACATAAAAAAATCGCGCGGCATCGTTACCCACTTCCTGGCGTAATTCCCGTAACGTGACAAATTCGCCTGAACGGGTGGACATAGAAGTTTTTTTGCCATCGCGGTAGAGCACCGCGAACTGCACCAAAGCAACTTCGAGTTTCGCTGGATCCAACGCCAATGCCTGCAACGCGCCCTTTACCCGCTGGATATAACCGTGGTGATCGGCGCCCCACACATCGATGGCGCGATCAAAGCCACGCTCAAATTTGTTGAGGTGATAGGCAATGTCAGAAGCAAAATAAGTGAACTCTCCATTTGCACGCTGCACCACCCGGTCTTTTTCGTCGCCGAAATCGGATGAGCGGAACCATTTGGCACCATCCTGCTGGTACAAATAATTTTTCTGTTCGAGTAGTTGCACCACGTGTGCCACCATACCGCTGTCGAACAGCGATTGCTCCGAAAACCAGGTATCAAACACCACACCGAATTCCATCAAGTCGTTGCGGCAATCACCCAACTGCTCAGTGAGAACAAAATTGTGGATATAAGCATAATCCTGCCCCAGCAGTTTCTTGGCTTTGGCGATTAATCCATCAAGCCGAGCTTCACTAGCGTCATCTAATGCCGGAGGAATATCTGCAAACAGCAAATCGGGTTGGTGCAGGTAGCGGTTGCCATGCGCCTTGTATATCAGTCGCGCCATGTCGCGCACGTACTCTCCCTGATAGGCATTGCCGGGAAAGGCGATGGTGGCACCGTTCAGTTCCAGATAGCGCAGCCAGGTGGAAAGCGCCAGAATGTCCATCTGCCGTCCCGCATCGTTGATATAGTACTCGCGCTCAACAGAAAAACCGGCGGCGGTCAGCACATTGGCAAGACTCGCACCAAACGCTGCGCCGCGTCCGTGACCGACATGCAGCGGCCCGGTGGGATTAGCTGAAACAAATTCCACCTGAATTCTCTTGCCCACGCCGTTGTCGCTATGGCCAAATTTGGTAACGCTCTCCAGCGCATGGCGTGGAAACTGTTGCTTGGCAGAGGTCTTGAGGAACAGATTGATGAACCCCGCACCCGCGATCTCGATTTTTTCCAGATAGGGTGAAGCAGGCATTGCCTTGATCAACAAGGCGGCGATGTCGCGCGGATTCTGGTGCAGCGGTTTGGCCAACTGCATTGCCAGATTGCAGGAATAATCGCCGTGGCTGGCCTGCTTTGGACGTGCGAATTCGATGCTCACACCGGGGACCACTGGTGCAATTTCATGCAAAGCATGATGCAGGATTTCGCTTAGGTGTGACTTGAAATTGAGTTGGGCTGGCCGGGTCATAGCTATGTCATGGCAGCAGATTGTTTATACAGCCGCTATTATAGCGGGGTTAGGACAAGTTACGCTCACCAGTTTCGTTTGCGCAATAATCAGAGCAATCTAAAAAATGAAATTAAAAAAAGATGTAGTCGTGATCGGTGCCGGTGCTGCAGGCATGATGTGTGCGATGGAGGCAGGCAAACGCGGCCGTTCGGTGCTACTGCTGGAGCATGCGACCAAGCTCGCGGAAAAAATCCGCATTTCCGGCGGTGGGCGCTGCAATTTCACCAACCGCCATGTTGGGCCAGAAAATTTCCTGTCACATAATCCGCATTTCTGCCATTCTGCGCTGGCACGCTTCACCCCGCAGGACTTTGTCACGCTGGTAGAAAAACACGGCATCCGTTATCACGAGAAGAAACTAGGGCAATTGTTTTGCGACGACAGTTCGCAACAGATCATCGACCTGCTGCAGCAGGAATGCCATGCAGCAGGCGTGGAATGGCAGATGCCGTGCCGGGTACAGAGTATCAATTTGGCCGGGTTCAGCACCCCCAGTATCACCAGTGATGGCAGCAGGTTTGTGTTGGAAACCGACCGTGGTGGCGTGGTCACAGATTCATTGGTGATCGCAACCGGCGGTCTTTCCATTCCGCAAATCGGTGCTACCCCTTTTGGTTATCGTGTCGCCGAACAATTCG